>CAYUFY010000088.1:0-15951 GCA_964443795.1 uncultured Anaerolineales bacterium | reverse complement strand
ATTTTAGCATAAAAACATACGAAAGGCTATAAAGATGTCAACTGATGTTAACCCCATCACAGGAATGATCCGATGACCAAATTAAATCCCCAACTCTACGTGGGCGAAAGCCCGCTCCATGCCCCCGCTGGCGCGGTTCGGGGCGAATATGTGACAATTGACGGTGAGGCCTATTATTGCATCCGGCATTATGACCAGATGCCCCCGTTTTTTATCAGCCTGGTGAGTGGTTCTGACCACTGGCTGTTCATCTCCAGCACGGGCGGTTTAACCGCCGGGCGCGCCAATGCCGAGTCGGCGCTGTTCCCGTATTACACAGATGATAAAGTCACGGAAAATTACGCCAACACCGGGGCGATCGCAGTGGCGCGCGTCACCCGCGCCGGGAAAACACAGGTGTGGGAACCCTTTTCGGCGCGGTATGCAGGCCTGTACCAGCTGGAGCGCAATCTCTACAAAAATGTTTTGGGCAACAAATTAATCTTTGAAGAGATCAACCACGACTTGGGGCTACGGTATCGGTACGCCTGGCGCACCAGTGAAAAATATGGGTTTGTCAAAACGGGGTGGCTGAAGAACGACCTCGAAGCGCCGTGCGCCGTAACGCTCATTGACGGGTTGCAAAACCTGTTGCCCTACGGGGCGACCACGGCCTTGCAAACAATTTTTAGCAACTTACTCAACGCTTACAAACGCAACGAGCTAGCCCCGCTCACCGGGTTGGGGCTGTTCAGCCTAAGTTCCACCTTGACCGATTTGGCCGAGCCGAGTGAGTCGCTCAAAGCGACCACGGTGTGGCAAGTTGGGCTGGCGCACCCGGGCTACCTGCTTTCCACCCAACAATTGGAGGCTTTCCGCTGTGGCGCGGAGGTTTTGCCCGAAACCGATATTCGTGGCGCGCGCGGCGCCTATCTGGTTCAGGCCACTTTAGACTTAGCCGGTGGCGTTGAAAAAGATTGGCACCTGGTGGCCGATGTCAACCAGGATAGCCAGCAGGTCGCGCGGTTGATTCACGCTTTGCGCGCCAACCCGAGCGAATTGCAGGCGGCGCTTGAACGCGATATCGCCCAAAGCACTTTGGATCTGCAAAAAATCGTTGCCAGCGCCGATGGCCTGCAGCTCTCCGCCGACCAACCCAGCACCGCCCATCACTTTGCCAACGTGCTCTTTAATACCCTGCGGGGCGGCATTTTTGCCGACAACTATCAGGTGGCGCGCGCTGATTTAGTGAATTTTATTGGCGTGCGCAATCAGGTGGTCGCGTCCGAACAAGCCGCTTTCTTTGCCAACCTGCCCGCCACACTCACCTACGATCAATTGCTGGCGCAGGCGGCCGCCACTGGCTCGGCTGACCTTGAGCGCTTGTGTTACGAATATTTGCCGCTCACCTTCAGCCGGCGGCATGGCGACCCCAGTCGCCCGTGGAATCAGTTCTCTATCAATGTCAAAAAGCCCGATGGCTCCCGCCGTCTCGATTATCAGGGCAACTGGCGCGACATCTTCCAGAACTGGGAACCGCTGGCCTGGTCGTACCCAGAATTTGTGGAAGGCATCATTTGTAAATTTCTCAATGCCACCACCGCCGATGGCTACAACCCGTATCGCCTCACGCGCGATGGCATTGAGTGGGAAGCCCCCTCCCCGCATGACCCGTGGGCCAATATCGGTTATTGGGGCGATCACCAAATTGTGTACCTCGAAAAACTCTTAGCCATATCCCGCCAGTTCCACCCCCAACGTTTGCCGGGCCTGCTCGGGCGGCGCATTTTCAGCCATGCCAATGTCCCCTATCGCATCAAACCATATGCGGCGCTATTGGAAGATGCCTACAACACCATTAGTTTTGATTGGGAACTGGAAGGGCGCATCCAGGCCGGGATCAAGCAACTGGGCACCGATGCGCGCTTGTTCACCGATGCCACTGGGCGCGTGTTCCACGTTAACTTGGTCGAAAAACTGCTCACGCTGTTGCTGGCCAAGCTGGTCAACCTCGTTCCCGAAGGTGGCATCTGGATGAACACCCAGCGCCCGGAGTGGAACGATGCCAACAACGCCCTCGTGGGCAAAGGGCTATCGGTAGTGACGCTCGGCTACTTGCGCCGCTTCATTGTTTTTGTAGATGAGCTTTTGACCGAGAGCGGCGCGTCAGAATTTACGGTCACGCGCGAGCTGGCTGATTTTGTGCACGCCACCATTGCGGTTTTACACGCCCATGCACCGCGCTTGGCAACGGCCTTTACGGATGAACACCGCCGGGAGTTCATGGACGCGCTGGGACAAGTGGGGAGCGCATATCGCACCCATTATTACGCACACGGTTTCTCCGGCGAATTCACCGCGCTGGACACCAACGCCGTAGTGGCTGGCTTGCGTTTGGCGCGGCAATACGTGGAGCATTCGCTCCGCGCCAACCGCCGTCCGGATGCGCTGTACCATGCGTACAATGTCCTGCACTTCGCCCCGGGCCAGGCCATCATCGGTCAACTGGATGAAATGCTGGAGGGCCAGGTCGCCATCCTGTCCTCGGGCATGTTATCCAGCGCCGAGGCGTTAGCGTTGCTCCACAGTTTGCGGCATTCCCGCCTGTATCGTGCTGACCAAGACAGTTACATTCTTTATCCCGATCGCGACTTGCCCGGCTTCCTGCGTAAAAACTGTCTGACCGCCGACCAGGTGGCTGGCTCAACTTTAATTGCCACGCTGATTGAGCGCAACGATGCGACGTTAGTGAGCCGCGATATAAACGGCGTGTATCATTTCAATGGCAATTTCCGCAACGCTAAAGATGTTAAAAAAGCTCTGGCGGAATTGAAGCAAACCCCCGCCGATGCAAATCTAGTGGAAACCGAAACGCAGTTGATCCTGGGCCTGTTTGAGCAGGTTTTCAATCACCATGCCTTCACCGGCCGCTCGGGAACCTTTTTCGCGTACGAAGGCTTGGGCAGTATTTACTGGCACATGGTGTCCAAGTTGCTGTTGGCCACTCAAGCGATTTATTTTCGGGCGGTGGCCCACGGCGAGCCGCCAGCCCTGCTTGCCCAACTGGCAGAGGCTTATTACGCTATCCGCCAGGGACTGGGCTACAACAAATCGCCGGAAGTCTATGGCGCTTTCCCCACCGACCCGTATTCGCACACACCCGCCGGGCAGGGTGCCAAACAACCCGGCATGACCGGCCAGGTGAAGGAAGAAATTCTCACCCGCTGGGGCGAGTTGGGGGTGTTCGTGGAACACGGTGGCCTTCGGTTCAATCCGCTAATTTTGAAAACAGCGGAACTGACTTCGCAGACCGCAGTATTTACTTATATTAACGTGTTGGGGCAGGAGCAAGCGCTGGACTTGCCCGCGGGCGCTTTGGCCTTCACCTTCTGCCAAACACCAGTCGTGTATCAGGCCGGCGCGGACGCTCACCTTGAAATTATATTTGCGGATGGGCATCGGCAGTTAATCCAGGGCACTGCGCTGGCGGCCGATATCTCCCAACACCTGTTCAACCGGGATGGTGAGGTTACTCGGTTAATGGTCACTACCCCAATTTAGCCATACGCCCGCTGAGCGCATTTTCCGTTTCGGTTAGTTAGGCTTCGTCGTTCCCCTTGCGCGGGGGCGATGGGCGTGAGTAAATCAAACCGGAATTAGCTCCCGGCTCACATTCATAACGGAGATAAATCATTCATGCCTAAAGACACGTTGTTAAAATTCCCCGACGGCTTTACCTGGGGCGCGGCCACGTCCTCCTATCAAATCGAAGGCGCGTGGAACGAAGACGGCAAAGGCGAATCCATTTGGGATCGCTTCGCGCACACCCCCGGCAAGATCGAAGACGGCACCCATGGCGATGTGGCCTGCGACCATTACCACCGCTGGCGCGATGACATTGCCCTGATGAAGTCCCTCGGTCTGCAAGCCTATCGGTTCTCCATTAACTGGCCGCGCATCCTCCCGGCGGGCCGGGGCGCGGTGAACCAAAAAGGTCTGGACTTTTACAGCCAGTTGGTGGATGGGTTATTGGACGCCGGGATCAAGCCGTTTGTGACGCTCTACCACTGGGAACTGCCGCAAGTCCTGCAAGACCTGGGCGGCTGGCCCGCGCGCCTCTCCGCCGAGGCGTTTGTCGAACTCGCCGACACCGTGAGTAAAAAACTCGGCGACCGGGTGAACCATTGGATCACCATCAACGAACCGTGGTGTGTGAGTTTCCTCAGCCACCAGATTGGCGAGCACGCGCCCGGCCTAAAAGATTGGAATGCCGCGATCAAGGCCTCGCATCACGTTTTGCTGGCGCATGGTCTCGCTGTCCCGGTGATTCGGGGCAACGCGCCTCGGGCGGAGGTGGGGATCACCCTCAACTTCAACCCGGCCGTGCCGGCCTCCCCGTCAACCGCCGACATCCAGGCCGCCAACTATTATGATGGCTACTTCAATCGCTGGTTCATCGATCCGGTCTATGCGCGCGGTTACCCTGCCGATGTGGTGGCCCATTACACCACCCGGGGCTACATCACCGGTCTGGAAGAATTCGTCCAGCCCGGTGATCTGGAAGCCATCGCCGCGCCCACCGATTTCCTCGGCGTAAATTTTTACAATCGCACCATCATCCGCGACACCACCGCGCCCGACAACCTCCCGCAAACCGTCTTCCCCGAACCCAACCCCACCGAAATGGGTTGGGAGGTTTACCCCGACAGTCTCTACGACCTGCTCTGCCGATTGCACTTCAACTATAACCCGCGCAAAATGTTTATCACCGAAAACGGCGCCAGCTATGCCGACGGCCCCGACCTCAACGGCCAAATCGAAGATGATCTCCGCATCGTTTATCTGCGCGGGCATATTGCGGCCGCGCATCGCGCCCTTCAAGCCGGGGTCCCGCTGGCCGGCTACTTCCAATGGTCGCTCATGGACAACTACGAATGGGCTAGGGGTTACAAACAGCGCTTTGGCATGGTGTGGGTTAATTATCAAACCCAACAACGTCTGCCCAAAGCCAGCGCCTTCTGGTACCGCCAAGTGATCACTCAGAATGCGGTGACGCTGGAATAAGACAACGGCCACCCTAATCCTTCCGGCTGACTTGATGACCGAACTCCCCGACCGTCTCCGCGCGCTTCTCGCCACCCGCCAGGCCGGAGTGAACCCGGAATGGGTTGCCCGCCCGGCGGCAGTGTTGATCCCGCTCTACCGCGCGAACGACGAATGGCATCTCCTCTTCACCGAGCGCACGCATACCGTCGAAGACCATAAAGGTCAGGTGGCCTTTCCCGGCGGACGGGTGGATGACACTGATGCTTCCCGGATTGACACCGCCCTGCGTGAAGCCGAAGAAGAGATTGGCTTGCGCCGCGCCGATGTCACCGTGTTGGGCGTCCTCGATGAACTGCTCAGTGTCACCCAATATCGCATCACCCCGGTGGTGGGCGTGTTGCCGTGGCCTTACTCCTTTACCCTCTCCACCGCTGAACTCTCCGAAGTCTTTGGCGTGCCTTTGCGCTGGCTGACCGACCCAGCCCATTGCGAAATTAAATATCACGCCCCGCTCATCAGCGGCCCCCGCATCCCGGTGTACTATTTCCACTATCAGGGGCACACCATCTGGGGCGTCACCGCGCGGATCATGCTGAATTTTTTCGAGACCATGAAACCCCTGTTGTAACCCCCGGCATCCTGTGGCTTTAAAGCACAACGGGCTGGAGTTGCCTCCAGCCCGTTGCGTTTAATCGCATTCAGCCAATTACTTCTTGGCCGCCGGAGCGACCGCTTTCCCACCCTTGGCCGGCGCGGCTTCGCCTTCTTCACCTTCTTCTTCAATCTTGCCCTTCTCGATAACTTCCACTTCCGCGGCCACCGCGCCCACCGGGGTCGAGAGGTCCTCTTCCTTCGCCTGATAGGTCACGCGCGCCACCAAGTCATCCGGGTCCGCCAGGACTTTGATGCTCTTCGGCAAATACAGGTCGCGCACATGGAGCGCATTGCCGATTTCCTTGAGCGCCCCCAAATCCGCGTCCACCGCCAAAATCAAATCAGCGGGCAAACATTCCACAGCCAACTCGGTAATGCCGTGCACCAACACGCCCGAGAGCGAGGTCACCGCAAACGACGTGCCGACCAGGTGAATGGGCAGGCGCACACGAATGGGTTGAGTCATGTCCACCACATAAAAATCGGCGTGCAGAAAATGGCCCTTGATTGAATCGCGTTGCAGGTCTTGCAACAGCACGTTATGGGTCTGGCCGTCCACGACCATATCCAACAATTGCGCGCCGTGCACGTGGCGGATGACGCGTGAAGCCTCGCGCGCGTCCATTTCAATCGCCATCGGCTCCACCCCTTTGCCATACACCACCGCAGGCAGTTTGCCAGCCCGCCGGAGCTGGCCGACCTGCTTGCCGGTCACGGTGCGTTTGGTTGCCACTAATTTTGGTTTTTCCATCTTGGTTTTCTCCCGGAGCGCCTCTCCTCGGTCAGGCCGAGTACCTTCGCTCCACTAAAAAAATTTAGGCGGGGTTTCGCCGCGCCTAGGCTTTCCGGCGGCCCAACAGCCCGCCGACCATCAACAAAATGCCAATCGTCACCCCGGCGGCCATCCCCGCCACCGCCGCGCCGCGTGTATCCAGCACGGTCTGCACGTCACCATGCACCTCCCGTGCCAGCAAAATCACAGCGCGCGCCTGAGTCAATTCGGCGTGTTCGGCCACCAACACGCCCACCCCGCTTTGGGTCAGATGCGCTTCGTCCGTAAAAATCACGCCCGCGCCGCTTTGGGCCAGGTCTAAAGTCTGGGTGCGGGCCAGTCCGATCCCACCCTGCCGCACATCAATCTGGTTGGCCTCCACCCAGCTCACCCCGCTTTGGCTCACCTCCACCGCATCGGCATACACGCGATTCGCGCCGCTTTGCTCCACCACCACGGTGGCGGCCTTCACCACCTCCGCCAGACCTTGCGACACACTGGCGTTATCGGCGATATGATCATCCAAAAGCGGTTCTTCGACGGGGAGGACAGGTTGAGGGGTGGGCATGGCAAATTCCGCAAAAAAAGGGCTGTCTCCCGCGTGTTCACGGGCCAGCCCGGTCGAACGGGCGAAATCTTACCTGAAATTGCCGCTTTGGTCAACGCTTTTTCAAGCGTTTGGGTGTAAGATGCAACCATTCAGGAGCCTATTTTATGAATCGTAATACTGCCCTAATCGCCACCATCGCTACCGCTGTCATGTGCGGCTGTCCCGGTTTATTTGCCTGCTTCTTTGGCGTCATCATGGCGGGGGTCAGTCAAATCCCTGGCGCCGATATTGATATGATGGGAAGCAGTGACCCCACTGCGGCGTTGATATTTGGACTGGGCGCCATCTGCGTGAGTCTGATTCTCATCGCCATCCCGGTGGTCGTGGGCCTCTTGACCTTCCGAAGCGCCGCCAATGCCACGCCGCCGGCGGCTCCCTAGCCGTAACCGCCCGCCCAATAACCGCCGCCGCTATTTGCGGCCCCCGAGCAAATAAGTGACACTGTAGCATCATGGTCGTGCACCGCCGGGTGAGGTGCCTCGGTCAAGCTGGAGTAACGCCAACAGCCGCCGCCGGGTTGGGGCCCCCGCCTCGCGCAACAAGTCCAGCGCGTAGCGGGCAATCACATGCGCGTGGGTGCGGACGCGGTAAACCGCTTTCTGCATTTTGCGATACCGGCGGTTGCCACGTTCCACGGCATTCGAAGTAGACGGCAACGCACGATCATCGAGAAAGGTGAGCGCCTTTTCCAGGTTAGGCGAAAACAACGTCCGCAAGGCTTGCCCGAGTTGCTTGAAGCGTTTGACTCGCTGGCGCAGGCGGGCCAGTTTGGCGAGGGCGGTGCGACATCGCCGATCAAACAACTGATAGACGTGCTCCATGATTTCGCGCCGGGCGCGTAAGTGCGGCCAGCCCCGCGTGATACGCTGGAGCGTCGCCCGTTCAGGGTCGGTCAGGTGGCGTTGCACAAAGAGATGGCGATAGGTGAACAGGTCCGCGATTTTGTCTTGGCGACGTTGCGCCTGGCGCACGGCCGCCCGCTCGCGTTGGGTAGGCCGTCCACGCCGGCGTTTGGAGTGCTTGGTCGCTAGTTGTTTGCGGGCCTGCGCGACGGCCTGCAAGATGGCGTGGGTGATGTCCTGCAGCACATGAAAGTGACAGACCTGGTGGGGCACCGCCCCGAACACCGTTTGAATGGCCCCGGGATACAAGTTCGAACCATCCGTGGTCATCGCCTTGACCTGCAAATTCCGGGCCTGTAAGCGCGCTTGAAAGCGTTGGAAGAACGCCACAATATCGGTTTGTTTGGCATCGTGATCGAGCACCTGATAATCCAGGCGCTTGAAGGTCTGGTTATCGACCAGTGACAGAATACAGAATGGCCGTAACTTCTCAATAAATCGCGGTTGAACATTTGTACCACACCTTCAACTGCCATATACGGAGATGGCGCAATGAATAAGCCACGTATATGGCGGCCAGAATACATTAGAACGGATGTTTACCCCGAATTATTGAGAAGATACGAATGGCCCGTCGTATAACTCATCCGCGGCCACATACCCGGAAAAATCCTGCAAGGCCCAGTCACTGTAATCGCTTTCGAAGCGTTCCCGCGCCTTTTTCCCCCCGGCTTCCACCCAGTTTTGGATGGTCGCAAAGGGGACAAACACCCGATAATCCCGATGCCGGAAGTTTACCCTGACGGGGCATAATTGCACCAGCGACCATCGTGCTACAGTGTCAACAAAGCGCTGGATTACACGCTATGGATCAGCGGAAAAGCGGCTGACACGACTAGTCGGCCGCATTCGATTGCTACGTTGGTGTTCTAAAGTGAGCATCTGGCAACTTTCCAATTTATCCGGCCAGTGATTGGTATAATCCCCGCATGTCGTCAGCCCCCATCCTCATTGGCTTGGCCGGAGGTACCGGTTCAGGCAAAACTACCGTCGCGCAAGTCATCCTGCAACGCGCCGGGGCAGAGAATATTACCTACGTCCCGCACGACTCCTATTACCACAATCTGGCTGACATGCCCCGCAATCAGGAGGACATGGTCAACTGGGACCACCCCGACTCGTTGGATACAGATCTAATGGTTGAACATGTTAGGGCGTTGAAAGCCGGGCGGGAGGCCGAACTCCCTATTTACGATTTCACCCATCATGTTCGCACCTCGCAAACGCGGCACGTTGAACCCCAACCCATTATCTTGGTCGAAGGCATTCTCATTTTCGCTGATCCCAATTTGCGAGCGCTTTTTGATGTCAAAATCTTTGTGGACACGGATGCCGATTTGCGCTTCATCCGCCGCCTCCAGCGTGACATCGCCGAACGGGGGCGTTCAGCCGAGTCGGTGATCAAACAATACCTCGGCACCGTGCGCCCCATGCATCTGGAGTTTGTCGAACCTTCGAAGCGGTATGCGGATGTGATTATTCCAGAGGGAGGGTTCAATGATGTGGCCACCGAAATGGTCGTGGCCCGGATTGAGAGTTTATTAGGGGCGAGAACACCGGCATAAAAGCCGGGTGAATTTTATTTTGGGGGTTGCAATTCTTTGGGGATGGTCTATAATTCATTTATTGAATTTTAGCCTATGCCCAAACCCCTCGCCGACCCCGCTCGTGAACTCCATATCCTGGAGCAATTGGAAACCAACCCCGATTTGACCCAAGCCGATTTGGCAGAATCTTTGGGCGTAGCGGTGGGCACGGTGAACTTTGCCCTGCAACGGCTCATCAAAAAAGGTTATGTACACGCCAAACAATTGCAACGGCGGCGCTTGCAATACATTCTCACGCCATCGGGGATTGCACTCCGCGCCAAATTGGCGATGGAGTCGCTGAATTATGGGATGACGCTGTATCGCGAGACGCGGGCGCGGGCGAAAACGCTGATTGCGCAGGCGCAACAGTTAGGTTGCCGAGAGATTGCGGTTGATGGCGACGGCGATTTGGCCGATATTGCGCGGTTGACGTGTTTGGAGATGGGCATGCATGTGCGAACGCGCGGAGCCAAACGCCCCACCTTGGTGGTTAACGAAACCCATTTAGATTTAATTCTTGAGTAATTTATGAGCCAATATTTTGTAACCGGCGGCGCGGGTTTTATCGGCAGTACGGTGGTGGATCGCTTATTGCAACGCGGCCACACCGTCATCGCCTACGACAATCTTTCTACCGGGCAAATCCGCTTTTTGGAGGCCGCTCGCCCCAATCCCAATTTTAAATTTGTGCAAGGCGATGTGCTGGATTTGCCCGCGCTGACCGCCGCCATGCAGGGTAGTGAGTTTGTTTTTCACTTTGCCGCCAACGCCGATGTGCGCTTTGGCACCGAACACCCGCGCAGAGATTTAGAACAAAACACCATCGCCACCTTCAACGTGTTGGAGGCCATGCGCGCCAATGGCACGAAGCGCATTGCGTTCTCGTCCACCGGGTCTATCTACGGCGAGCCGGAAATCTTCCCCACCCCGGAACACGCGCCCTTTCCCCTTCAAACATCTTTATACGGCGCGTCCAAACTCGCGGGCGAGGGCTTAATTCAAGCCTATTGCGAAGGCTTCGGGTTTCAGGGCTACATCTTCCGCTTCGTTTCCATTTTGGGCGAACGCTACACGCACGGGCATGTGTTCGATTTTTACAAGAAACTGCTCGCCAACCCCGCCGAACTGCCCGTGTTGGGCAACGGGCAACAACGCAAATCGTATCTCTACATCCACGATTGCATTGACGCGATGTTTATGGCGACTGAAAAAGCCACTGGCAAAGTAAATGTATTCAATCTGGGCACCAATGAATACTGCCAAGTGACCGATTCGATTGGCTGGATTACGGGGCATTTGGGCCTTACGCCGCAACTGAAATTTTCCGGCGGCGAACGCGGCTGGATTGGCGATAGCCCGTTTATTTTTCTCGACACCGCCAAGATTCGGGCGCTCGGCTGGCAACCGCAATTGACCATTCAGCAAGGTATTATCCGCACCTTGCAATACTTGCAAGCCAACCCGTGGGTGATGGAGGCGCGCGCGTGAAAGTTTGCGTGTTGGGTTTGTGGCACCTTGGCACGGTGACGGCGGCGTGCCTCGCCAGCGGCGGGCATGCGGTGGTGGGCCTCGATTTTGACGCGCCGACCATCCACAAATTGCAGGCCGGGCAACCGCCGCTGTTTGAGCCGGGCTTGGAAGAGTTGGTTAAACGCGGTTTGGCCGAAGGGCGTTTGCGCTTCACCACCGACATTGCCAACGCCTTGGCCGACGCGCCCGAAGTGGTGTGGGTGGCCTACGATACGCCGGTGGATGACGATGACCACGCCGATGTGGAATTTGTGGTGGAACGGGTGACGCGGCTGTTTCCACATTTGCCGCACGGGGCCACCGTGCTAATTTCATCACAACTGCCCGTCGGCACGGCGCACCGGCTCGAAAATTTGTGTAACGCCGCTTGCCCCGAAGCCGCCATCTCCTTCGCCTGTTCCCCGGAAAATTTGCGCTTGGGCAAAGCCCTCCAAGTGTTTACGCAACCTGACCGCGTGGTGATTGGTGTAAGCACAGAACGCGACCGCGCGCGGCTCACCGCGTTATTTCAGCCATTTACCGATAAAATTGAATGGATGTCGGTTGAATCCGCCGAGATGACCAAGCACGCGCTCAACGCATTTTTAGCCGTGTCGGTGACCTTCATCAATGAGTTGGCGACGTTGTGCGAACAAGTGGGCGCGGACGCGAAGGAAGTGGAACGCGGCCTAAAGAGCGAAGCGCGCATTGGGCCGCGCGCGTATCTCGGGCCGGGCGGCGCATTTGCCGGGGGTACGTTGGCGCGCGATATTGCGTTTCTCAATCAGATTGGCGCGCAACATCAGCAAAGCACCGCGCTGTTGGCCGCCGTGCGCCAAAGCAACGCCGCGCACAAAAATTGGGCGCGGCGCAAACTCCAGCAATTATTGGGCGATTTGCGTGGGCGCACGATTGCCGTGTGGGGCCTAACCTACAAGCCCGGCACGGATACGTTGCGCCGTTCCAGTTCGGTGGAATTGTGCGAGTGGCTCCACGGGCAAGGCGCGCGCGTGCAAGCGCATGACCCAGCGGTGAAAACCTTGCCCGCCGAATTGGCCGCGCACATTGAATTGTGCCCCACGCCACTGGCCGCCGCCCACGCTGCTGACGCTGTTGTGGTCTCCACCGAATGGCCGGAATATAAAGACATCCGCGCCACCGAATTAAGCGCCGCGCTGGCGCAACCGATAGTTGTAGATGTGGCGCGCTTCCTCGCCAAAACACTGGAAAATCAGGCAAATTTGCGTTACGCCGCCGTAGGAAAACCCCAAGCATGAGCGCATATTCCTTGCAAGGCCGCACCGCCATTATCACGGGCGCGAACCAAGGTTTAGGTTTGGCGATGGCCCGCGCCTATGTGCAAGCCGGAGCCAATGTGGTGCTGTGCGCCCGCAACGCCGAAATGCTGGAACACGCCCGCCAAGAAGTGACCGCGCTGGCCCAACCCATGCAACGCGTTCTCGCGCAAACGGGTGATGTGGCGAACGCGGAATCGGTGAAGCAATTGGCGCAAGCCGCGTTGGGCGCGTTTGAGCAGATTCATATTTTGGTCAACAACGCGGGCGTATACGGCCCAAAAGGCCTTATCGAAGATAACGATTGGGATGAGTGGGTGCGAGCGTTGGAGATTAACATCTTCGGTTCGGTGCTGATGTGCCGCGCGTTTTTGCCGCATTTTCGCGCGCGCGGCTACGGCAAAATTGTGCAAATGTCAGGCGGTGGAGCCACCAACCCTCTGCCGCGCCTAAGCGCCTACGCCACGTCCAAAGCCGCCATCGTGCGCTTTGTGGAAACGCTGGCCGAAGAAACGCGCGGCGCGGGCATTGACGTCAACGCTATTGCGCCCGGCGCGCTGAATACGCGCATGTTGGATGAAGTGCTGGAAGCCGGGCCGGAAAAAGTGGGCGCAAATTTTTACAACCGCATGGTGCAGATTAAGGCGCAAGGTGGCACGCCGCTGGAAACCGGCGCGGGCTTGGCGGTGTTTCTTGCCGCCGCCGCGAGCGACGGCATTACGGGCAAACTCATCAGCGCGCCGTGGGACCCGTGGGAAACTCTGCCGCAACATCAGGCCGAATTGAACAGCGATATTTACACGCTTCGGCGCATTGTGCCCAAAGACCGAGGGCAAACATGGGGAGAGCGGGCATGAGCGACTCACTCGGTGTTGCGATTATTGGCTGTGGCTTGATTGGCAAAAAGCGCGCCGACGCTTTGAAACCCGCGCATTTGGTAGTGTGCGCTGACCTAAACGTTGAGCGCGCGCAAGCCTTGGCCAAACCCTTTGGCGCGCAAGCCACCACCGATTGGCAAGCCGCCGCCCAACATCCCGACGTACAAATGGTGGTCGTGGCAACCACCAACAACCATCTCGCGGAAATCACACGCTTGGCCGCCGAACACGGCAAACACGTGCTGGTGGAAAAACCAGCCGCGCGCAATGTGCAAGAAATTGAGCCCGTCATCGCCGCCGCGCAAGCCCACGGGGTGCAAGTGCGCGTCGGGTTCAATCATCGCTATCACCCCGCCCTGCAAAAAGCGCACGCACTTTTCCGCACGGGCGCGCTGGGGCCCATGATGTTTGTGCGCGGGCGCTACGGGCATGGTGGGCGGCTGGGCTACGATAAAGAGTGGCGCGCCGACCCGGCCCTCTCCGGCGGCGGGGAGTTGATTGACCAGGGCGTGCATCTCATTGATTTGGCGCGCTGGTTTCTGGGCGATTTCACCAGTGTGCAAGGCTCCGCCCACACCTATTATTGGCAGATGCCGGTGGATGATAATGGTTTCCTGCTACTCAAAACGGCGCACCAGCAAACGGCCTTTTTGCACGTCAGTTGCACCGAGTGGAAGAATCTATTTTCGCTGGAAATTTACGGGCGCGACGCCAAATTACACATTGAGGGCCTCGGCGGCAGTTATGGCGTGGAGCGCCTGGCCTATTACAAAATGTTGCCGCCAATGGGCCCACCCGAAACCACCATTTGGGAATACCCAATGGGTGACCAATCGTGGCAGATTGAGTTTAGTGAATTTTTGGATGATATCCGCCTAAATCGCCAGCCCAGCGCCAATTTGCTCGACGCGCGCGCGGCGCTGCAAGTGGTGACCACCATTTACCAGGAGGCTGGCTATGATCATCACGCGTAGCCCGTTGCGCATTTCGCTCGGCGGCGGCGGCACCGATTTGGCCTCGTATTACCGCGACCATGAAGGCTTTCTCATCGCGGCGGCCATTGATAAGTATGTGTACGTCACCGTATTGCGGCCCTTTGTGCAAGGCATTTTTCTCAAGTATTCCAAGTTGGAACATGTTGAGAACGTCGCGGACGTGCAACACCCCATCATCCGCGAAGCGATTAAGGCGCTGGCTTTTAAAACGCCGCGACTCGAAATCACCACTTTGGCCGATATTCCGGCGGGCACCGGCCTTGGCTCGTCGGGCAGTTTCACCACCGCGCTGCTCAAGGCGCTCTATGCCCATCGCCGCCGCCTCATCCACCCCCATGAATTGGCCGAGTTGGCGTGCGAAATTGAAATTGAAAAACTCGGCGAACCGATTGGCAAACAAGACCAATACATCGCCGCTTACGGCGGGCTGACCTGCTTCCGTTTCTATAAAGATGGCCAGGTGGAAGCGTGGCCGCTCAAAGTGAGCATGGATACTCTGTTCGACTTGGAAGACAATCTACTTTTGTTTTTCACCGGTTTTTCCCGGAGCGCGGGGACCATTCTCAAAGATCAAAAAGAGCGCAGTCTGCAACACGACCAAGCGATGATTGACAATTTGCACTACACCAAGGAACTCGGCCTGCGCACGCAAAAGGCGCTGGAAGCCGGCCACCCGCAAGAACTCGGCGAAATCATGCACGAACATTGGGAACACAAACGCCGTCGTTCCAAGGGCATGAGCAATCCGCAAATTGATGAATGGTACGAATTGGGGCGCGCCAACGGCGCGTTGGGCGGCAAACTGGTGGGCGCGGGCGGTGGCGGCTTTTTGCTGTTTTACGCCGAAGACCGTTTGCGTTTGCGCCAAGCGATGAGCAAAGCCGGGTTGGAAGAAGTGCGCTTCCGCTTTGATTTTGAAGGCACGAAAGTGACGATGGCATGAGCCTGCCAGCGGCAATTTTGGCGGGCGGGTTGGGCACGCGGCTCGGTTCCCTCACCGCGCAAACGCCCAAGGTGTTGATGGAAGTGGCGGGCCAGCCTTTCATCCTGCACCAACTCGCGCTGTTGCGCCGCAATGGCATTGAGCGCGTGGTGCTGTGTATCGGCCATTTGGGCGAGCAGGTGCAAGCGGTGGTGGGCGATGGCGCGGCTTTAGGCTTACACGTGACGTATAGTTTCGATGGCCCGAAACTGCTGGGCACCGGCGGCGCGTTGCGGCAAGCCCTGCCCTTGTTGGGCGACGCGTTTTTTGTGCTCTACGGCGATTCGTATTTGGATTGCGATTATCAAGCCGCCGCCCGTGCTTTTCACGCATCCCATCGCTTGGGGCTGATGACGGTCTTTCGCAACGCCGGGCAATGGGACACCAGCAACATCATTTACCGCGCGGGCGAAATTGTGCGCTACGATAAGCGCGAACGCGTGCCGGAGATGGAATACATTGATTACGGGTTGGGCCTTCTACGCGCCGAGGCCTTTGCCGCCGCCCCCAGCGACCCACTGGATTTGGCGCACTTGTATCAGGCGCTTCTCGCACAAGGCCAACTGGCCGCGCACGAAGTGACGCAGCGGTTTTATGAAATTGGCTCGCCCGCCGGACTAGCCGAAACTGACGCCTATTTGCGCCACCCGGTAGATTCTCATTAAATTCAAGGAAAATTCGCATGACTCAGGACCTCAGGAAATGGGCGTCATAATTGCTTAACACAGTGTTTGAAGGGT
>CAYUFY010000087.1:3091-16073 GCA_964443795.1 uncultured Anaerolineales bacterium | reverse complement strand
TCGTCTCTTCATCCGAAGTGATGCCCGCCTGCACCAGTTCATCCACCGCTTTCAAGGCTTGCAGGGAGCGCAAGGCGGGCAGTTCTTCTCCGCCACTGGTTTCGACAACATCTATTTCTGCGATTTGTTCTTCGGGGAGGTCTTCATCGAGCAGTTGGTTCTCGCGCTCGATTTCGGCGATAAGTTTTTCAAAGTCCGCTTCGGGGTTGGGGGAGGAGCAGAGATCACGGATGCTTTGGATGAGTTGAGTATTTTGATGTTGCGTTTTTGACGATGCAATCATGCCATTCTGTTTCATGATTGCGTAAAGCTCAGCGGGTTGCAAATCTTTCAGAACAGATTTAATGCCGTTCAGGAAACTCAACACAGCATTTTTGTTCCATCTATTAAAATAGCCAAGCCAATGTGGCCACCCTGCCCATCCATCATTTATATAAACGGTATTCGGTGATGCTGGAATATTGTTCGGGCGCTGATTACTGCTCGCCCAAATTGGCCATTCTTCGCGACCCTTTAATCCAAGGCTCCTTACAATTGAACGTGCTTCCTCAAAAGGAAGGTATCCTCCTTTTTGATTTCTTGTTCCAAGCCAATCGCCCCAATTTACCCAACCTTTACCCTTATAAGTTCCTTGAGGGTCAGCAGGAATATCATCTGGACGATCTGTACTCTTTGCCCATGCACGCCAATCGCTTTGGTTTTGTAATTTGAGATTTCGTACAAATTCATGGGCTTCTATAAATGGACGATAGCCACTCTTTCTATTTCTGGTTCGAAGCCAATCGCTCCAACTCACCCATCCTTTGTTTTTATAGCCACTTTGGGGATCAACAGGAATATCTTGGGGACGTGCCTTGCTCTTCGCCCATGCTTTCCACTCAGCTGTATTCTTTAGCCCTAGATTGCGTGTAAAAGCGCGAGCTTCTTCAAATGGGCGATAGTCCATGTTTTTGTAGGCTATACGACCAGTTCCTAGCCAATCGCCCCAACTCTCCCAACCTTTGTTTTTATAAACCCCTGAAGGTGACGCTGGAATATTCTTGGGACGAGCTGAACTCTTGACCCAATTTTTCCATTCCGTTGAACTCTTAAGATCAAGGCTATGAACAAATTTACGTGCCTCCTCAAACGACAAATAGTCCATGTTTTGAGGCGCTACACGACCAGTGCCTAACCAATCGCCCCAATTCTTCCAACCACTATCTTTGTAAACCTCATTAGGGTAAGCAGGAATGTCATCTGGGCGCGCATCGCTTTTTGCCCATGCCCGCCAATCACCTAGGCTTTGCTGTTTAAGATTTCGCACAAAGTCACGAGCTTCTTCAAAAGGGCGATGGGCTATGTTTTGGTTAGCAATACGCCCAGTCCCTAACCAATCTCCCCAACCCAACCAGCCTTTGTTCTTATAAACCGATTGAGGGTTAGATGGTATATCAAGTGGAAGCTCACCTTTTTTAACCCAGGCTTGCCAGTAAGCCTGCCCTTTCAAGTTAAGTTGACGAACAAAATCGCGCGCAGTTTCAAATGGCCGATATACCTTGTTGAAAGTTGCGATGCGGCCTGTACCTAACCAATCTCCCCATCCCGCCCATCCATCACCCTTGTAAACTCCAGCAGGATTCGCCGGAATATTTTTGGGGCGAGTAGCATTCTTCGACCAGTTTATCCATTCGTCTTTGCTTTTTAAACCGAGATTATGAGCAAACTCACGTGCCTCTTCAAATGGGCGATAAATCATATTAAAACTGGCTGTGTTTCCGGTGCCAAGCCAATCACCCCACCCGCGCCAGCCTTTATTGTTATATGTCTTGCCGGGATTTGTAGGGATGTCGCTCGGACACTTACCATCTTTGACCCATTGTTTCCAGTCGTCTCGCCTTTTCAGCCCAAGACTATGCACAAACTCACGGGCTTCTTTGAAGGGTCGCCAATTGTGGTGGGGGGTTTTCTTAGGGGGTTTCATGGAAAGCGCGTGTTGTAACTAGATTTCCGGGTAGTGGTAACAAAGTAAGTGGTGGTGCGCTAGACCTGTCAGGTGGGCGCATTCGGCCCTCGAAAAAAAAACAGCGTTTTGCGGCGCCCACCTGACAGGTCTTTCAAATTCATCACTTACAAAGTTGCCACTACCGATTTCCGAAATCTTGCAGACTTCGGAAATCTGATTGTTGCAAATGAATCAGGTGTCGCTCAAATATAATGCCCGCTACTGCCACTTAATACTGTACTCGCAATACGCCGCCCCCTGGGCGCGGCAGTGTATCTCTTTCGCAACAACCTGGCGCCCGCCGGAGAGTTCCACCGTCCGCTCCAGCCAGCCTTCCATTTCGCGACAGACCATGGGGGCGTATTCATCCGTGTCGCGGATTCTGAAATTTATGCCCTGGGTCCCGTGTTTGTCTATCTCAACCCGCCCGGCATTGAAATATGCTTTCCACACCAACGGCGCATTGCCGATGATAAATTGGGGGCTGGTCATTTTATAAAAGGCTTTGTACACGGTGTTCAGATCAAATTCGGCATCAAACCGCCCGCACTCACGGCTCAACTTCCCGTCGCCCTTGCCCAGTGTTTTATCCAGCGCCGTTAAAAAATTCCCGTACAGCCGAAACGGGTACCAGTCCGAAACGAGGATGGTCTTCGATAACAGGGCGCGGTCAGAAGTCTCCAGCCCGGCCAAAACCAGCGCGAGTTTATCCTCCCCGAATTTTTGTTTGACGAAACTT
The DNA here is from genome assembly GCA_964443795.1 of uncultured Anaerolineales bacterium. Lineage (GTDB taxonomy): Bacteria > Chloroflexota > Anaerolineae > Anaerolineales > UBA6663 > DATDRS01. The sequence continues at coordinate 13,350 of CAYUFY010000087.1, read as the reverse complement.
AAGGCGGATTTGAATGACGTGCCTTTGACCTTCATGGTGAGCCTCCAACCATTTGTCTGGGGCCGGCGCGTAAGCCGGGCGATTAGCCCGCCGATTTTCTTCCCCGTCTAATATAGGCCGCTTATCCCACTGAGTCAATTTTATTTCCCTGGCTTCCCCTCCAATCGCCCCCTAAGCGCCCCCCAAAGTGAAATTAGCGGAGAAGTTTGCCCGACACTTGAATTAGGGGCAAGGCCATTTGTGGCGGTATGGCGCTGGCTGGCAGGCTGTGGGGAATAGCCCGGCGGCAAATTGCCCTGCCCCTGAACTAACCTGCCCCCCGACTGATGCTGTGTCGGGGGGCAGGTGGGTTGGGCTAAGGCTGGGCCGGGCCATCATCCCCCGGAAGGTCGGCGGGGGGTGTGGCGGGGGGGGTATCGCCTTCCGGATGGGAGGGCGTGCCATCAGCCTGCGGCGGCGCGCCGGGCGGGGAAAAACTGGTGAGGTCGGTTGACCCGAAGGGGGCTAAGTTTGGATCTATAGGACCATCGCCGCTCGGCAGGGAGCTAAGCTCAGACCCATCTAACCCCGAGTCGGAGGGGGGCTGGGGTGCCCGCCGCACGTATTTAGCGGGCCGTCCCCGGCCTTTGCCAGCCACGCGTGATTTGAGCGACCAGGCGGGTTCCCAGTCCATTGGCTCGGGGGGCGCGGGTTCCGGCGGGGGCAGGGGCAGTGTCTCGGGTTTGGGCAAATCGTTTCTAATCGCGGCAAAGCCTTCCACTAGGCCGCGCGCCACCCCCACCGCAGTGCGGTCAATTTGTTCGTTGCGTTCTTTGTCGGTGCGGAGTTTGGTGTTCAGGGTGTCAATCTTTTTCCAGTCCGCTTCCAGCCGGGCCTTCACGCCCGCCGGGTTTTTGATACTGTACATGGTGATGCCAAACGGCGCGGCTGGGCCTTTGAGCGTGAGGTCGCCGATGACTAAAGCGCGGAGGAAGTTAAGCCCTTTGAATTGGGTGACAAACGTGTTGAACAGGCCCTTGGTGTTGACCTCGGGTGACCCCTGGGCGGCTTGCTGGAGCGGGAACTGCACCGTCTCGGGCAACGTGGGGTGGGGCAGGAGGCGCTCGATGATGACCAGCCCGTTGCCATTGGCGGCGTCGTAGTCCACAATCATGCGAATGAGGAAGATACGCGCCCACTTGAAACCGTAAGTCATGATCGCGCCGGCGGCCAGGATAATCCAAACCCAATGGATGAGGATGAAGAAGAAGGCATAGGCGATGGCAAAGAGTGTCACCGCCAGCGCCAGGCTCCAGCCAATAAATTCCCCATTGAAAACTAGCATCAACCAGTAAGGATAAATGACCCACTGGCCGTGAGGGCGGTCGCCACCGCTACTTGGCGGGACTTTTTTTCGGGTCCCCCGCCGGCACCTCCTGGCCCGGCAAGTTGGTCTGACGAAAGAAGAAACTGCGGAGAAGCACCAGCCCGAAGATGGTCAGCAAACCCCAAACGGGGATGGTGATCACCGTGGGGTAGGCGCGCACCGACGGGTTGGGCCAGTTCCAGAAGAGGATGCTCCAGAACACGAAGACCAGAAGCACCAGCGTGCCCCGGTGTGATTCGCCGTTGCCCATCCATTTGAGCCAGCTATCGCCCCAACTGACAATGCCGCTGGGTTGGTTGCCGGTGTGGACAAACGAGCGCATGAGCGAGGTGTAGGGGAACAGGAGGATGATGAACATGACCAGAAAGGTCACGTCGGAAACGAGCAGATACCAGGTGTATGCTTGCAACCAACACCAAATCGCCACCGCCCAGAAGATGAGCGCCAGCACCTGCGCGCCGGAAAAGGTGCGGACATTGAAGACGGCCTGTTCACCCTGCGCGCTCATGTAGACCCAGTAACCCAGAAAGGGCAGGGGCAGGGCGAAGATGGTGAGGACGATATTGGGCGCGCCGCCACCCAACTGCCGCGCCGCCTGACTCCACATCATAAAGGTCACGCCCCAAAACAACGCGGTAAAAATACCGACGATGATGTAAGCCGAGAACTTTTCCAAAAGATTCTTCATCGTGAAATCTCCAAACTAATTTGAGGTGACCGCCACCCGTGTAAGCCTAAGGCGTGGGGATAATCAATTCCTGGCCGGGTTGAATGAAATCGGGGTTGAAGCCGACGGTGTTGAGATTGGCGTTGATGAGCGCCTCGGGGGTGATGTTGAAATTGCGCGCGATGCTGTAGAGGGTGTCGCCGCTCTGGATGACGTACTTGCCATTGTTGGTCACCGGGGCCGCCGGGCCGCTGGGGCCGCCACCCGCGCCGGGGTTGACCACGGGCGGGGTGAGATCGGCCTCGCTGGGTTGGGTGGGTTCAGCGGCGTTGCTGGGGAACAGTGTGCCCGTGCCCACCGGGTACGGCCCACCGTCCAGGGTCCAGTTCCCCGCGCCCAACAGTTGATCCACCGTCGCCACACTCAACACGATAGAGCGCTCGGCCAGCCCGAATTCTGGCAAGCCCTGCACCATCACTTGCACATGGTCTTCGGGGCGGGTGGCGCGCGCCGGGCCGTCAATCTTGCCGATGATTTTGATCTGCAAGCCGGTGAGCAGGGTGGTGGCTTGCGATTCATCCAGCGGTAATTGTGAAACCCACTGCGATAACTGCGCCCAGCGTTTGTTGGCATACGCCGCATATAGGCGCGGGTTGCATTGGGCGATGAGCGAGTCGGCGGCGGAGATGATGAGCGCGGCTTGCGTGGGGTCCTGATAATTGGCGTTCACCATTTGGTCGTAGAGCGGGCGGCAATTGTTGACCATCTTCACCAGCCACTGCCCCAGCAGGTCGCCGGAGTTTTGGTTGAGGGCAAATTGCGCCTGTTGGAGCACCTGTTCGAGACTGGCGCCCAACGGCAAACCCTGGCCATTGGCATCGAGGCCGCGCCACAGGAACAGACCACCTTCGGAATAAGGCGAACTGCGGATGAAGGAGGTCGGCAGGGGCGTGGCGGTGGGGGCGGGTGAGCCGCTACCGCCATTGGAGGGGGCGATGGTCGCCACGATAACGATGGGCGTCACCACCGGGTTCACGCCGCCGGTCGAGAGCGGCTGGCGGCCATAGCCCAGGCCCGACGCGACTTCACCGCCCACCTGGCCCCAGAACGAGACGCTCTCGGTGCGGGCCATGCGGGCTGTCTCCCCCGCCGATTGCGCGAGCAGGCTGCCGAGCGTGCTGTTGCTCAGGCGGGCGCTGGCTAGCAGGAAGATAAAACTGAACAGACAGATCAGGCCAACTGCAACGATGAAAGCGACAAAACTATTGACAGTATCAGTGATTTGTTTCATGGCTACCTCAAAAATTCACAATCTAGAATGCCCATAGTGTATTAGAGATGGACTCCTAGCGCAAGTAAGGTTGGGGGGGGGTAATAGACCAAAACCCAGGCCCGGAAAAGCCGATAAAACATGTGGATTTCCTGCCGTTGATTGGCCAGTTGCGGGGCCAGTTGCGCCACCCACTGGTTAAAAGGCGCGGGCAGACGATAAGCGCTCTGACCGCCATCGAGCAGGGCTTGGGTAAATAGCAAGCCAAATATGGGGGTCGAGACGTTGTTTTCGTAGGCGGCGGGGGCGGGCACCGAATTGGACGTGGTTTGCAATTTAAGGCCCGTGCTCGCGGCGGTCAGGCGCGTCATGCGGTCTTGTAACACGCTCCAATACCACTGGTCGGGGGCGCTGTTCCAGGCGCCGGGGTTGTAACCGCACAGCGCCGACCACACGTCGCCATTGCTCCACCAGTCGCCCCAACAGCCGCTCACCGTGAGGTAGCGCGTGGTGCATTCGGCCACGGCCAGCGGGTCATTCCACACATCTTTGGAGGGCAGATCCCCGCACAGTTGACCTTCGGCAAAGTAATTGGGCAGGATTTGCGTGCGGCCCACCGCGCCCGCCGAGGAACCGTATAGATCTTCGGCGCGGATGATTTTTCCCAAGCGCAGGCCGAGACTGAGCATGGCGGGGCTGGCGGTGATGGCGCGCAACCCGGCGCGTTGTTGCTGGGCCTGCCGGGAAATGCTTAACCCGAGGAGGTTGCGCTCGTACCAACTGACCGGCCAGCGCTCGACCACCGCATCCCAAGCGCGGTACTGCCCGTGGGGGCCGGGGGCCGTCGGGTCCACCAGATCCCACTGGGTGGTGTTCGTCTCCCCGAACGGGATGGCGGCCGCGGCCTCGGGGGGAAAGATTTTTCCGCGGGTTGCGTCCCGCGTCGGGTGGCCGGTTTCATCGCGCGGCACGGCCACCGCATAAAACGCGGCCAGCAAGCGCCAATCGTCATAGCCCACGCGTTCGGCGAGCGCGCGATATTTTTGCTCATCGGCCACGTAGCCGCCGAAGTAGGCGCCGCCCACCGGCCACACCGGCCCGGTGGAGAGCACGATGAGGAAGACCAGGAACCACAACCCCGCGCCGCTCTTAAAGGAGACCTCGAAGGCGGGACTGTCTTTGGTGTTCAGGTTTTCGGGGCGGGGCGCGCGCCACAGGCCCTGCAAAAAATATAGCGCCAGGCCGATGACCACCAACGCCAGCGCGCCCTGCCGCAGAGGGTCGAGAATTTTGGGCGTGAGGAGGCGCAGTTCCCAATCGTCTTCGCCGAGCCAAAAAGCGTTGGCCGCGAGGGGCAGGGTGGTGGCTTGCGCGAGACAGGCGGGGTTCACCCAATAACGTTCTTGCACATACCATTGCGGGCAGGGCAATTCTTTTTTGGCGTTGAGATTGGCCCAATAACCGAGGCTGAGATGGGTGTGCCCGCCGCACTCTTCAGCGATGACCGCGCCCGAGAGGACGCGTGTGTAACGACGGTTGGCGTTATCCGCGCTTTGTTCCACACCCACGCGGCACAAGTGAAAGGCCAGCATTTGCCAACCGTTGGCCGCGCCTTCACATTCCACTGCCACGAACTGCTCGCCCCCAAACGGGTCGCCGCCGACCAACGACCACGCCAGCCCCTCACCCGGACACATATTGCGGACTTTGCCATCCGGCCCCAGCGTGTCAATCCCCGGCACTTCCAAATCCACCCAATGGATTTGTCCATCCGGCACGTTCTCGCGCGGCGCGGCGGTGAAGACGAGGAATTTTTCGAGCGGGTCGGCGGAGTTATAAGGCGAGATGAAGAGCGGCGCGGCGATTTGAGCGATAGGGATGAGAAGCAGAGCGAGCAGGGGAGCGGGGGAGCGGGGGAGCATGGGGCGAGGCGGTGTGTAAGTGTGGGGGTGTGGGTAAGTGCGTAAGTAGGTAAGTGGGTAAGGAGGTTTCAATAATCACGCACTATGCACACGCATCACTTTTTACTTTTCATTCCTCACTCCTCATACAACTCCCGATACACCTGAAAATACTCATACGCCGTTTGCACATAATTCTTCGCATCGGGCAGGCGGATGACTTCGATAAATAAATCGGGGTCGCCGCCGGAGAGGTCGCGCCAGACTTGGGCGTTGCCGGGGCCGGCGTAGTAACCCGCGAGCTCGGCGGCGGAATCGTTCTCCACCGTTTGGCCGACGAAAGAAAGATAGTACGCGCCCATAGGGATGGAGACCGCCGGGCGATAGAGGTCAGCGTAAGTGAAATTTTCTAAACCCAAGCGCCGCGCAATGTCGTCGGCGGTGGGGGGGATGATTTGGTTGAGGCCGCGCGCCGAGGCCGAGGAGAAGGCGTATTTCCAAAAGAAACTTTCGAGGCGCATTTTGGAATACATGAAGAACGGATGCAAGCCATATTCGGCGGCGGCGGGGCGCACGAAGTCCGCGAAGGGCGCGGGGTAGCGCAAGCGCACGATAAAGCGCGGGGCCGCCAGCGAGTCGCTGAGGCCCGCGAGGTCCACCACTTGCCGCGCGGCGCGGATGGACAAGTCGTACGCGCCGATTTTGTTGAAGTAGAGCGCGAGTTGCCACATCGCCAGCGGGTCGCCCCGCATGGCGAGGCGCAGGCTATTAAATTCGACATGGGCTTCGGGCAGGAGGCCCAACCGCCACAATTCTGCGCCGCGCACGAAGCGGGCTTCTTTCCAAATGCCGGGTTGCAGATCGCTGAGGTTGGTGTAGTTTTGGAGCAGGGGAAAGGACGCGCGCAACCACGCTTCCGCTTCGGCTTGTTCGGCGGCGGCATCAAACGCGAAAGTGTAATGGGGGGAAGCCACGAAGAGTTGCGGTTGCCCGTTGAGGAGTTGCGCGGCGCGTAGGGAGTAGTAGCCGTGTGGGTCGGCCAGCGCCGCGCGGGTCCACGCTTGCCGCGCGGATTCAGCGTCCCCCAGTTTTTCCTTGACCTTGCCGATCCACAGCCACACCCGCGCCTGCCCGTCGCTATCGCCGCCGAGCGTCGCGGCCATCTCGAACCGTTGCGCGGCGGTGACGAAATCGCCACTGCGATAAAAGACAATGCCCGCTTGCATGGCCGAGTCGAGGGCGCGCTCCCAGTTGGGGTAGTCGAGCGCAATTTTGGTCCACAACAACGCGGCGCATTGAAAATCTTGATTGCGCTCGCACAGTCGCGCGGCGCGGTAGAGCGCATCGGGCGCGTCGGGCGATTGCGGCACGGCGGCCACAAAGGCCTGAAAGGTCTGCGTGTCGTCGGGGTACGGCTGGATGAACGCAATTTGCAAATAAGCCTTGGTCCAGTAATCGCTGGTCGGGTGGTCGGCGAGCAGTTGGCGAAGCGCCGTGATGGCGAGTGCGTCTTGGCCTTGGGCGGCGAGCGTGAGGGCTTTGTAGTAGAGCGCCTCGTCCGCCCCCTCGGCGTTGGCGCCAATCACCCGGTCAAACGCGGCCAGTGCCGGGTCATAATTCTCGGCGTGATAATTGGTCAGGCCGCGTGGCAAGTCGTTCACCGGCACGCCGTCATTGACCAGCGTGACCAACGCCGAAAACGAGTCGGCGGCCTCGGGGAAGTTGTTCACCGCGTCCAGAAATTTTTGGTATGCCGCGTCCGGTTGCCCGGTGTTATACAGCACCTGCCCGATGAGATTGTCCATGCGCGCCTTGCGCCAGTTCTGGTCGGTGGTTTGATAAATGGTCGCGTACTGCGCGAGGGCCTCGGCGCTTTGGCCTTGCGCCCGATAGGTTTCGGCCAACCGCTCGCGCAAGTTCAACGTCTCATTGGCGTCGGCGCGTGGGGCGCGGATGGCGGCGAGATAGGCTTGCTCGGCGGTGGCATAATCCTGCAAACCAAACGCCACCTCACCGATCCGCGCTTCGACATACGAGTCAATCGCGCCGGGGCGCAAGCGTTGATAAGCGCGGTAAGCCGCGATAGCCTGGGCCGGGTTGATTTGGCGATAGGCCTCGCCCAATAAAAAATACGCGTCGGCGGCGAGGGCGGACTCTGGGAATTGTTGGAGGAGCGTGTTCCACGCGTCTACCGCGCCCGCCGGGTTGCCGTTATTGAAATGCGCTTGCCCCAGCCCGAGCCAGGCCGATTCGCTTAGGGCCGGGTCAACCGTCGGGGCGGGCGTATCCCCGACGGGGAGGGCAATCCCCGGGCCAGCATTCGCCAAAGCCTGATAATCCCTAATCGCGTGTTCCCAATCCCCGGCCAACATCGCCGCGTCGGCGGCTTCAATCCGCGCGGGCGGGAGGGGCGTGGGCGAGGGAGTAAGGGTTAGCGTGGGGAGCGGGGTGATAGTGGGCGGGAGTGTGGGGGTGTGGGCGAGGGTGGGCGTGAGGGACGGACTGGCGGTGGGGGGAAAGAAGGAAGTGCGCGCGCAGGATAGGAGAAGGAGGAAAGAAGCCGGAAGCAGGAGGAAGCGGCGACGACGGGCGGTCATGTGATGAATAATAGCATAGGGAGTCAGATGGTTGCCCTGCCTTTGGACTACGTTTATACTGTGCTTGTTGGGACTGAGATTGGATATGAGCGCATTAATTTCCACGCACGCCAAGATTGAAATCCCCCCTGAGCCAGTGGCCGAGTTTTGTCGTCAGCACCACATTCGCAAACTCGCGTTGTTTGGCTCGGTCTTGCGGGATGACTTTGGGCCGGACAGCGATATTGATGTATTGGTAGAGTTTGAGCCGGAACATATTCCGGGGCTAATCCGGCTGGCGGGGATGGAACTCGAACTCTCAAAATTGTTCGGCGGGCGCAAGGTGGATATGAATACCCCCAAGTCCATTAGCCGTTATTTCCGCCAGAACGTTCTCGCGGAGGCGCAAGCGCAGTATGTCGGAGCATGAAAGCGCGATTCGTTTGCGCCATATGCGCGGGAGGCGGTGGCCTTGGCGCAAGGCCGCCAACGCGCCGATTTGGATTCGGACCGATTGCTTGAACTCGCTTTGTTGCATTTGATAACCATGTTGGGCGAAGCGGCTAATCGGGTTCCCAAAGAAGCTCAAGCGCAATACCCCGAAGTTGCTTGGCCGATGATTGTGGGGATGCGAAACCGCCTGATTCATGGTTACGACGAAATTGATTTCGACATCTTGTGGCAGACGGTGGTTGAAGATTTGCCGCCCCTCATCGCTGTGCTGGAAAAGGTTGTGCCGCCTCAAGAAAATTAGGCGGTTTATCTTTGACACCCTCTCCCTCCGCGTGTTATCATTTCGCCGCTTGACCTTCCCCGCTCTCGCACTGAGAGCGGTTTTTATGCGCCCCCCTCCCCGGCCCTTCCCCCGTCGCTGAAGAGCGCGAACAGGGGAGGGACCGGGTGGGGGCCGAGAACCTATGCGTACCGTAGACTGGCACGACAACGGCGTGCGGATGATTGACCAACGCATTTTGCCCAACCGCTTTGAGACCCCGGTATATCACGATTACCGCGCGGTGGGCCGCGCCATTACCGACATGGTCGTGCGCGGCGCTCCGGCCATCGGCGCGGCGGCGGCGTTTGGGCTGGCACTCGCGGCGCAACAAAGCAAAGCCACTGACCGCGCGCAATTGTTGAAAGATATAGATGAAGCGGCGGTGTTTCTAAAAAAGGCCCGCCCTACCGCTGTAAATTTGGCATGGGCGGTTGACCGCTTAATTAAGGCGGCTGTAGGGGCGACGCATGCGTCGCCCCTACAAACCGCCGTTGGGCTTCGCGAGATGTTATTGACCGAAGCCCAAACACTCGCCGATGAAGATGTGGAATTGAATCGCCGCATGGGTTATCACGGCGCGGCGCTGGTGGAAGATGGCGATGTGATTTTGCACCATTGCAATACCGGCGCGCTGGCCGCCGTGGATTGGGGCACCGCGCTGGGCGTAGTGTTCGCCGCGCACGAGCAGGGCAAAAAAGTTCATGTGCTGGTGGATGAAACCCGCCCGCGTCTGCAAGGTGCGCGGCTCACCGCATGGGAGTTGAAGGAGAAAGGCATTTCTTACGACATCATCGCCGATAACGCCGCCGGATATTTTCTCCGCAAAGGCGAAGTGAACCTGTGTTTGGTCGGCGCTGACCGCGTGGCCGCCAACGGCGATGTGGCGAACAAGATTGGCACTTACAAAGTGGGCGTGGTCGCCAAAGAGAACGGCGTGCCGTTTTATTCGGTGGTGCCGACCTCCACCATTGATTTGTCGCTTGCGCACGGAGACTTGATTCCCATCGAGGAGCGCCATCCCGGCGAGGTGTTGAATCTGCAATTCGAGGGCGAGAACGTGGCCCCCGCCGGGAGCACCGCCCGCAACCCGGCGTTCGATGTGACGCCCTATCGCTATCTCACCGCCATCATCACCGAGAACGGGGTGGTGCGGCCGCCGTTTGGGAAGAATTTGGCGAAGGCGGTGAAAGGCAATCTCTAATTACCAATTACTATTTACGAATTACCAAGAAGTAATTGGTAAATGGTGATTGGATTGAGCATCATTATGAAAATCGTCATCACTGGCTCCATCGCCTACGACTACATCATGTCCTTCCCCGGCAAGTTTCGGGACCATATCTTGCCGGATAAACTGGATTCGCTCGCGCTGAGTTTTTTGGTCGAGAGCATGACCAAACAGCGCGGCGGCGTGGCCCCGAACATTGCCTACACCCTCGCGCTTCTCGGCGGGCATCCGGCCATTCTCGCCACCGCCGGGCAGGACTTCGGTGAGTACCGCGCGTGGCTCGATGCCCAGGGCGTGAACACGGCGTATATCAAAATCATCCCCGAACTGTTCACGGCCTCGTTCTTTGCGGGCACCGACCGGGTCAATGGGCAAATCGCGCTCTTCTACGCGGGCGCGATGGGCCGCGCCACCGAAGTCTCGTTCAAGCAACTCCCCTTCCAGCCCGACTTCGCCATGATTTCCCCCGACGACCC
>CAYUFY010000087.1:0-2991 GCA_964443795.1 uncultured Anaerolineales bacterium | reverse complement strand
CCGGTGGCCCCGCCCGCGCGGATTGCTGACCCGACGGGCGTGGGCGATGCCTTTCGGGGCGGACTCCTGCGCGGGATGATGAGCGGTTGGGATTGGGGCGTGTCCGGGCGCGTGGCCGCCCTCGCCGCGACCTACTGCCTCGAACAGACCGGCCCACAAAATCACGCCTACACCTGCGCCGAATTCGCGCGCCGCTACCGCGAGTGTTTTGGGGATGCGGTGGCGTTGAAAGAGTTGGCGGCTTGATGTAATGCGTAATTGGTAAATGCCTCGCCTCACCGACCCCGTCGCCCTCCGCGCCATTTTGGAAACTGACCGCGCGTGGGCGGCCTATGCGCTAGGCGACCTCGCGCCGGGGTTTCGAGAAGTGAGCCAGTGGCACACCACCCCCGACCACGCGGTGTTAGTGTTGTTGTATAAAGCGTTTGCGACTCCGGTGTTGTTTGCGCTGGGTGAGGCCGCGCGGGTGGAAACACTATTCGCTGAAATTAGCGCGGAGCGCCAGATGTATCTTTCGATACGCCCCGAAATTTTGCCGTTGATAAAACGGCGTTACCGCGTGGAGCAGGAAGCCTTAATGTGGCGGATGACTGTGACCCCGGCGTGGTTCGCGCCCGTCGCGCCCGAGGGGGTGGAGCGTTTATCCCTCGCGGATTTGCCCGCCCTACGCGCGTTGTATGCCGATGGGCACGCGACGGGCGAAACGCCGGATTTTTTTGACGAGCAGATGTTGGCCGACGGTGTGTTCTATGGTCTGCGCGAGGGCGGCAACCTCGTCGGGGCCGCCGGGACCCACTTGGTCGCCGAATCCGAAAGCGTGGGGGCGGTGGGCAACGTTTATACCCGGCGTGACCGTCGCGGGCGCGGAATCGCCGCGCGGGTCACCTCGGCCGTCACGGGTGAGCTCATTCGCCGGGGCTTGCAAACCGTCGCCCTGAACGTCAATCAAAACAATCTGGCGGCGAGGCGCGTTTATGAGACAATTGGTTATCATTGCTATTGTCCTTTTTATGAAGGGCTAGCCATTCAAGATGAGGAGACACGACTTTGAGTACCCCAACGCACGATATTAAAAACCCCAAGCTCGCCGATGGCGGGCGACACCGCATTGACTGGGCCGAGCAAGAGATGCCCGTGTTGCGCCAAATTCATGAGCGCTTCAAGCGCGAGCGCCCGTTTGCGGGCTTGCGGATGTCGGCCTGCTTGCACGTGACCGCCGAGACCGCCAACCTGATGCGCGCGTTACAAGCGGGCGGCGCGGAGTTGGTGCTATGCGCCTCGAACCCGCTCTCGACGCAGGATGATGTGGCGGCCTCGCTGGTGATGCACGATGAAATTCCGGTGTATGCCGTCAAGGGCGAAGATAACGACACCTATTACAAACACATCACCGCCGCGCTCGACCACAAGCCGCATTTGACGATGGATGATGGCGCGGACTTGGTCAGCACGATTCACAAGAACCGCACGGAGTTGTTGAAAGACATTGTGGTGGGCACTGAGGAAACCACGACCGGCGTGATTCGCCTGAAGGCGATGGCGAAGGAGGGGATGCTTAAGTTCCCCATCATGGCCGTGAACGATGCCATGACCAAACATTTCTTTGATAATCGCTATGGCACCGGGCAATCCACGCTCGACGGGATTATCCGCGCCACAAACATTCTAATTGCGGGCAAAGTATTTGTGGTGGCGGGCTATGGTTGGTGCGGCAAAGGGCTGGCGATGCGCGCACGCGGGATGGGCGCGAATGTCATCGTGACCGAAGTGGACCCGCTGGCCGCGCTCGAAGCGGTGATGGACGGCTTCCGCGTGATGCCGATGGGCGAAGCCGCCAAGTACGGCGATTTCTTCTGCACCGTGACGGGCAACAAGAACGTGCTGGATGGTGAAGATTTTGCGGCGATGAAAGACGGCGCGGTCATCTCTAACTCCGGCCACTTCAACGTGGAGATTGACATTCCGGCGTTGGATGCGCTCTCGAAGGGCAAGCGCCGCACCCGCGAATTTGTTGAGACCTACGACCTCAAGGATGGTCGGCGGATTAACTTGCTGGGCGAAGGGCGTTTGATCAACCTCGCCTCGGCGGAAGGCCACCCGGCGGCGGTGATGGATATGAGTTTTGCCAATCAGGCGTTGGGCGCGGAATATATGCTCAAGAACGCCGACAAGCTCAAGCCTGAGGTGTACACCATCCCCGGTGATGTGGACCGCGAGATTGCCCGCTTGAAACTGGAAGCGATGGGCGTGCAGTTGGATAAACTGACCACTGAGCAGGATAAGTATTTGAACTCGTGGGAAGAAGGGACGTAGAGCAGTTATCAGTTATCAGTCGGCGACCACTGATGACTGTTCACTGGTCTCAGCATGGACACCTGTTACAAACACCCCGACCGCCCGGCGGTTGAACACTGCGAGCTATGCCGCAAGCCGGTCTGCGGCTCGTGCTTGTGGTACGCCGAGAGCGGTGAACGCTTGTGCCCCGAACATGCGCTGGAGTTTGTGGACCAAGGCAAACCCGTGCAAGGGCCGAGCCGGTACGCGTCTGGTATTTTGCATAGTGAGGCCTCGGCGTTGACCGCGAAGACGGCGGAGGCCCCCTACAAGGGCAATAGCACCGATTTGGGCGCGGTCGTGGCCGCGGTGAGCGGGGTGATGGGGTTGGCGACGTGTTTTGGGCTGTCGTGGTTGGTGCCCCTGGTGGCGTTTATGCTGGGATTGGTCATGTGGTTTCAAGCCAAAGACGCGCTTGACCCGCGTCGCACCAAATGGCTCGCTGGGGTTGGGATGGCGGGCGGTGGTGTGTTTGTTGTTGTCATTGGCGCGTTCTTTGTGCTGATGTTCGGGGTCTTCGCTTTTGCCGCTTTCATGGCCTCGGTCAACAGCGGCCCGAGCAGTTTCCCCACACCCACACCGTAAGTCTTTTGCAACTGATGAAACAAAACAAAAGAGCCGCTGATGAAGCGGCTCTTTTTGATTCTTGGCTTATTA
>CAYUFY010000086.1:0-16251 GCA_964443795.1 uncultured Anaerolineales bacterium | reverse complement strand
TTAGCGCCCGGCGTGGTGAAATCACCGCTGGCGCAAAACGTCATCAACAAACTCATGGGCACCCGCCCGGTGCGCAACCTGATCCTGAACATGATGCACCCCATGGGCCGCCCCGGCCAACCCGAAGAAATCGCGGAAGCCGTGGTCTTTCTCTGCTCCGATGGGGCCTCGTTCATCACCGGCAATGTGATGATGATTGATGGCGGCATGACCGCGGCGTAGTGGCTTTGACTATCCGCCAGTCTGTCTTGTACAATCAATCATTGTGGCTAACCTAACCCAACCGGTCTCCGAGCTAACCCCGGAAGAACTCACCAGCCAGGTTCGCCTGTGGCGGAAAAAAGTTCGGGAACGCCGTCAACGCCTGGAAACCCGCCGGGCGCAGGCGTGGGAAGTGGCCCGTCGCGGAGCGACCATGTTAAAAAAGGAGTTTGGAGTCAAACGCGTGGTGGTCTTCGGCTCCTTGTGCCATCCCAATTTGTTCCATGAACAATCGGATGTGGATTTGGCGGTTGCGGGAATGAATGAACGGCAGTATTTGCGCGCGCTGGGGCGGTTGTTGGATCTGGATGCAGACTGGTCCATAGACTTAATAGAATTGGAATCCGCCCGCCCAAATCTCAGACAAACCATCGAGCAAGACGGGGTGGATGTGTGAGCAGTGAGTTTGCCAGGTTGGCCCAACGCATCGAGGAGGCCCTGGGTGATGTCCAGCACACCGTTGCGCGGGTGGAAGAACAACGCAACAAGGCGCTGAGCGTCAAGGATGATGCCTATTGGGATGCCTGCTCGCTAAATCTGCATGCTTTCTATAACGGCCTGGAACATATTCTGGAGGATATTGCGCGCACCGTGGATGGCAGTGTGCCGGCTGGGCGCGCCTGGCACCAGGATTTATTACAACAACTATCGCGGACCACCGCCTTGCGCGCGCCGGTCATCACCCCCCTCACCCGGCAAAGTTTGGATGAATATCGCGAGTTTAGACATTTAGTGGGCTTTGGTGCATGAATATTTTCGGCTCCACTTTGAGCCAGAAATCAAGACGGATTTCAGCAGGTTTGCGCCAGAGGAATCCATAAGATGGCTTAAGTTAGGGATTGCATAGCGAAAAATCCGATTTATGCACCAAAGCCCATTTAGTGCGTCATATTTACCCCTTCAACCTGACACCGAGCCGGGTACACCAACTCGCTGATGGCGTTCGCCCGTGTTGGGAACTCACCCACCATGACCTGACCGCTTTTATCACCTTTCTCAAGCGTCTGGCGCAAGCCGATGAAACTTTAGACGACACTGAAACATAACTTTCTTTTCCTCACAGGAGCCTCCCATGCCCAACGGATACACCGGAAACATCTTGCACGTTGACCTGACCACTGGCACGCTGACCATTGAGAACCCGCCCGAAAGTTTTTACCGCAAATACCTCGGCGGCTCGGCCATGGGCTTGCACTATTTGCTTAAAGAATTGAAGCCCGGCGCGGAGGCGCTTGGCCCGGACAATGTGCTGACCCTGATGCTCTCCCCCCTCACGGGCGCGCCGGTCTCGGGCAACAGCCGCATGACCGCCAACGCCAAATCGCCGCTGGTGGATGGCATTGGCGACTCACAATGTGGCGGGTTCTTCCCCGCCGAGATGAAGTTCGCCGGGTTCGACGGCGTGGTGGTGACGGGCAAAGCCGCCCAGCCCATGTATTTATGGCTCTCCGAGGGCCAGGCCGAACTGCGGCCAGCCGGCCACCTGTGGGGCAAGACCACCACCGAGGTGGATGAACTGCTCAAAAAAGAATTGGGCGACGACAAAATCGAAATCGCCCAGTGTGGCCCGGCGGGCGAGAAACTCTCGCGGCTGGCGGCCATCATCAATATGGGCAACCGCGCCAACGGGCGCACCGGCCTCGGCGCGGTGATGGGGAGCAAGAACCTCAAGGCCGTGGTCGTGCGCGGCAAATCCAAGAAACTGAATGTAGCCGACGCCAAAGCCATCAACGACATGGCCAAGGGCGGCGCGAGCGTAATGACCACCGACGATGCCAACGCCCCGAACTTCAACGGCGATATGGCGGGCCTCAAGGCGCACGGCACCGCCTCAGTGGTCATGTTCCAAAACCAAATTGGCTCACTCCCCACACGTAACTACAACGAAGGCGCGTTTGAAAGTTGCGAACCCATCTCGGGCGAAGTGATGACCGAGACCATTTTGAAAGAGCGCGACACCTGCTATGCCTGCACCGTGCATTGCAAACGCGTGGTCGAGACCGAGTTCATGGGCAAAGCCGTGAACAAAAAATCGGGCGGGCCCGAATATGAAACCCTCGGCACGTTTGGCTCGTACTGCGGGGTGGGCGATCTCAACGCCGTGGCCTATGCCAATCAACTGTGCAATGAATATGGGCTTGACACCATTGGCGCAGGCGCGACCATTGCCTGGGCCATGGAGTGCTTCGAGAAGGGCGTGCTCACCGAGGCCGAGATCGGGTTCCCACTCAAGTTCGGCGATGCGGCGGCGATGATCAAAGCCACCGAAATGCTCGCCACCCGCGAGGGTTTCGGCAACATTCTGGCCGAGGGGTCGCGCAAAGCCGCCGACCGGCTGGAGAAAGGCCATGACCACCTTATCACCGTGAAAGGCGCGGAAGCCCCGGCGCACATGCCTCAATCCAAGCGCTCACTTGGATTGATCTACGCCGTCAACCCCTTCGGCGCCGATCACCAATCGTCCGAACATGACCCAATGGTGGAAGAAAACAGCACCTCCGATTTGTACATGGGCCGCCTGAAGATGCTCGGCTTCGATGCGCCCCTGCCCCGCAAGTCGCTCGGCCAGGACAAGGTGCGCTTCGCGATGAAGACCCAGCACTTCTATTCCTTCCTCGACTCTGCTGACCTGTGCCAGTTTGTCTACGGCCCGGCGTGGACGCTCTATGGCCCGCAAGAGACGATTAATTTAGTGAAAGCCGTGACGGGCTGGAACGATTTCACGATGGATGAGCTAATGGCCGTCGGCGAGCGGCGCGTGAACCTGATGCGCCAGTTCAACGCCCGCGAAGGTATGACCCGCAAGGAAGACAAACTCCCCAAGAAGTTCTACAAGGCGCTTGAAGGCACGGGCAAGACCGCCGGCCGCGCGCTCGACGAAACCGAAATGACCCAAGTGATGGACTGGTATTACGAAATGTCCGGCTGGGACAAGACCAGCGGCAACCCCACAGCGGAAACGCTGGGGCGGCTGGGGATTGAAGCGTAACACGCGCGCCGCATGAGGATGAAGCAGGAAGTGTAAAAGGAGCCGGCAATGACGATAGCGATGTCACCCCAAACCGCGCCGCCCACCCCGCCCGTTGAAAGACTCATCACGGGCGAGGAACTGGCCGCGATGACCGGTTTGGGCCGCTGTGAGCTAGTTGAAGGGAGAATCGTAAAAATGCCGCCGCCGAAAAACAAACATGGCCGTTTGGAGTTACGGCTAGGCCGCTGGATTGGCAATTTTGTTGAGGCACATAAACTCGGCCAAGCCATGTCGGGTGAAGCCGGCGTTTACATTCGCCGTAACCCCGACACCGTGCGTGGGATGGATGTGGCCTTCATCTCCAACGAGCGCTGGGCACACCAACCCGACCCGGACGGCTATCTTGAAATTGCGCCCGACTTAATTGTGGAAATCCTTTCGCCCGATGACCGCTGGCCTGCTGTTCACCGCAAACTACGGGAATACTTCTCCATCGGCGTGCGGCTGGTGTGGGTCGTGGACCCCGACGAGCGCATTATCTACGCCCACCGCTCGCTCGCTGATGTGCGCGAACTAACCGAAGCCGACCCCCTCCCCGGCGACGACGTTCTCCCCGGCTTGAGCCTGGCGGTGGCCGACCTATTTGCCGAATGAGGCCACCGCAACGCGGCGCAGTAAAAAACTGCGCCGCGTTTCTTTTGGGAAGTATAATCACCCTATGGTCATTCCTCTCACCGCCCCGTACCGGGCCTACTGGCGCAAACTGGAGCAGAAGAAGCCCACCGACCAACAACGGGCGCTCACTACCCGCGCCCGCCGCCAGGAAATTGTCTGGGAATTCGGAAGTGTTATTTATGATGCCGATAAAATACCGAATACTCAAAAACGAACTCCACGGCGAGATAGAAAAACTGCGGCGCGTGCAAGTTGAAACAATTAAAGCGCAGGCCGATTGGGGCCATTTAACCGAAGTTGAGGGGATGCTGGAAATCCGCGCTACCGCCAGCATCCTCACCGATATCTATCAAGGCGCGGAAAAATCTTTTCAACGTGTTGCCCGAACCACTGAGGAGGGGTTACCCTCCGCCCAGACTGGTATATTAACCTTCTGAATCAAATGAACCGTGACGTGCCCGGTCTGCGCCCGGCGATTATCCAGCCGGAAACCTACAAATATCTGGAAGACTTTCTCGATTTTCGCCACAAAGTACGCAACCTATATGGCTTTGAACCCGACTGGAAAAAACTTCGCCCCGCCCTAGCCCTCGCTGAATCTGTCAGCCCGTTAGTTGTCGCCGACCTCGAAACCTTCTGTCTCTGGCTCGATGCCTTAGCCGCCGACGCTTGACCCAATCACTAAATCACCCAATCCCAAAATGTCTGCCTCCTCCCTCACCCACATCGAACACCTCTCTGTCACCATTGGGCCGCGCGGCTCGACCACCGAGAAAGAAGCCGAAGGCCATGCCTACGCCCAAAAAGTTTTAAGCGACCTCGGTCTCGAAACGCGCGTGGATGAGTTTCTCGCCAGCCCGTCCACCTACTACCCCTTCATTCTGGCCCTCGGGTTGGTGCTGGTCATCGAAGCCGCGTTTTGGCTTATCGCCGGCACGCCGGATGCGGCCACGGGCGGGTTGTATGCGTTCAGTCTCATCACGGTCATCCTTGGCTCCGTCATCTTCGAACTGATGACCATTGACAACCCCCTGCGCTGGCTCCTGCCCACCGCGCCCAGCCGCAATGTCATTGGAGTCATCCCCGCCAGTGGCGAAGTTAAGCGCAAAGTCGCCATTCTCGCCCACGTGGATTCGCACCGCACCCCGTGGATTTGGGGGGCGCGCACCAATTTCAAAATCTATCAAGCCGTGGTGCCACTGGCGCTGGTCGGCGTTATTGCCCTGGACATCGTGTATCTGGTTCAAGTTCTCGCGCCAGAAGTGGAACTGCGCAACGTCACTCTCATCCCGACCGTCATCGTGGCCCTCGCGTGGCTGATGGTGTTGCAAGCGCACAACACCCCGTTCACCGCCGGGGCCAACGACAACGCCTCGGGCGTGGGTCTCGCGCTGGGCCTTGCCGAATCCTTGCGGGCCGCGCCCCTCGCTCACACCGAAGTCCATTGCGTTATCACGGGCTGTGAGGAAGTCGGCGCATATGGTAGTGCGGATTTCGTCCGGCGACACGCCGAGGAGTTCCGCGCGGGCGCGGTCATCGTCGTGGATAACATCGCCGGCCACGATACTGGCCCGGTGTATCTGGACTCGGAGGGGATTCTCATCCCCACGAAATACCCGGCGGATATGCTGGCGCTGGCTCGCGAAGTTTCGCTGAATGACCCGGCGCTCGGCGGGCGACCGTTTACCCAAACCGGTGCCTATACCGACGGTTATGCCCCGCTCAAAGCCGGGTTGCCGACTCTGACCTTTGTGGGTTACACCCGCGATGGCTGGATCCCCAATTGGCACAACGCCACGGATGTCTTCGCCCAGGTTGATGCCGATGCGCTGGCCCGCACCGAGCAGTTTGTGCTGGCTTTACTCCACCGGCTGGATAGTTAAAAAGCCGGTTGCATCCCACCACTTTCGGGCTACAATTTTCGCCATGCTCTTCTGGGAAAGCGCCCTCCTGGTTTGCAATCTCTACCAGCGCCAAAAGTTCAACACCGGCGATGGTTGACTCCCCAATCGCTAATCACCAATAACCAATTACTTTTCACTTTTTACTACTCTGTGGAGTCACCTCATGTCCCTCGATACCACCAAAACCCAAGCCCTGTTCGAACGTGCCAAAAAAGTCATGCCCTGGGGCGTGTCATCCAACTTCCGCTATTGGGGCGAAACCGACACCCCGGTCATTGCGCGCGGCGAAGGCGCGCATATCTGGGATGCCGACGGCAACAAATTTATTGACTACCGGCTGGCCTTTGGCCCCATCATCCTCGGCCATGCCAATAAGCAAGTTAATGAACGCATCATCCAAGCCATGGGCAACGGCACGCTCTTTGCCCACACCCACCCGCTCGAAATTGACGTGGCCGAGCGCATCATCCGCATGTGCCCCGGCGTGGAGAAAGTGCGTTTCGCCAATTCCGGCACCGAGGCCACCATGCACGCCCTGCGGATTGCCCGCGCCCACACGGGCCGCGAGAAATTCATCAAGTTCGAAGGCGACTATCACGGCTTCCACGACTATGTGCTGTTCTCCACGGCCATGACCCCGCTCGGCGCGCTCGGCTCACGCCGCTCGCCCATCTCGTCCCCCAACACCTCCGGCATCCCCAGCGCCCTGCGCGACCTGTGCATCAACGTGGTCTACAACGATGGTGAGGGTTTGGAGCGCAAAGTCAAAGACACCTGGCAGGACCTGGCCGCCATCATCGTCGAACCCATCGCGGGCAACATCGGGGCGGTGATGCCCGAGCCGGGCTTCCTGCAACTCATCCGCAAGCTCTGCGACGATTATGGCATTGTGATGATTGTGGATGAAGTGAAAACCGGCTTCCGCATCGCCAAAGGTGGCGCGACGGAATACTTTGGCGTGAAGGGTGACTTGATGACCTACGCGAAGTCGCTCGCCAACGGCTACCCGCTGGCGGCCATCGGCGGGAGCGAGAAAGTGATGGGGACGATTGAGCCGGGCCGCGTGGCGCAGGGCGGCACGTATTGCGGCAACGGCGTGGGCACGGCGGCGGCGGCGGCCACCCTCGAAATTCTCGAAACCACCGACGCAATAGAGCAAATCAACAAACGCGGCGGGCGGCTCATGCAGGGCATCGGCGAGGTGCTGACCGAAGCCGGGGTTGAGCATAGCCTGCACGGCGTGCCGGGGATGTTCAGTTTCTTCCTCGACCCCAAAGAGAAAGTCCGCGACTATCGCGGGGTGCTCGGCACCAACCTGGACCGCTACGAACATTTAGCCATGGCCATGCGCGAACGCGGCGTGGAAGTGGAGCCTGACCCGCGCGAACCCTGGTTCTTCTCGGCGGCGCACTCCGACAAGGATGTGGACGACACGCTGACGGCGCTGAACGATGCGGTGAAGACGATTAAGTAGTCAGGTGGTCGAGTGGTCGGGTAGTCAGATGGTCTAATAAAAGAAGCGCCCTCCCATAAAGAGGGCGTTTTCTCTTTATGCCAGCGCGCCGGGTTGGGATTTGGCGATTAGGAAGAAAACTTCATTGCCGAATCCTTCTATGCGCTTTAGAATGAACCAATTGGGGGCTATTCAATCTGGGCTGTGTTCTTTACTCCTCTTTACTCCATGGAAGGTTTGAGATGATGACTGCCTCGCGTTCCCGTTTGCTTCAGCGTTTAGTGGGTTCCCTATTCGCGTTGTTAATGGCCCTGCTGGCCACCGCCGTCCTCACGGTGGCGCTGGGCCACGCGCGGGGCGCGCTGGCCGCCGGGCCGTGGTATGTCTCGCCGCTGGGCAACGATGGCAATACCTGTCTTAGTTCGGCCACGCCGTGCGCCACCATTCAGAGTGCCTTGAGTCGGGCCACGCCGGGGGATACGATTAACGTCGCCGTTGGCACGTACACCAGTGGTGGGGCCGAGGTGGTGTTCATCACCCAATCGGTCACCTTGCAAGGCGGGTGGGACACCGGGTTCACGAGTCCCACCGGGACCAGCATTATTGACGGGCAAAGCACGCGCCGGGGAGTCAACATCAACGCGCCGGGCGCGGCGGTCACCATCATCTCTTTCACCATTCAAAATGGCAATGTCACCGGGGGCGGCGGCGGCGTGGGGGCGAATAACAGCGTCCTCACACTGACCGTGACCAATAGTCGGGTCGAAAATAATATAGCGACTGGTTTCGGCGGCGGAATTTATGCGAGCGACAATCTATATTTGAATAACACCGATGTGATAAGCAACCATAGTGGGCAAATGGGCGGCGGCGCGTATGTGATTAATACCGGCCATATCAATAACAGCCGCTTACTGCTCAATCGTTCCGACACGGCGGGCGGTGCGCTTGATACTTGGGATTTATGGATTACCAATACGCAGGTCTTAAGCAACAGCGCGAATGCCTATGGGGGCGGGGTGGCGGGCGAGGGCGGCACGATTGATATCCGTGACAGCCTATTCCAAAACAACGTCAGCCTGAGTGATAAAGGCGGGGGCGCGGCACTGACGGGGGGAACCCAATTGCAGGTCGTCAATACCCAATTCATCAGCAACTCGGCGGCGACGCTGGGCGGCGGCGCATATCTATATTCGAGCGCGAATGTGAGTGGCGGGCTGTTCCAGAACAATCGGAGCACCAGCAGTGCCGGCGGCGGGCTGTATGCGAACACCACGTTGGCGCTGACAGGCACGCAGTTCCTCGACAACCAGGCCAGCACCGAGGGCGGCGGCCTGCATTTGGCGGGCGGCGGGACCCTGACCAATGTTCAAATCACCCGCAACCAGGGGGTGCTGGGCGCGGGGGTCTATTACAACTCGGCCACCACACCACTAGTTCTCACCGGCACCACCCGGATTTATAGCAACACCAGCAGTTTCTACGGCGGCGGGCTATACATGAACAGCGGCGACCTGACGCTGAATAGTGGCGTGCAGGTATTCTCGAATACTTCCACGAACGAAGGCGGCGGCCTCTATCTCTATTCCGGCAATCTCACCCTCAACAACGGGGTCGAGATTTACACCAACACGGCGGGCACGGCGGGCGGCGGCTTGTACATTTACGCCTCCCCTGGCGTCACCCTGACGGGTGGGGTCAAAGTCTATAGCAACACCGCCATGATTGGCGGCGGCATTCATGTGGAAGATGGCGCGCTCAACCTGAACGGCGCGGTGGAAATTTACGGCAACACCGCGCTTAATCAAGGCGGGGGGCTATACCTCAACCTCAGCAGTATCGTCCTGATGCAGACCGGCGCAACGCGCATTTACAACAACACCGCGGCCAATCATGGCGGCGGGTTGTATATATACGATGGGCAGACCACCTTCGATGGCGCGCAGATTTACAACAACACCGCCAACACTGGGGACGGCGGCGGCATTTACGCCTGGGGCCCCATTACCTTAACCAGTGTGCTGGTCTACAGCAACACCGCCGGCAATAACGGCGGCGGGTTGTTTAACAACAACAGCCATGCCGAAATCAGTCGCACGCACTTTTACAGCAACACGGCGATCAATGGCGGCGGCATTTTTGCCACGTATGGCGGGCAGACGGTCATCTTCCGCGAGGGCAGTCTGCACCATAACACCGCCACGGGTGACGGCGGCGGCTTATACAATGATTTCGATAACGTGCAGGTGGACGCAAGTGCCATTTACAGCAACATCGCAAGTAATTGGGGTGGCGGTTTTTACAATGCCGGCACCCTGCTCATCACCAAGACCAGTGTGGCCAGCAACACCGCGGCTTATGGCGGCGGGATTGCCAATGACGCAGATTTCACTTTGCTCAACAGCGTCGTGCAGGACAACGCGGCGACGGACGGCGGCGGTCTGTTCATGGAAAATCCGTCCGCGCTCGCGCTCGTTACCAACACCACCTTCAGCGGCAACTCAGCGCTCAATTCGGGCGGCGCGATATTCCACGATATCGCCCTCGCCGCAACCATTCATTTGGAGCAAGTTACCATTGCGGGCAACACCGCCGATAGCGACACGGACCTGGTCGGCGACGGTGGCGGCCTCGCCAATTTCTCTGGAACCGTGCAACTGCACAACACGCTGGTCGCGAACAACTTGGATTTGAGCGGCGAAAGCCCGGATGTCACCGGCACCCTCACTTCGATTGGTTACAACCTCGTGGGGCAGATGGATGGCGGAATCGGGATAACGGCGACGGGCGACCTGACCGGGACGGTGGCTTCCCCGCTCGCCGCGCAACTCGGCGCGTTCACCGGGACGCACTTCCCGCTCGGGCCGACCTCGCCCGCGCGAGATGCCGGGGACCCCGGCACGTTTGCGGCCACCGACCAGCTAGGGACCACGCGCCCACAAGCCTCCGGTCCCGACATCGGGGCCATCGAAGCCGCGCCCCTCCCCACCGTGCAATTCGGCTTGAATGGTTACATCGCCAACGAAAACAGCGGGGGTGTGGTGGTGGATGTGACGCTTGATCTCACGCCCTCAGTGGCTACCACCGTGACGCTTACCACCAGCGATGTCTCAGCGCTCGGCGCCAGCGACTACGTGCCGATAAGCCAGACCCTCACTTTTGCGCCCGGCATTACTACAGTGACCACCACCGTGGTCATCACCAACGACGCTACCCACGAACTCACCGAGACCGCACAACTTACGCTGGGGAACCCGGTCAATGCCACGCTCGGGGGGGCGACCAACGTGGCGCTGACCATCAACGATGACGACCCGGTGCCAACCCTGCAATTCAGCGCCGGTTCGTACAACGTCTTCGAGAACGCTGGCCCGGCGGTGCTAACCGTCACCTTGAGCAACCCGACGTATCTCACCGTGACGGCCAATGTGGCGACCAGTAACGGCACGGCCTCCAGCGCGAGTGACTATAACGCCCTCAATACCACAATTTCCATTCTGCCCGGCTTCACCCAAACCACAGTGGTCGTCCCCATCACCGATGATGTGACGCTGGAAGGCACCGAGACATTTAGCGTGACCCTGACAGGGCCAGTGAATGCCAACCCCGGCGCGCCCAACCCCGGCGTGATGAACATCCAGGATAACGATGCGGGTTTCATTCAGTTCACGACCACCGCCTACAGCGTGAACGAAGCCACGGGCGCGATTAACCTGTTCGTGACCCTCAGCGCGGTATCGGTCAACACCGTCACTGTGAACGTGGCCTCCAGCAACGGCACCGGGTTCGGGCAAGCCAGCGCCGCCGATTACACTTCGGTGAACACCACACTGGCCTTCCCACCCGGTGTCACCCAAACGACTTTCCCGGTGTCGGTGACCAACGATGTAAATTATGAGCCGAATGAAAGCCTCACACTGACGCTCAGCGGGCCGGGCGGGGCGAACCTGGGCGCGAACAACCCGGCTACCCTGCTCATCATTGATGACGACCTGCCGCCGAGCGTGCAATTCAGCGCTTCCAGTTACACCGCCGATGAAAGCGCGGGGAACATCGTGGTCAGCGTCACACTCAGCGCGGCTTCCGGGTTCACGATATCGGTGAACTACACCACCACCAACGGCTTGGCCCGCGCGGGCAACGATTACACCGCGCAAGTCGGCACCCTCGCCATCCCGCCGAACACGGCGCTCATGCCTTTCAGCATTCCATTAGTGAACGATGCCTTAACCGAGCCAACCGAAAACTTCTTCTTCCGATTGGGCGGCCCGGTGCAGAACGCCACCCTCGGCGCGATCACGCAAGTGACACTCACCGTCACCGACAGCGATGGCCTGCCGCCCACCGCCGGGCCGCACACCGGGCCGGGGGTCTGCACCATCCTGCCGAGCGCGGATGTGCCGCAGAGCATCCCCGACAACACCCCGGCGGGCGTGTCATCCATCATCATGGTGCCCGGCCCCGGGGTCGTCATCCAAGACACCAGCGTGCGCCTCGACTATCTACAACACACTTACACGGGCGACTTACAAATCTCTCTCATTACTCCCAATGGCACGACCATTCTGGTGGTGGATAAAGTCTTCAATGGCACGCAAGACTTCATCCGCACGGTGCTGAACGACGCCGGGCCAACGCCCATCATCTCGGGCACGGAGCCGTTCACCGGACAGTTCTCACCGGATAGTGCGCTCAGTCAACTCAACGGCAGTCTGTCGGCGGGGACGTGGACTTTAAAAGTGGTGGACACAGCGAGCGGCGATGTAGGCGCGCTCAACGGTTGGTCGCTGGAGTTCTGCGGGACCGCCCCGACGGCTACCCCGACCCCAACGACTACCCCACCCCCGACCAACACCCCAACCCCCACCGCGACCAGCGCGATCCCCACACCCACGCCGACCGCCACGCCCTTCCCGCAAGTGCGCTTATTGGCTGCCGCGTTGACGGCGCAGGAAGACGATCCGTTTGCGGGCATTGTGGTTAGCCTGACCGCGCCCCTCGGGGTGGCGGTGAGCGTGGATTACAACACCATCTCCGGCTCGGCCTTCGCGGGGGTGGACTTCAACACCGCCAGCGGCCAACTCACCTTCCTGCCGGGACAAACCACCGCCATCATTCAGGTGCCAGTGATTAACGACACCGCGCCCGAAGGGGACGAGACCTTCTCCCTCGCGCTCAGCAACCCGCAGGGCGCAGGCCTCACGCTCGGCGCGCCGAGCGCCGCCGTTGTCACCCTCAAGGACGACCCGCGCGACAGCGCGCAAACCCTGCCCAGTGGCTTCTTCCTCACCGCCACCATCACCCGCACCACCGATATGCATTGGTATCGGGTCGCCATCACCGAACCAGATTCGATTATTACTGTTACGCTCACGAATCTAACTCGGGATTACGACCTGTATCTCTTTGCCCCGGCCATTAACGAGGAGACCGGGCAAGTGCGCGACCTCGGGCGGGTGGGCAACATTGGCCGCGTCGGCAACATCGGGCGGGTCGGCAACATCGGGCGCGTCGGCAATATCGGGCGCGTCGGCAACATCGGCGACCTGGCCGACCTCGGCGACCTCGCTGACATCGGGCGAGTGGGCAACATTGGCCGCGTCGGCAACATCGGGCGCGTCGGCAATATCGGCGGCGCGGGGGGCGCGGGCGACCTCGTGGCGTTGTCGGTGAATCCTAATAAGCAGGATGAGTTGATTGTCTATGGCGTTTACGAACTCACCGGCTATTACTACATCGTCGTCATCGCCGACAAGGCCAACGCCGCCGGGACGAACTACACCCTCTACGCGCAAATCGCCCCACCGACCACCACCTATGATCTCATCACCAGCACCGTGCCCGTCACCTTCACCACCCCCATCAGTAGCAGTGCCGTAAACACGCTCATCCTCTACAACCCGGCGCGGCTCTATAAATTCTTCACCGATACCAATAGCCTCGCCGCGCTGACCTCGCTCACAGGCACCCTCACTACGCTGGCGGCGCATAACACGGTCAACGGGGTGCTGGTCAATCTCGACGCGTATGCCGAAATCCGCGCGGCCTACGCGGTGTGGGATGCCCAGCCCGACGACCCGGCGGCGGCCAACTATGTGGCCAGTCACATCAAGTCTCTGCTCTACACGCTCGGCGCGGCCTACCCCAACTGGCAATATCTGGTACTGGTGGGCGACGACCAAACTATTCCGTTCCGCCGCATCCGTGACAAGACCGTGTTGGCCAACGAGCGCAACTACGAAGACGCCGATGCCGATGTGCGCACGCTGGGCGCGTTTGCCAATCGCTTCTTCCTGAGCGATGACTACTACGCCGGGCTGATGCCCCTGCCCTTCCAGGGCCGCGAACTCTACCTGCCGCAAGTGGCGGTGGGCCGCCTGGTCGAAACCCCGGCGGACATCCTGACGATGGTGAATGCTTATCTCGCGCAACCGGTCATCGCGCCCACCAATGCGCTGGTCACGGGCTA
Organism: uncultured Anaerolineales bacterium; assembly: GCA_964443795.1. GTDB lineage: Bacteria > Chloroflexota > Anaerolineae > Anaerolineales > UBA6663 > DATDRS01. Next base: position 2,518 of record CAYUFY010000086.1, on the reverse strand, counting down.
CGACTTCCTGCTCGACGAAGCCGCCGCCATCAGCCGCACGCTGGTCGCCAGTTACAACGTGGCCCTCACCGGCGGCGGGTCCCTCATCAACAACACCTGGAGCGCGGCCACTGCCCGGCCGCTCCTCTTCCCGGTGGGCCCGGCCCCCGGCCTGCTCTCGCTCAATTCGCACTTCAGCCACTACTCGTTCTATCCCAATCAGCAACCCGATGTGTTTGCCACCGAAGTCCTCACGGCCAGCACCGCCTTCACCAACTCGCTCCTCTTCAGCGTGGGCTGTCACTCGGGTCTCAACGTCCCCGACGCGGCCTTCGGCGGCGACGCGCAACTCGCCACCGACTGGGCGCAGGCCTTCAACCGCAAAGGCGCGACGTGGATTGGTAATACCGGCTATGGCTATGGTGACTCCGACCTCGTCGCCTATTCCGAGCGGCTCATGGCCAACTTCGCGGGCAAGTTGGGCGATTGGAGCGAGGGGCCACCCACGGTTGGCCGCGCCCTCCTGCAAGCCAAACAACTCTACGTCAACAGCGCCAGCAAACTCAGCAACTACGATGAGAAGGTGCTGGAAGAAATGACCCTCTACGGCCTGCCGATGTTGCGCGTGAACCTGCCGCAAACCACGACCACGCCGTTCCGTGGCCCGAGCATTGTGACTGACCCCAGCGCCATCCAGACCCTGGGCCTGCGGGCCAGCGTGACCCCGCGCGTGAACGCACAGACCGTGGCGCTCAACCTCAACCTGACCTACGACGCGCACACCAACGCGCGCGGCACTTACTACACCCTGCGCGGCAGTGACGAAGTGGATGTGGCCGGCAGTCGCCCCATCCAACCGCGCGTCACCCTCAACATCACGCAGACCGGCCTGTATGCCCAAGGGATGCTCTGGACTGGCGGCGCTTTCACCGAGACCGCTAACACCTACAACCCGGTGATTGCCCAGACCATCACCGACTCGGTCTATGTGCCAGTAGAACCCGACTACCCCAACACCGATGAGTTGTATCCGAACAACCTCGCCACCGTCAATCGGTTGCTCGGCATTGATGGCCTCTCGCGCGAACGGCTCGTCGTGGTGCCCGCCCAGTTCCGTGCCGCCACCGCAGTCACGCCCACCCTCGGCGTCGAGCGGCTCTATGGCAATCTCAAATACGAGGTCTATTACGCGCCCTTTGAAGTCACTGACTTCGTAGCGCCCAACGTATGGGCCATCACGGGCACCGTGTGGGGCAAGCGGCTCCGCGTCAGCGCGGTCGTCGCCGACGATGTGGGCAGTATCCAGCGCGTGGTGGCGCTCTACCGGCCCCTCTCCAGCCAGACCTGGACGCTCATGGAGTTGACTTATGACCCGGCCACCCAAACCGCCAGCGGCGTCAGCGCGCCCGTCAGCGCCGAACCTGCCGAGTTTGTCATCCAGGCCGTGGACAACACTGGCAATGTCGCCATTGTCTTCGATAAAGGTCTGGCCTATGCCGCGCCGCTCGACCCTCGGCCCTACTATGAGTTATATCTGCCGATTGTGGTGCGTTGACCCCCTACCTCCCCTTTGCAGATGTAGGGGCAGGTCTGAGACCTGCCCCTACATCTGCCCCTACCAAAACCTGCCCCTACCCACACGCGTTTGTTGTAACTGTAGGAGAACTCTTCATGAACCTGCCTCGCCAACTGCTCACCCTCACCCTCGCGCTGACCCTCGCGGCCTGCGGCACGCGCGTTACACCTACCATGAGCGCGCCCACCCCGGCCACCGCCGGGCGGTCGGCCGCCCTCAATGAAATCGTCAACGTGGTCGAAGCACGCGCCGTCGAGGCCGAGACCTTCGCCCAAGTCAGCGAAGGCTATCCCCTTCAACAAGGTGGCGGTGTCAAAACCGGCGATGCCTCCACCGCGCGCCTGGACTTTGACGACGGCTCCATCGTGCGCCTTGCGCCCAACACCACCTTCGCCCTACAAGCCCTCACCGAGCAAGCCAGCGACCCGTTCACCCGCCTCAAACTCGACGCGGGCAAAGTGTGGGTGAGCCTCTTCGGCGGTCAACTCGAAGTTGAAACCCCAGTGGGCGTGGCTTCGGTGCGCGGCTCCTACGCCGAATTTGAATACGACCCCGAGGCCGATACCTTCTCCATCAGTTGCCTCGAAGGCCATTGCAACGTGAAAAGCAGTGGCGTGGATGAAGACCTCGAAAACCTGGAACGCATTGTCCTCACCAACAAGGGCCAGACCCCCACCCGCACCCAACTCACCAACGCTGATGTGGATAACTTCCTCGGCAACAGCCCCGAAAGCACGGCGATGATATTGACCCTCACCGCCGCCGCGCCGAGCGTGACCGATACCGCAACCGCCACACCGACCACGCCCGCCCCAGCAGACACGGCAACCGCCACCCCCACCGCACCCCCGCCGACTCTGCCCCCGACGGAGACCGCCACCCCCACGCGCCGCCCGACTCTGCCCCCACCGCCCGCCACCGACACCCCGGACCTGCTCGACGCGCTGGTGCGCGTCGAGTTCC
>CAYUFY010000085.1:0-16477 GCA_964443795.1 uncultured Anaerolineales bacterium | reverse complement strand
CAGTCCTGAGCCAGTCGAAGGACTTGTCCTAAAAGGGTAAGTTTTGGAGAACGGTTTACTTGGTATTACTGGCAACTGGCCGAACCCACTTGGGTAACTCGTGGCGTTGTGTGGGGGCTGTATTTGCTTCATCAATTTTTCAACTGGGGTCTCATTTATTATGCGCAATCCCGGCCTCATCGCTACACCACCCGCCTCCACCCGGTCAATATCGTGGCCCTCGGCGCGAACGCGCTCTTCATCGTTTTGCATTACGTTCAAACGCATCTCTGGTATGACGGCCTTGCGCAAGACACCTCCATCTATAGCTCACAAGGGGCGGTCGTTGTTTTGCTGGCGTGGGTGTTGTTGATGGAAAACCAGCGGCGCGGTTTGTTCTTAGGGTACAAGGCCCCGCTCGGCCAAAGCGTGGTTGAGATGGCCCGCAAATATCACGGCTACTATTTCTCGTGGGCCATTCTTTTCACCTTTTGGTTCCACCCCATGGAGAATACCACCGGCCACCTCATTGGGTTCGGGTATATGTTCCTGCTCATGTTGCAGAGTAGTCTCTTTTTTACCCGGATTCATGTCAACAAGTGGTGGACGTTGGCGCAGGAGTTGACGGTGTTATTTCATGGCACGCTGGTAGCGATTGACCAGCTCGGCACAGGGCGTGAGGCTATTTGGCCGATGTTCTTCTTTGGCTTCCTCGGCATCTTTATCATTACGCAAATGCACGGGTTGGGGCTTTCCCGGCGGGTCCGGGCCGCGCTTTTCGTGGGCTACCTCGCCCTGATGTTCTTGGTCTACCGTGGGCGCGGTTGGGAGAACGCCAACGAAGTCATCCGCATCCCCATGATTGATTATCCGCTGGTGTTTATTCTGGCTGGAGTGTTATGGTTGCTGATGAAAATCGGGCGCTGGCTTGCCCCGCGCTTTCGCCGCCCCGCCGCCCTGATGACGATTAATCACACCTCGGCCTCAAGTGATTAGCGCAGTGCCGTCGCCGAAACTATACCAACCGCAACAATTGCAACCGCAATAAGTTGAGCGCCGAGGTGCCAGCCCAGGTGGGGACCAGTGACGGTGGCCCGCCGTAGCCCAACTGGCGGGTCTCGGTGATGATGCCATCGGTCAGCGCGATATCCAGGGTGGGGGAGGCGCTGGCCTGATGTAGATGAACCCCGAGGCCCCAGGTCGCCCCGCGCTCGGTGCGGATGCGCGCGACCTCGGCGGCGAGATCAATCGCGGGCGTGGACGCGGCGACCGCGCCGCCATGAAAAATTGCCCCGCCCGTGGGGAGCGCCGCGAACCGACCCGAGAGCTGGCCTGCTGTGCCGAACTCGGTCACGGCCACCGTGTGCCCGACGCTGGCCAGCCTTTGCGCCACCACGTCTTCCACAGTTTGCTTGCCCTCGCCATAAATGTATTCGCCCAGACGCGCGCGCACTGTTGCTTCCACCTCGGCGATGAGCGCCTCAGCTTCGGCTTCGCTGGCGGCTTTGGCGGTGATGCGCACATCGGTCTGCCCGGCGTGCGCCGCCAGCCCCACGGTGGGGTTGCTCAGTTTTTCCAAGTCGCCCACCTGTTCGTCCACCAGGCTTTCGCCAATGCCCACCGTGCGTAAAATTTTGGCTTTGATGAGGCCCGTGAGGTGGAACTTCTCGCGCAAATAGGGGATGACGACCTGCGCTAGCATGTGCTCCATCTCGCGCGGCACACCGGGGAGGGCGATAATGACACTGGTCTCAGTTTCCACAATAAAACACGGCGCGGTCCCCACCGGGTTTTCGAGTGGGATGGCGCCCTGCGGAATATAGGCTTGTTTTTTGTTGTTTTCAGTGGGGGTGCGTTTAAATTTGGCGAAGCGGGCTTGGATCTGTTCCCACAGTTCCGGGCGATATTCGAGGCCGCGCTCGGTGGCGCGGGCCACCGCCGCGCGGGTGGGATCATCCACCGTCGGGCCGAGGCCCCCGGTCGTGATCACCACCGCCGAGCGGGCGCCGGCCTGCCGCACGAGGTCGGCAATCCGCGCCTCGTTGTCGCCGATGGCCGACACCCACCACAAATCCAGCCCAATCTCGCGGAGCGCGCGCGCAATCTGCGCGGCATTGGTGTCCACGATCTCGCCGAGCAATAGCTCAGTGCCGATGGAAATAATTTCGGCGTTCACGGGTTAGCGGCGGCGGTTGCCGTACAGCAGTTCTTCGCGGATGCGTAAATCGGTGGAGCGAATTTTGAGCGCGAGGTCAGCCGCGAGGTTGCGCATGAGCCGATACCCGAGTTGCGGGTAGGTGTCGCACAAGCCGATGAGTTTATCGCGGGGGATGATGAGCAGGGTGGTATTGTTGGCGGCGCACCGCGCGGTGGCCGAGCGCAACCCCTGATCCACCAGCGCCACTTCGCCGAAGGATTGGCCGCGGCGCAGGGTGGCGATGGTCACCGGCCCGGGCGCGGCCTGGGCGTTTTCCTCCCCCACGAGCGATGGATCCACCTGAATGTCAATTTCGCCCTGGGTGATCAGGTACAGTTCGTCGCTGGCGGCGTTCTCTTCGAAAATCACATCATTGATTTTGCACCGGCGCTCCTGACACAGCGCCGCCACCAGTTCCAATTGCGTTTGGGATAATTCAAAGAAAATATCAGTTTGCTTGAGGGTCGGAATTAATGACATGCCTGACTCCGCATTCAAATAATCTGTAAATTAGTTTAGCATACTCCCCCAGTCGCGCAAAACCCGGCTTGACTTCACCCTCGCGCTAGAGTACGATTTTTCAGTGGAGTAACTATGCGTATCGGAATGCTGGTGGATATGTACAAGCCGCATATTAGCGGCGTGACGAATTATGTGGCCCTCAACAAGCAGGTGTTGGAGCAGATGGGGCATAAGGTGTTTATCTTCACCTTTGGCAATGAGGACTATGAGGACGATGAACTCTATGTCGTGCGCTCGCCGGGCGTGCCGCTCAATGTCCACGACACCGGGTTTCATGTCTCATTTCGCTATTCACAAGCGGCCCAGCGCAAAGTCAAATCCATGGATTTGGTGCATGTGCATCACCCCTTCCTGTCGGGGCCGCTAGCCCTGCGTTACTGCAAATCGCGCGGCATCCCCATCGTTTTTACCAACCACACCCGCTACGACCTGTACTTCCAACACTACTTTCCTTCCTATGTCCCCGATATGCTGGGCGATACCTTTCTCCGCGCCTATTTGCCCAACTTCTGCCAGCAATGCGATTTGACGATTGCGCCCTCTCCAGGGGTGTTCAAGGTAATGCGTGACCTGGGCGTGACCGCGCCGGTTAAAGTGATTCCCAATGGCATTGACCTTCAACCGTTCCAGCATCCGCCCCAGCGGTTGACGCGCGCCCAGGTGGGGTTGCCGCCCGACGATGTGGTGCTCATCTATGTCGGTCGCCTCAGTTCTGAAAAGAACCTGGCTTTCCTCTTGCGCGCATTTTTGGGGGTGGCCGCCGCCCGCCCGGGGGTCACCCTCGTCCTCATTGGTGATGGGCCGGAGATGGACAACTTGAAACATCAAGCGGAGTATTCCGGCTTGGCCGATCGGGTTAAGTTTTTCGGAAAGATTCCCTACGCTGAAATCCCCAACTATCTGGTTCTGGCCGATGCGTTCGTAACCGCCTCCGAGACCGAAGTTCACCCGCTCTCGCTCATTGAAGCCCTGGCCGCTGGTTTGCCGGCATTGGGTGTGCAATCCCCCGGCGTCGGCGACACCATCGTGGACGATGATAATGGTTTTCTCACCCCGCCTGAATTGGCCGCCTTCACCGCCAAGTTGATGCAGTTGGTGATGGAACCGGAGACCCGCCAGCGATTGGCGGCCCGCGCGCGTGAGTCGGCGCAGGCGTATGATATTACCAAGACCGCCGCACAAGTCTACGCCGAGTACGAGCGTCTGGTCGAAGCCGATGTGCGGCGGCTAACCCGCTGGGGGCGGCTCCGCCAACAGTTGCGGCAGTTGCTCACCTGAAGCGGCATGACCAAAGCCCGTCTCAACCTGGGCCGTTTGGGCGAACAACTCGCCGCCGAAAAATTGCAGGCCAGCGGCTATGCCATGGTGGCGCGCAACTACCGATGCCCCGCCGGTGAGATTGACCTCATCGCCCGTCAGCAAGACGATTGGGTGTTTGTGGAAGTGCGTACCCGCCGGGGCCGGGCCTTTGGCACCCCCGAAGAATCCATCACCCTGCGCAAACGCGCCCACCTCATCGCCGCCGCGCAAAATTACCTGCAAGCCAACGCGCTGGACAATGTCGCCTGGCGTATAGACTTCGTCGCCGTCGAACTCACCCCGCGCGGCCAACTCCTCCGCGTCACCCACCTCGAAAACGCCGTGTATGGCTGATCCCAATTACCAATTACCTCTTACCAAGAGGCTGGTTGTCCTCGTCGGCCCCACCGCCGTCGGCAAGACCGCCACTGCTATTCAGCTCGCCGAGCGCCTCGGGGCCGAAATCATCTCCGCCGACTCGCGCTATCTTTATCGCGGCCTGGATATTGGCACGGCTAAACCCACGCCGGCCGAGCGCGCTCGGGTGCCACATCACCTCATTGATGTCACCGCGCCTGACCAACCGTGGTCATTAGCCGAATATCAAAGCGCCGCACTGGCCGCCATTGCCGCCGTCCACGCGCGGGACCGGGTGCCCCTGCTGGTCGGCGGCACCGGACAATATATTAAGTGTCTCACCGAAGGCTGGGAAATTCCGCCGGGCGCGCCCTCGGGGGAAGTGCGCGTCGAACTCGAAGCCGATTTGGCCCGGGGCGGGGTGGTCGCCCTCGCGGAACGCTTGACCGCGCTCGACCCTGAATCCGCCACCCGCGTGGATTTGCGGAATCCCCGGCGGGTGGTGCGCGCCCTCGAGGTCGCCCTCACCACCGGCGGCTCGTTTGTCGCCCAACGCCGCAAATCACCGCCGCCTTTCAACATCCTCACCTTGGGCCTCACCCTACCGCGCCCCGCGCTTTACGCGCGCATTGACGCGCGCGTGGACGCCATGCTGGACGCTGGCTTCGTGGACGAAGTGAAAAATCTGGTGGCGCAAGGATACGTTTGGGAGTTACCGGCCATGTCGGCGCTGGGCTATAAACAAATCGGCCAATACTTGCGCGGCGAATGTGATTTGCCCGAAGCGGCGCGGCAGATTAAGCGCGCCACCCGCCAGTTTGTGCGCCGCCAGGCCAACTGGTTCAAGCCCGCCGACCCGCTGATTAAATGGTTTCCCGCCACCGATACCGTTGTAGATGAGCTGATGGCGTATATCCAAAACCGGGAACGCTGATCGCGCTGAAATGGCGCTGACCGCGCTGATTCTTTTTGAAAACTCACAGACGAATCAATTTAAGTTCGCGCAATGGGTTCAAGGCTTTAGCCGGTCACTGTCCCCATAAACCGGCTAAAGCCTCGAATCCGATGGCCCGAGGTTTATTTGAACCGTCTATCAGCGACAATCAGTTGGTTCAGCCAGATCAGCGTTCCCCAATCGTTACTCGAAAAGAGAATCCCCATGTCCCCTCGCAGTGATGCCATTCAGACCGCTCAAAACTGGTTGAACCATCAGCCGCTGTTTATTGACACCGAGACTACCGGGCTAAATGACCACGCTGAGATTTGTGACCTGGCGGTAGTGGATGCCGAGGGCACGGTCCTGCTCAATTCACTCGTGCGCCCAACCATCCCCATTCCGGCGGCGGCCACCGCGGTGCATCACATTGATGATGCTCAGGTGAAAACCGCGCCGACTTTGGCCGACCTGTGGGGGCCGGTGAGTGAGTTTTTGGCGGAACGACTGGTGGTGATTTACAACCTGGACTACGACTGGGCCCGCCTCGTCCGGTCGGCGCAGGCTAACAAAGTTGAAACACAATGGCTCAAGCACGCATTGAACAGCGCTCCCGGCTGGCACTGCGCTATGAAGTTGTATGCCCAGTTTTATGGGCAACGCGGTAACTATGGCAGTTATCGCTGGCAAAAATTGGAGCAGGCCGCGCGGCAATGTGGCCTCCACTTGCCAGCCGATCTACACCGCGCTGGCGCCGATGCCGAGCTGGCCCGCCAGATTGTGAAACATATGGCTAATGCGGAAAAACTTTGACATTCTACTTTCTCTCTGCTAAGATTACCACCATTAATCCAATCAATCGCATTAATCTGGATTAATTCAAAGCCTTATATCAATGTTGCCTCAATCCGACCTCCTTCGGTATATCGCCTCCCACGACTTTCAACCCGGCGACCGGATTCCCTCGCTCGAAGAACTCAGCCTCGAACTAAAACTTAGCATTGGCAAATTGCGCGAGCAGTTGGAAGTCGCGCGGATGTTGGGCCTGGTGGACGTAAAACCCCGCGCAGGCATTCGGCTGGAGGAATACACCTTTCTCCCGGCGGTGCGCTTGAGTTTGTTGTACGCGCTGGCCAATGACCGGACTTACTTTCAATCGTTCAGCGCGCTCCGCACCCATTTAGAGGCCGCGTTTTGGCACGAGGCGGTGGCCCTGCTCACCCCCGCCGACCATGCCCACTTGCAAAACTTGGTGCGCCACGCCTGGGCCAAACTCGACGGCCAACCCATCCAAATCCCGCATACGGAACACCGCGACTTACACCTCACCATCTTCGGGCGGCTGGCGAACCCGTTTGTGAAGGGCCTGCTCGAGGCCTATTGGGAAGCCTACGAAGCCGTCGGCCTCAGCGTGTATTCGGATTATCAATATCTGCGCGAGGTGTGGACGTATCACGCGCGGATTGTTGAGGCGCTCGTGGCGCACAATTACGATGAGGGTTACCGCTTGCTCGTCGAGCATACGACTCTGCTCCGGGCCCGCGAGACCGCGCGGGCCGAGTCGGCGCCCGCCGGGGAACCCGTCGTCCCGCTCGGCTAGCCAGTTCAACACTCAATCTTAAATATCTAATCACCTATCTCAGGAGTTTTTCTATGACCGTGACCGAATTACCCAAATCCGCGCCAACCACCTCGGGGCCGACCACCAACGCGTTTGTCATCAGCGTGGCGACCAAGAACGGCTCGGGCAGTCAGACGGCGAACACCACGCTTTTGCGCGCGCTGTTCAAGATGGGCATTCCCGTGAGTGGCAAGAACCTGTTCCCGTCGAACATTCAGGGCCAACCCACCTGGTACACCATCCGCTTGAGCTTTGATGGTTTTGTGGCGCGCCGCCCGCACGCCGAGATTGTGGTGGCGATGAATCTGGCCACCGCGGTGGAAGATTTACAAAGCGTCGAGACCGGCGGCGTGTTCATGTATGCCGACGATTTGAAAATCCCGCTCACGCGCACGGATGTGTCGTATTACCCCATCCCGGTGAAAAAGATTTCCGCCGAGCACGAGCCAGATGCCCGCTTGCGCGCCTATGTGGCCAACATGGTGTATGTCGGCGCGCTGGCGCAACTGCTGAGCATTGATATCGCCGAGATTGAAGCGGCGCTCATGTTCCACTTCAAGGGTAAGCGCAAAGCGGTGGATGTGAACATGCGGGTGGTGCGCGCCTCGGCTGAGTGGGCGGCGACGAATTTAACCAAAACCGACCCCTTCCGCGTGGAGCGGATGGACAAGACCAACGGCCTGATCATGATTGACGGCAACACGGCTGGCGCGCTCGGCGCGATTTACGGCGGCGTGACGTTTGTGGGGTGGTATCCCATCACCCCGGCCACCAGCCTGGCCGACGCGTTGAACGAATATCTGCCCCAATTGCGGCTCGACCCCGAGACTAAAACCCCAACTTATTCCGTCTTGCAGGCCGAGGATGAATTGGCCGCGCTGGGCATGGTTTTGGGCGCGGGGTGGGCGGGCGCGCGGTCCATGACCTCCACCTCCGGCCCGGGCATCTCACTCATGGCCGAATTCGCGGGCCTGGGCTATTACGCCGAAATCCCGGCGGTCATTTGGGATATTCAACGCATGGGCCCCAGCACCGGCTTGCCCACGCGCGTCTCACAGGGCGATATCATCGCCTCGTACTGGCTGGGGCATGGGGATAGCAAAAATGTCTGCCTGCTCCCCGGCTCGGTCTATGAATGTTTCGAGTTCGGCTGGCGCGCGTTTGACCTGGCCGAGCGGTTGCAAACCCCGGTGTTTGTGTTGAGCGACCTGGATATTGGCATGAACCAGTGGATGAGCAAGCCCTTCGATTATCCCGACCAAGCGCTGGATCGCGGCAAAGTCTTGGATGCCGAAGCGTTAGACAAGCTCGGCAGTTTTGCGCGCTATAAAGATGTGGACGGGGATGGCATTGGCTGGCGCACGCTCCCCGGCACCGACCACCCGCTCGCGGCCTATTTCACGCGCGGCACCGGCCATACCGAGCGCGCCACCTATTCCGAGCGCCCCGCCGACTGGGTCAATAACATGGCTCGCCTCGGGCGCAAGTTTGAAACCGCGCGTAAGATTGTCCCCCAACCGATTGAAGCGCGGGTGCCCGGCGCGGAGATCGCCATCATCAGTTACGGGTCGGCGGACCCGGCGGTGGTGGAAACCCGCGCGCGGCTCGAGCGCGACGGAATCAAGGTGTCTTATCTCCGGCTCCGCGCGCTCCCCATCGCCGATTCGGTCAAAGACTTTATTGCCGCGCATCAGCGGGTCTATGTGGTCGAACTTAACACTGACGCGCAAATGCTCCAGTTGTTGCGTCTGCACACGCCCGAACACGCCGCCCGGCTCATCGCCTGCAACTGGGGCGACGGCCTGCCCCTCACCGCGCGCTGGATTACCAACGCCATCAAAACTCAGGAAGGTAAATAACATGACCGCCGCCCCGGCTCCCTCCAAAGTCAACCTCATCGGTCTGGCCAAGACCGATTACAAAGGTCTCGAATCCACGCTCTGCAACGGGTGTGGTCACGACTCCATCTCGGCACAAATCATTACCGCCTGTTACGAAGTGGGCGTGAAACCCGAAGGCATGGTGAAATTCAGCGGCATCGGTTGTTCCAGCAAAAGCCCGGCCTATTTCCTGAACCGCTCGTTTGGGTTCAATTCGCTCCACGGGCGCATGCCGTCCATCGCCACGGGCGCGCTCATCGCCAACCACACCTTGCACGGCATTGGCGTGAGTGGTGATGGCGACACTGGCTCCATTGGCATGGGGCAGTTCAAACATGCGTTGCGCCGCAACGTGCGGCTGGTCTACATCGTGGAAAACAACGGCGTGTATGGCCTGACCAAAGGCCAGTTTTCCGCCACCGCCGACATCGGGCAGGAAATTAAATATGCCGGCCGCAACGAGCTGTTGCCGATTGACCTGTGCCTCGAAGCGATTGCGTCCGGGTGCGGCTACGTGGCCCGCTCGTTTGCCGGCGACCCCAAGCAAGTGGTGCCGCTCCTCAAGGGCGCGCTGGCCCACCGGGGAACGGCGTTCCTCGACATCATCAGCCCGTGCGTCACCTTCAACAACAAGGATGACTCCACCAAGAGCTATGCCTGGGGCAAAGCCAACGATGAGCGCATCAACGACTTTACCTTCATCATGCCGCAGGAAGAAATCACGGTGGACTACCAGGTGGGCGAAACCAAGGAAGTGGCCATGCACGATGGTTCCCGGATTTTGCTCAAGAAGATGGATGAAAAGACCCATGATCCCACTGATCGCATGGCGGCTATTCGCCTGCTCGAAGAAGCGCGCGACAAACAACTCTTCATCACCGGCCTGATTTATTTGGATACCAGCCGCCCCAACCTGGCCGAGCACGAGCGCCTTGGGGATGTGCCTCTGGCGCGCATGCCCGACGCCAAGACACGCCCCTCCTCCGCCTCGCTCGAAAAGATTATGGCGGGGATGTATTAACCCCCCTTGGTCCCCCCATTTGCGCCATTAGCACCACAGCATTTCCAGACTTTTATGGCGCAAATGGGGGGCAGGGGATGCCTCAATTTTTCTTATACAACTCATAGGTTTTTCCTCTTGACGGACGTTCGGAAAGATACTATACTCCCCTATAGTATCCGATTGGAGCCGTTATGCAGGTAAAAAACGCCACGACTAAAGAAGACCTTAAGAAGCGTTTGCGCCGGATTGAAGGGCAAGTGCGTGGGGTGGAGAAAATGCTGGAGGATGATCGCGATTGCCACGAAATCATCCAACAGTTAGCCGCCATTAAGGCGGCGGTCAATCAGTCCAGTTTGCTCGTGGTGCGCTCGTATGCCTCGCAATGTTTGCTGGAAGTGCACGAAGGCGAAAGCCAGCAGGAAATTATAGAAGACTTGATTAACGTTTTGAGCAAAACCACCTAAACCTTTACAGGCAGGACACGTATCCACCTTAACCGGAGTTAGACTGTATGTTATTTAAAGAAGCCACGGCTGTTTGGAAGGAAGACACTGTCTTTGACATCACGCCCGATTCGGGCTTTACCGTGCGCACCGATGGCAGTACCAAGGCCGGGGTCAGCCCGATGGAAATGATTCTGATGGGCCTGGCCGGGTGCATGGGCGCGGATGTGATTGACATCCTGCGCAAGAAACGCCAACCCGTGACCCGACTCGAAATCAAAATCCACGGCGACCGAACGGAAGAGCACCCCAAGCGCTACACCCGCATTGCTCTGACGTTTGTGGTGTCCGGCGCGGGGCTTGACCCCGAGGCCGTGCGCCGCGCCATTGAACTCTCGGAGACCACCTATTGCTCGGTCTCGGCCACCCTGCGGGGTGGGGCACAGATTGAAACCCAATTTGACCTACAAGACACACAACCCGCGCTCACCTGACCCTCAGCGGGCGCGGATAAGCCAGTGACAATCAATTATTTTGTTGGAAAAACAAGGAGACTCTAAAATGAACGAACCCATTCATGTGACCGACGCCGCTTTTGAACAAACCGTGCTTAAGTCCCCCACCCCGGTGATTGTGGATTTCTGGGCCCCGTGGTGTGGCCCGTGCCGCCAAATCGCCCCCATCCTCGAAAAAATTGCCGCCGATTACACTGGCAAACTCATCGTCGCCAAAGTGAACACCGACGAAAACCCCGAGTGGGCGCAGAAGTTTGAAGTGCGCGGCATCCCCACGATGTTGTTTGTCGCCGAGGGCAAGGTGGTTTATCAACAGGTCGGTGCGGTGCCCCAGGGCTATCTCAAGCAAATCGTGGATAAGTTCCTCGCCACAGTCGAGGCCCCCGCCCCCGCCAACTCATAGCCCCCCGGGCTGTTCACAGCCCACTTCCCTTCAATCAAAAACAGGTAGTGGTAACTTTGTAAGGGCTGAATTTGCTAGACCTGTCAGGTGGGCGCCGCCAAACGCTGTTTTTTTCGAGTGCCGAATGCGCCCACCTGACAGGTCTAGCGCACCATCACTTACTTTGTTACCACTACCCAAAAACAGACCGCCCGGCGTAACGCCGGGCGGTCTGTTTTTTTGGGGCTACTTCTTCGCCGGGGGCTTGGGCTTCTCGTCAAGCTCCGGCACATCCGAGCCGTACACCACCCCCTCCAGTCGCCGCGCGCTCCGCCGAATGGTTGAGCGCACTTTGGCGAGTTCGTATTGCGCGCGCCGGCGCAGACGATGCCAACGCGACTCGGGCTTGGCGGTCACGTCCCACTTCACCACCGCCGCGCCCCACGCCAGCCCCGCGCCAAAGCCAATCAGCACCGTATGGTCATTCGGGCGCAGGCGGCCTTGCGTCACCGCCTCGCACACCGCCATCGGAATCGAAGCCGCCGAGGTGTTGCCATAGCGGTCCAGATTCATAAAAAACTTTTCCTCGGGCATTTCCAAATTGCGCGCCGCCGATTCGATGATCCGCTTATTGGCCTGATGCGGCACGATCAGTTGAATATCTTCCAGCTTCAAGCCGCTGGCTTGCACCACCTCGCGCGTGCTGGCCGCCAACACCCGCGTGGCAAACCGATACACTTCCTTCCCATCCATCTGGATGCCATGCAAATGATCGCGCACCGTGTCGAAACTGGCGGGCGTTTTGCTCCCGCCGGCCGGGATGATCAGCGAATCCGCGCCCGAGCCGTCGGAGCGAAGCAGGGTGGACAGGACCCCGCCGGGGGTCTCGCTCCCCTGCAGGATGAACGCCCCCGCGCCATCGCCGAACAAAATACAAGTGCTCCGGTCATTCCAATTCACGGCGCGCGAGAGCGTCTCTGCGCCGATGATCAGGACCGTCTTCATCGAACCCGACCGAATGGCCTGTGAACCGATGGTCAGCGCGTAGACAAACCCCGAACACGCCGCGAGCAAATCAAACCCGCCGGCGTTGGTTGCGCCAAGGGCGTCTTGCACGATATTGGCCGTGGCGGGCATCAGATGCTCCGGGGTCGAAGTCGCTACAATGATCAGGTCAATCTCGTCCGGCTCGATGTCAGCCACTTCCAGCGCATTTTGCGCCGCCAGAATGGCCAGGGAAGCGGTGGTCTCTTTAGGCCCGGCGATGTGGCGCTGGCGAATACCGGTGCGGCTGGCAATCCACTCGTCGCTGGTATCCACCATGCGCGCGAGATCGTCGTTGGTCAATATTTTTTCGGGGACGGCCATCCCCCAGCCGATAATGTGAGCATAACGTTCCATGCCGTTTAGTATTTTCCAAAAATAATGCAGGCGTTGTGCCCGCCAAAACCGAACGAATTGGACATCACCCGGCGCAGGGTTTTCTGGCGCGCGGTGTTGGGGGTGTAATCCAAATCGCAATTCGGGTCGGGGGTTTCGTAATTGATGGTCGGCGGGATCAGGGATTCATTAATCGCTTTGACCGAAAAGACGGCTTCCACCGCGCCCGCCGCGCCCAATAAATGCCCGGTCATGGACTTGGTGGAACTGAGGGTCAGGGCCTGGGCCCCCTCGCCAAACACGGTCTTCACCGCCGTGGTCTCGCTTTTATCGTTCAGCGGCGTGCTGGTGCCGTGCGCGTTCAAGTAGTCAATCTCGCGCGGGGTCAGGCCCGCCTGGTTCAGCGCCAGTTTCATGCAGGCCACCGCGCCCGCGCCGTTTTCGAGCGGGGCGGAGACGTGGTGCGCGTCATTAGTAATGCCATACCCCAACACTTCGCCATAGATGGTGGCGCCCCGCGCTTGGGCGTGGGCTTCCGACTCCAACACCAGGGCCGCGGCCCCCTCACCGGTCACGAATCCGTCGCGGTTTTTATCGAAGGGGCGCGAAGCGTGCGCGGGGTCATCGTTGCGCGTCGAGAGCGCGCCCATCACCGCGAACCCGGCGATGGCGATGGGGATGATGGCGGCCTCGGCGCCCCCGGCGATCATCACATCGGCCGCGCCCCGCCGGATGACCTCGACCGCCTCGCCGATGGCATTGGTCCCTGTGGCGCAGGCGGAATTCAGGCCCAGGTTGGGGCCGCGCAGTCCGAACATGATGGCAATCTGCCCGCCGGCCGCATCGGGCAACATCATCGGCACGAGGAACGGGCTGACCTTGCGCGGGCCGCGCGCGCGCATGACCTCGGCCTCGGCCATTAACGTGCCTAAGCCGCCGATGCCCGTGCCCATGTAAACGCCCACCCGGTCCCGATTGGCGTCATCAATTTGTAAGCCGGAATGTTTCAAAGCCTCCTGAGTCACCGCCGCGCCAAATTGGGCGTAGCGGTCCATCCGCCGGGCTTCTTTCCGCCCGAAGAGCGCGATGGGGTCGAAATTCTTGACCTCGCAGGCAATCCGCACTTCGTGGTCGCTGGGGTCAAACAACGTGATGGGGCCTGCGCCCGACTTGCCGGCCAGCGCGGCCGCCCACGCTTCTTGAACGGTATTGCCCACCGGGCAAACGCACCCTAATCCAGTAATTACAACGCGTGTCATGAGTCGCTACTCCGTAAATTTTGCGGAATGATGGCGGATATTTTGCGAGTATAACACACCGAATTTGGTTTCAAGCCGCGCGAAAATTTCAGCGCAGGTGGTTTGACAAAAGTCTCCCCTCCCGACTATAATTTCCCACGTTGCCCTGGCGGTTTGCCGGGGCATAATTGTGTTAGCCTTTCCCGCTGGTCGGCACCGTGAACTTCACACTGACGGCGGCAAAGCAAAGGAGCAGAGAAAGATGAAGTACGCCATTGTCCAAAGCGGTGGTAAGCAATACCGCTGCGAAGAGGGGGCCATCCTCGAAGTGGACCGCTTGCCGGTTGAGGCCGGGGCCACCCACGAATTTACCGAAGTGCTCCTCATTACGCACAGCGGTCATACCAAAGTGGGCACGCCCACCGTCGCCGGGGCCAAAGTCACCGCCACGGTGCTGTCACAATCCAAAGGCCCGAAGCTGACCGTCTTCCACTATAAACCCAAGGAGCGCCAGCGGCGCAAGACTGGTCATCGGCAAGAAATCACGAAACTCAAAATCGAAACGATTGCAGGATAAAACATCATGGCTCATAAAAAAGGCGGCGGTTCCAGCCGCAACGGTCGGGATAGCAATTCCCAACGGCTCGGCGTCAAGAAATTCGGCGGCGAGCGGGTGCGCTCGGGCAACATCATCATCCGCCAACATGGCACCAAGTTTCACCCGGGCACCAATGTGATGATCGGCAAGGACGACACCTTGTTCGCCGTGGCCGAGGGCGTGGTCAAGTTCGAGACGCTCCCCAATGGGCGCAAGCGCGTTAGCGTGGTCCCAGTCGAAGCCGCGCCCGCGCCGGTGACCGCTTAACCAGCTTATTCCTTAACCGCCTGGCCCAAGAGTGGCGTGATGCGTGGCCCCAACTTACGCCACTGACGGCCAGACCGGGTTTATCCGGGGCAGAGGTGCAATTATGCGAGAAGGTATCCATCCCAAGTATTATCCGGAAGCGAAAATCGTGTGCTCGTGTGGCAACACCTGGAACACCGGCTCAACGCGCGCTGAAATTCACACCGACGTGTGCTACAAATGCCACCCCTTCTTCACGGGCGAGCAACGCATTGTGGACACGGAGGGGCAGGTAGATCGCTTCTATAAGAAGCTCGAAGCCCGCAATCAATATCAGGCCGCTGTCACGGCGCGCTCGGTCTCCAAGACCTCAACCGATCAGGCCGTTGGCGTGCTCGGCCTGGGCGAACGGATCGAGGGCGCGTTGACCAAAGCCGGCCTCACCACCATTACACTCGTGTTGGAGCGCCTGACCACCGGCGACGATGCGATGCTGGCAGTGGACGGCCTGGGCCGCAAGGGCCTTATTGACTTGAAGAAACGCTTGCGCGCGCGCGGCTATCTCCCCGATGAAGCGGGCGAAGCCGAAACCAGCGCGGCCTAACGCGCCCGCGCTTAATCTCAGGTAAATGTTAGGGCAGATGCGTTGGTCAGCATCTGCCCTTTGCTTTTCAGGCTGTTGAGGTGCTATGAAACATACTCACGGTTCCATCGAAGTCATCACCGGTTCCATGTTCAGCGGCAAAACGGATGAACTCATCCGGCGCTTGCGCCGCGCGCGCATTGCCAAACAGAAGGTGCAGGTCTTCAAGCCCATTATTGACAACCGCTACGGGTTGGAAAAAGTGACCTCCCACGCCGGGAGTGAGTTCGAGGCGCGGCCTATTCAGCAGGCGCTGGAGATTTTGACGCTGGTCGAAGCTGACACCACGGTGGTGGCGCTCGACGAAGTCCAGTTCTTTGGGCCGGAGGTGTGTGAGGTCTGCCGCACTCTGGCGGCGCGCGGTGTGCGCGTCATCGCCGCCGGGCTGGATCAGGATTTTCGGGCTGAACCGTTCGGCCCCATGCCCCACCTCCTCGCTCTCGCCGAACAGGTGGATAAACTCCACGCCATTTGCGCCGTCTGCGGTGATGAAGCCTCGCGCACCCAACGCCTCATCAACGGCCACCCGGCCGCTTATAATGACCCCATTGTGGCCGTCGGTGCCAGCGAAATGTACGAAGCCCGCTGCCGCGAACACCATCTGGTGCCGCGCTAATTCAGAGAGGTCGTATGGTCGCTCATTATCAAGACATCCTCGCTGAAGTGCTCGTCTCTGAAGAACAAATCCAAACCCGCATCCGCGAGCTGGGCGCGGAAATCAGCCGCGACTATGCCGGCGAAGAACTGTTGCTGATTTGCATCCTGCGCGGGGGGGTCATGTTCCTCAGCGACCTCATGCGCCACATTACCATTCCGCATGCCATTGATTTTATGGCGGTGGCCTCCTATGGCGCGGGCGCGCGCACCTCATCGGGCACGGTCCGCATCATGTTCGATGTCAAACAGGATATCGAAGGCAAGCACGTCATCGTCGTCGAAGATATTGTGGACACCGGCCACACCATCGCCGCCGTGCTCGAAATCCTCGCCACGCGCCGCCCGACCTCGCTGAAAATCTGCTCTCTGCTCGACAAGAGCGAGCGGCGCGAAGTCGTGGTGCCGCTCCACTATCGCGGCTTCGAGATCCCCAACAAGTTCGTCTTTGGCTATGGCCTCGACATTGACGAGTATTACCGCAACCTCCCGTTCATTGGTGTGGTCAAGCCCGAAGTCTACCTCAAGCCCGATTGACCGATTGAAACCCGCCGCAAGCCACAGGGCTTCCAGCCCTGGTGGATAA
>CAYUFY010000084.1:0-16483 GCA_964443795.1 uncultured Anaerolineales bacterium | reverse complement strand
AGATACGCTTTTTTCGCAGACAGAACATCTGTCTAATCTAACATTGTCGAAATAATCTTGTGACTGAAAATGAAACGCCAAGTTGCCTTTGCCATAAAACCCCGGCTCAGCCAATAGGCGCTGAATGTAGGCCAGGCGGCGTTCATAAAGAGTTTTATGCCATTTGACACGTCCTTTATGAGTCTCTTGCTCAATGGCTGTCAACTTCTTTTCTAAATCGTCTTTGTCATCCGCCACCACTATTACCGCCACGACAAATAAATCGCCGCGCGTGTCTTGTCCGCTTTCGTCAACGTAGCAATAGACCTTGTGCGTCACCTACCCCGCTCGCTCCAAAATATGCGTGACCGCCGTGGCCCCGGCGCCGCCGAGGCATTGCGCCATGCCCCAGCGCGCGTCGGCGATTTGGTTGGAACCTGCCGCGCCCCGCAACTGTAAAGCGACCTCGGCAATTTGATACACGCCCGTCGCGCCGCCGGGGTTGCCACGCGCTTTGAGGCCCCCGAAGGTGGCGATGGGGATGCGGCCCGCGCGGGACACCGCTTCCCCGCCGAGTTGCCACCCCTGCCCGGGGTCGGCAAATCCCGCCGCCTCCAGACTCAGCGCGGCGAACACGGTGAAAGCATCGTGCAGTTCAAACACGTCCACGTCGTCAGGTTTAATCCCCGCGAGGGCATAGGCTTTTTGCGAGGCGAGTCGCGCCGCTTTAAAATCCAACATGTCCGGGCGGTCATGCACCGCGAGGGTGTCGGTCGCCATGGCCGAGGCCGCTACGCGCACCGGCCCCGGTTGCGCCGTGATGAGCAAGGCCGCCGCGCCATCGGCCTCGGGCGCGGTGTCGAACATATTGATGGGCTCGGCCACCATGCCCGCTTTCACGAACGCCTCGGCGGTGAGCGCATTGTGGAACATGGCGTTGGGGTTGGTTTTGGCGTTGGCGTGCGCGTTCACGCTAAACCCGGCGAAGTCCTTGAGTTCCACCTGGTGCGTATGCATGTAGCGCCGCATGATGAGCGCCGCCAGCGCGGTGGGGGTGACGCCCTGCGCGCTTTCCCAATCGCTATCGCCCGCCGTGGCCGTGGCGGCGACCATGCCCGCGCCGACTTTGTCGGTCAGCTTCTCCACGCCGACGACGAGCGCGCATTCGATTTGACCCGAGGCCACCGCCAGCACCGCCTGCCGCACGGCAGCCCCACCCGACGCGCCCGCCGCCTCGACCGTGGTGGCCTCCAGCCCGCGCAGACCCGCGAAATCGGCGATGAGCGCGCCCAGATGCGCCTGGCGGCTGAGTTGGGGCGCGAGCATATTGCCCACAAACAGCGCTTCGGGTTTAAGGCCCGGCGCATCCTGTTGGGCCGCGTGTATCGCCTGCAAGGCCAGCTCGCGCAGAGAAGTCTCCCAATGTTCGCCAACCGGCGTTATGCCAATACCAGAGATGAAGATGTTTCGCATGGGTTATTGGGTCAGTGGGTCATTTGTGAGTGAAGCCGGGCTTTCACTATTTACACTTCACTTTTCCACTTGGGCCAGCTTCGCCGCCAGGCCCTGGGCTAATTTGAGCGCCAATTGCAAATTGATGACCTGACCCGATTGCAGTTCGCTCGCGGCCAGCGGGCGCGATTGCAAACGAATGGAGCCGATGTAGCGCCCCACTTGAAAATCAAATTCGTGGACAGCCAGGGTGATGGGCGTGCCGGTGTCGTCGGTGGTGAGCAGGCCGCCCCAGGCGCGGGCCGCATTGCCCAAGTCGGGCGGGGGCAGTTCGGTCACTTGTTCCAGCCCGGCCATCATTTTCAACGCCTGCGCCGCCGAATCCACGCGCTGGTAGGTGCTGACTTGTTGGAACAAACCCGCCGGGATACTCAGCTGTTTTTCAGTCTCGCCGAGGACTTTGACGTAAAAGGCCTGATACCCGCTCACGCGGCCCAACTGTTGGAGCAGTTCGCGCTGGGCCTCGCCGCTGATTTTATCGGTGGGCGTCCATTGCGGCACAATGCGCACGTCAATCTGCCAGCGCCCGCCAAGATAGTCGTCGAGTTTGGCGAGGTCGTCCTGGCTCAACAACACCTCGCGCAAGTCGGCCATTTGCAGAAGCCGCAGGTCTTGCAGTTCAGCCGGGGTGGCCTTGTAGAGCATTTTGTTGTGGATCTTTTTGGCGTAGCCCACCGGCTCGTTGAGGTTGGGGAGCGCGGTGGCGGTGCCGATCATGGTCACTGACGCCACGCCGTTGAGGAAGCGGAAATCCACCCGGTACAGGTTCTGGTTCAGGGTCGGATCGTCGGGAGCGGTGAACCGCCAGGCCCGCGTCTCATCGCCGATGGCGGGCGCGCTCACGCTTTCCCAGCCGGCCTCGGTGGGGGCGCCGCCCGCCAGCGCGGTTTGCGCGTCTGCGGCGGCTTGATACAGAATGATCTGGATGGTGAAGTCGAGATATTCCGAGAGGGGCGGCGGCTCGTACTTGGCATAGTACAACTGTACAAAATTTTTCAGGCTCACGGCTTCGGGGAGGGGCGCGTCGGCTTCGAGGTTTTGTTGTGCCACATCGTGCGGGGTGATGACGCCATGCTTCACCAGTTTCCAGTCTTTGGGCACTTCGGTGGTGAGGATGGTGTAATCCCAGGCGTCGCCGCTGAGATAGGTGGGGTGCGGCAGGGCAAAGTAAATGCCCAGCCCCACGGCGACGACGACCAGCGCGCCCACGAGGACTAACAGGAGGGGTTTGCGATTCATGCGCAGAAAAATTCCTTGTTCATAAATCCGGCTTCGGTCAGACGTTCACCGAAGCCGGGGGTGGAGCGGGATGAGCGGGCCTGAGACCCGTCCTGACAAATGCGTCGCGGATTCTACCACGCCCATCGGGGGGAGGTTCGCCCGGGCGTTGTCGCGCGCCCGATGTAGGGGCGTTCAATTGAACGCCCCTACGCCAAACACACCACGTTGTCTCTATTCCATCGCCAATTTGCCGCGCAGGCGGGCGTAGGTGGCGTAATCAATCTGCACGCGGCGGGCGATGTAGTCTTTGGTCTTGGTCGCGCGGGACTGGCGCTCCGCGATTTTATCGGTGACCCGCAGGCCAAAGGCATCGGAGCCGGCGCCGGAGCCAAAGGAAACGAGCAGGATGCGGTCGCCCGCGCGGGCCTCGTCCAACACGGCGGTCAAGCCAATCATGGCGCTCCCGGCGTAGGTGTTGCCAATCACGCCCACCAGCAGGCCGGTCTTAATCTGCTCGTCGGTGAAGCCGAGTTGTTTGGCGACGCGTTGCGGGAATTTGAGATTGGGTTGGTGAAAGACGGCGTAGCGATAGTCTTTGGCGGTGGTGCCGCTTTTTTCCATGAAGGTCTCGGCGGCGCTGGTGATGTGTTTGAAGTAGGCGGGTTCGCCGGTGAAGCGCTGGCCGTGTTCGGGGTAGAGTTCGTGTTGTCGGCGCCAGAAGTCGGGCGTGTCGGTGACGAAGGAGTAGGAGCCTTCGAAGATGGCCAGGGATTGTTCGGCGGGGCCGAGCAGGTAGGCCGCGCCGCCCGCGCCGGCCGTGTATTCGAGCGCGTCGCCGGGGCGGCCCTGCGCGGTGTCCATGCCGATGGCCAGTGCATACTGCGCCATGCCTGAGCCGACAAAACCCATGGCGGCTTGCATGGCCTCGGTGCCGGCCTTGCAGGCAAACTGCCAGTCGGCGGCCTGCGTGTTGGGCACCGCGCCGATGGCCTCGGCCACAATAGTGGAAGTGGGTTTCACCGCGTAGGGATGACTCTCGCTCCCGACCCACACTGCGCGAATCTCGGTGGGAGGGATGCCCGCGCGGGCCAGCGCATTCCGCGCGGCTTCGATGGACATGGTGGCCACGTCTTCGTCGAGGCCGGGGACAGCCTTTTCTTTAATCGGCAGGCCGGTGGTGCTTTCCGTCCACACCCGCGAGACTTCGGACGCGGGCAGGCGGTAGCGGGGCACATACGCGCCATAACCAACGAGCCCAACATCGCGGGACGGGCGCATGAGTTGATCGGAGTGAGTGTGGGGCATTGCCATAATGAGGTACCTCTGACTGGAATTGTACCGTGTTATAGCGGAGGGGGGCTGGCAAAAACTATCGGCAATAAAAAACGGCCGGGGATGCCCGGCCGGGCAAGCTTTATGGAGAGCAATTTATGAGTTTAGAGGCCTTGAATAACGCCAAAGCATTACCGGCCGGCTTCGACCCGCCTTCGTCGGCGTCACATAGTCGCAGGTGGGACGCTTCACCTCCAAACAATCCTGACCAACTCACCGACGCACGAGCGGTAGGTAAATATAGTAGAAGATAGCTTCCTGAAAGTCCTGTCCGGTGAGGGCGGCGTTGGTCACCATTATCGGGCGCGCAAGGGGCGAGAAATTGGAGCCGGCTTTGACCGCCTTGAGCGTATAGGCACCGGGCAATATGGCCAGGGTGAAATCGCCGCTGGCGTTAGTGAAAGCGCCATAGCTTGTGCTGCTGGCATACACAAACGCCCCGGCTAGGGGCTGACCGTTTAGGTCATTGACATGGCCGGAAACTGCATAGGTTTGCCCAATGATAAGCGCGCCCACAAAATCCAGACCGGTGGCATCCGTACCGGCCAGTAAAACCGAGCGGGTGACTGGAGTGAAAGCATAGCCGCTTAGGAAGGGCTGGACAACGTAGGCTCCGCTGGCTAACCCACCCAGCGTGTAGTTGCCATTTTGATTGGTAACAGTAATAACCCCAGTATTCAAAAGCAGAGTCACATTCGCCAATGGCTGAGGCACAGTCGGGGTGTCATTCTGGGCGGCGACTCGGCCTAGAATCGCGTAGGTGAGGCCGCTTTGATATGGGCCAGAGGCATAGTTATCCAAAATGACAGTGCTATTGGCGGTGTTCGTCACTACCACACCTGTGCCGCCGGGGTTCAAAAGGGCGTGGCGGGGGCCGCTGGGAGCGCCCCAGTAGTTGAAGGTCGCTGTCACCACCGACCCCGGCACCGAAATGGTAAAGGTATTGCTCGTGGTGAATGACCCATATAGGTCATTATTGAAAAACACGGGGAACAGTTTGCCCGTGACCGAACCCACCCGGCTCCCCAGCACCGCAGTGGTGTTGGTGAGGAAGATGTTGTTGGAGACGGGCGGCAAGACATTGCCAGTGCCGCCTACCAAAAGTTGCAAGCCAATGTTGTTCTCCGTGAAGACCGTATCGGCAATGGTCGGGAATACATTACCTGCGCCGGTGGCAAAAACCCGCAAGCCCTGTTGGGCATATTTAATCACGGCATGGTCAAACGCATATGAGCCGATGGGGATGGACAACCCGCTACTTTGCAAGTTGAGGGCATACCAATCCGAACGCCCCGGAGTTGTGGCTGAGCCGTCGCCGTTGGTATCACCGCCGCTACTATCGTCCTTGTAGGAAGTGAAGACCACAGGCTGGCTGGCGGTGCCACGTGTATCTAGTTCGCCCTTGACCGTGATGGAACACCGCCCACCCGCGCCAGTCCCCGTGCATCCAGTGGTGTTCAGCTTAATAATAGTGCCCGGTGGGACCCCGACGGTGGAGTTGGTCCCGACCGTGACATCAGCGATGACCACATAGGGCAGACGGTAACTCCCATACCGTACCTCGGCCCAATCGCCGCAGTTGAGGCCCGTGCAGTTAAATAAGCCACCTAGCGCTACGCCGGGATGGGCGTTGTCCAAAAATTGATTGGTCAGGGTAACAGACAGGGTTAAGCCAGCATTGTTGTAAACCGGGAAAGCCGTGCCCCCAAGGTAAATGGGGAAGTTGGTCTGGGCCTGAAAGGTGTTGCTGTAAACGTAGGGCCGCGCCGCGCCAATGGCCAAGCCCACATCATCGGTGTCGGTGGTTAGGCCATAGGTGTTGCTGATGAATATATTTTCGTGCACACTGGCGTTAATATCCCCGGCATTATCAATATAGAAATAAGCCCCATTGGCGTTTTCCTGAAAGCGGACGTGATGAATCTCTTGCAGGAAATTAGTCGCGGCGTTCGGGCCATTGTAGCTGACCTGCACGCCACGCGTGGCATATTTGACCAGGGCATAATTGAAGACCTTGGTCAAGCCGGAATAGATGAATTGTTGGGCCGTGTAAATGATTGAATCCCAGTTCCCTTTGGCCGGCACCGTGGCGGTGATATCCGCATTGGTGTCGCCCACGACAGAGTCGTCTTTATATGAGGTAAAGGTGATTTGGTCAGCCGGAGAAGTGCTGAGCATATCCAGATTGCCGTAAGCGCGCATAACCAGAGTCGCGGCGGTATCCATTTTAAAAACGGCTGTGCCGGGGAGAGTGACAACATCCAAATCCCCACACGGCACCGGGGTCGTTGAAGGCGGGATAACACACCAATCCGTGCCAATGATGACGGTGTCGCTGACCACATAGGGCAGGTTGGTGCCGCTCACATCCGGCGCGCCGGGGACCAAGGCCCAAGCCCCATCATTCAAAAAGTAGCCATCTAGGCCAATGGCGGGATGAGTATTGCCAGTAAAAGTGTTCGTGGAGCCAGCATAGGCTGGAAACGCTGTGCCCCCTAAATAAATCGGGAAGCCAGTGTTGTTATTAAATTGATTGCTTGTCAGCGTGGGGTAAGAACCGCCTGAATACAAAACATTGTTGGGATGGAGAAAAACACCCGATCCCAACCCATAGGTATTCGTCGCCAAAACATTATCGTGAATAGCGGAGAAGATATGATAATTATCGCTGGTGAACAAATAAATGCCATAGAGGTTATATTCAAACACATTATGAGCAATTTCTGGCGCGATGGCAACAGTAAAGACTCCGTCGTTGTACACCTGAACACCATATTTGGCGTAGCGGGACCGGATGTAATCAAGGGTGGTTAAACTGTTATATAGTGCCACCCCCTGCCAATTGTCCACCGTCGGTGAGCTGGTTGAGCCATCCGCATTGGTGTCACTACCGCCGCCCAAGTCATCCCGCCAGGAAGTAAAAAGAATCTGGTCGTTATCAGAGGTGCTCTGTAAATCCAAAGTACCATAGACCTTCAGATACCGCTGAGAGGTGGCAGTCATGGCTGGGTCAACGTAGGCTTTGAAGATAGCGTTAGCTGGTACGGTCACTGTCGTGCTGGCGTTTATCCGAAAATCGAGATAATGCCCAGCCTGGCCATAGCGGTTGGCCACCACTGGGGTTAGTACATCACCATAGATGACGTAGGGCAGAGGGTTATTATTCGTATCCGTAATAATGGGCCAGGTCCCACTTCGATTGACAGCCCCACCGAGCGCAATAGCCTGATGCCGATTACTGGCGGCAAACGTGTTGCCGCTATACGTGGGGAAAGCCGTGCCGTTGAGATAAATCGGAAAGCTGGGCGTGATAAACGAAGTGTTGGCAATCTCATTGTGACTATCGAAGGTGTTGTTGACCACATTGGGGCGGGAGGCACCCTGGCCCGAGGTGCGTGCCCCTAAACCATACATATTTTTTGAAAAGGTGTTATTTTGGACTTCCGAGAGGATGTCACCCGTGCTGGCCGTGTCGAAGGTCAAGCCAAAGAAGTTGTTATTGAACGTAACATTGGAAATGGTCGGGGAAATCACACTCCCCAGATCGTTGTACACGCGGAGCCCATAATGCCCATACCGCACAATGGCATTCTGAAAGATAGCCGTGCCCGCACGAGTTAACCGGATTTCGGTGTAATCGCTCATCGCCGATTGGGTGGCAGTGCCATCCCCGTTGGTATCACCGCCATAGGCTGGCGTATCGTCACGATACGAAGTAAAGATGACTGGGTTGGTGAACGTCCCCTGCAAATTCAGTGTCCCAGTAATGTGTAAATATGATCGTTTAAGCGGGTTGGGATCCAGTGGGTTAGGGGCGTAAATCTTGATAATCGTCCCCTCTTCAACAGTAACTACGGTTCCAGCCATAATCCGCGCATTGACCAGTACATACACCGTATCCGATACCCAGGTGGAACTGGTCACTACGTCATTCACCACCACACAATAGGTTTTTGTGTCATGGTTACAGGTTTCACCAGCGGCGGCGGCTGGATGGACTCCCCAACCCAAAGCCAAGCCGAAGCCAAGGAGGATGGCTCCCCACAACAAACCGACCCGTAACAAACGGCGCTTTAGTGATGAAGGTGCCAATCTTTGAGTCATTTTTGCCTCCTAACTTATTACGTATCTTCTCAATAATTCGGGGTAAACATCCGTTCTAATGTATTCTGGCCGCCATATACGTGGCTTATTCATTGCGCCATCTCCGTATATGGCAGTTGAAGGTGTGGTACAAATGTTCAACCGCGATTTATTGAGAAGTTACCTTATTACGCGACTTTCAGTCGCGCCTAACCCCCCGCTACAACTCCAACCCGGCCATCACATCCATAATGGGCTGGATGTTGTGGGTCTGGGCATTGGCGTTTTTGAGTTCGCGCACAATGTGGCCATCTTTGAGAAACACTACCCGGTCGGCGAAGGAGGCCGCGCGCGGATCGTGCGTTACCATCACAATCGTGGCGCTGAGTTCATCGCACGTCTTGCGGAGCAGTTCCAAAATGGCCGTGCCGCTCTTCGAGTCGAGGTTGCCGGTCGGCTCATCGGCCAGCACGATCTCGGGGTCGTTGACAAACGCGCGGGCGATGGCCACCCGCTGTTGCTGGCCGCCGGAGAGTTGGTCGGGCTTGTGATGCTTGCGGTCGCCGAGGCCCACGAGGTTGAGCAACTTCCCAATCTTCTCTTTGTGCTTGTCCAAATTCTGCCCGTCAATGAGCAGGGGCAAGCCCACGTTTTCTTCGGCGGTGAGCGTGGGAAGTAGGTTGTAGAACTGGAAGATGAAGCCCACTTTGCGGCGGCGCACCACCGTGATTTCGTTGTCGCTCAACTTGGAGAGCGGCTGACCGGCGAGGGTGATTTCGCCATCGCTGGGGCCATCCAGCCCGCCGAGCAGGTGCAACAACGTGGATTTGCCCGACCCCGACGGGCCCATGATGGCGACGAATTCGCCTTTGGTGACGACGAGGTTCACCCCGCCGAGGGCGCTCACGGTCACTTCGCCCATTTGGTATTGTTTCTTCACGAGTTTGGCTTCGAGGACGGTCATGGGAGCACTCCTTTGTTCGCTTGATTGCGTCTATCCGTCAATTGAAATCGGCACCTGTGGGGAAGTATAGCGTAATCCAGAAAAGTCTTAATCCGCACGCCCATGCTCCGCAGTCGCCGATAAGGGGGTCAGCACACGCGGCGGGGGTTCGGGCATATCCTCGCGCCGCAGAAAATCGAGCGCCACCGGCAGGGGCAAATAGAGTCGGTCGAATTCACCGTAACGCAGAATCTTCATTTCGAGCAAAATCTCAAGCAGGCGCTTGGCGGCCTTAACGCTGAGGCCCGTGTAACGCGGCAGGGCGCGCCGCCATTGCACTTCGGTCGGCTCGCTCAGCCCAGCGGCGACAATGTGCGCCAGCTCCTGCAACAACGCGGCGCGGGTGGCCAGCGCCGGGCGCACAGGCATGGGCGCAATTTTTCCCCGCAACCGATCTTCGCGCAACGACACACACAGAATGCCGGTCGGGTCTTTCCACGTATCCACCTTGCCCTGCCCATGCGCCTGCTTGATGAGTTGCTCGGCGGCGGCCACCCCAAAGATGGCTTCCACCAAGCCCACCGGGATGGCACTGGTCAGCTCGCGCCGCAGACGGGTGAGGGTCGCGCATAGCTCATCCACCGGGGCGGCTGGCGGTGGCCCGGCGGGGGGAGCGGTTTCCGCCGGGGGAGCCGCGCCCGCGCTGGCCATGAGCGGCGGCACCGGAATCCACTTAAACGAATTTTTGATGAGCAGGGCCGCCGTCGGGGGGCTGGCCAGCAAAAAGATCACCTCGCGCCCCTGTTCCTGCAACGCGCGCCCCACCGCCGCAAACGCGCCATCACCGCTGGCGATGAGGTAGGTGGCGGCCGGGCGGGTCGCGGCATGTTGGCCGATCTCAAACGCCAGGCGCAAGTCGGCGTAGTTCGGCACCACATGGCGTTTGCCGGGCGAGGCCTGCGTCTGCTGGCGTTCATGGCGATCTTCAAAGCTATCCGCATCCACCAGCGTGGACAACCGGTTGAGGCCGCCCTTCTGCGGGTCGTAGTGGGCAAAGTTGGCGACCACCACAAAATCCTCGCGGGCCAGCGGGCCAAACTGCTCGGTCACGTACCGCGCCAGTTGTTCAAAGTCCAGCCGGGGCGTGGCGCCATACGGTCGGGCGGCCGAAGCCTGTTCCTGCCGGAGGGCCGTATAAAAATTTTCGTAATCCACAAACAACGCCACCCGTTGGGTCATGGTCACCGCGCCCCAAGCTGACCGACCGGCACACGCAGCCAGCCGGTCAGGTTAGGCTAATTTCAGCCGCCCATTTCAATCGGCGGATTTCTTCTCCACGCGCTCCACGCGATCGCGCAGGATTTCCAGCAGTTCATTCAGGATAAAGCGGAAGGGCGTGCCGCCCTCGCCATCGCCCTGGATGATGCTGACGCGCGCGTTGCTCATCTGCTTGGCCAGCGCCTCGGCCAGCGCGGGCAGGGCCGATTCGATAAAGTTCTTTTCCAAACTCAACGGGGTCACGCTGTTTTCAATCTCCACGCGGCGTTGCAGGGTTTCGGTTTCCAGTTGCTGGGTCTGGCGTTGCGCGTCCAAATCAGCCTGGCGTTCCTGAGTTTGCAACGCAATTTTCTGGCGCTGGCGCTCCACTTCCTGCTCCAGTTTGTATTTGGCGATGGCCTCGGCCTGTTCCACCCGCGCCTGATCAAGCGCGAACTGCGCCTTGTCGTTTTCCTGCGCCAGGCGGGTCTGCTCGGCTTTAATTTCGGCCTGGATGCGAGCGTTCTCCAGTTCCTTGCGTTTGCGGTGGTCGGCCAGTTCCAACTCTTGTTCCAGTTTCCGCACTTCCAAATCTTTCTGCAACCCCAATTGGCTCAACTGCGAGGCGCGCAACTGCTCGGTCTTGTAGAGCGTTTGCATGGCCTGAAAAATTTCAGCATCTTGAATGTAGATATCCTGAATATCAATGGTGACAATTTCCACGCCCCAACTGCTCACCACTTGCGCCACCTCGCGCCGCAGGGACTCGGCGATTTCCTCTTTGCGCTTCTGTAGACATTCCTGCAAAGGCATATTGGCCACCAACCACTTGGCGGTGGAGCGGCACAAGTCGCCAATCATGCGCGCCAATTTTTCTTCGGCCTGCTGGCGGTTGGAGAAATTGAGCTGGGTGTAAATTTTGAGCGGCTCGTGGATGCGGTAAATCGCCATGCCGCGCAACCGCAAATCCACGTTGTCTTCCGACAATTGGTTGGCCTGAAAGACAATCTCCTTCAGGCTGGTGGGGATGATGAAGACGGTGTCGGCGGGCCATTTGAGACAGCGCGCACCCTGCCCACTGCTTTTGGGGTTGAGTTTGCCGTTTTGAAAATGGATGAGGTACTCGTGCGGGTAGGCCGAGACATAGCCCAGCGAGATGGTCGCGCGCGGGTCGTTGGGCGAACTGCTGGTGACTTCAATATCGTTGCTAAGTTTGGTGCTCGGCGCGGGGGTTTTGGCCGAGGCAGGTTCGGGGGATTTGTCGGGGGTGGGCATGAGGTTTCTCCTGAATCAATGACTTTCGCCATAGTGTAATGCAATCTGCCAAAGAGAGATATGAAATTCGTCACACCCGGTCAGACTAAATTCCAACCCGGATTGATGGACCGCTTGCCGCCTGCGCCCGCCGGGGATACGGCTACCCGACCATGCCCCACACCCGCACGGGCTGGCTCTTGCCCCGAATCTCCACCTCGCCCAAATCGGCGAAATCAAAATTGGCGACGGCTTCCCCCAGGGCCGCGCGCGTGTACTCGCTGAGCAAAATGTCGTGGTCGGGGAAGGTCTTGTTGAGCTGTTCGATGCGCGCGCCCACGTTCATCGCGTCGCCGATGACGGTGTATTCCTGACGCTCTTCACTGCCAGTCGCGCCCGCGATGACGAGGCCGGTATTGAGGCCCATGCCAAATTTCAGCGTGGGCAGGTTTTGGGCGGCGCGCTTTTCGTTGAGGTAGGCCAAGCCCGCGCGCATGGCCAAAGCCGCGTTGAGGGCGCCCTCGGCGTGGTCGGGCAGGTCGGTGGGTGCGCCGAAGATGCACACGGCTTCATCACCCACAAAGCGGTTGACGATGCCGCCGTAGGTTTCCACGGCCAGGATGATAACTTCGAAATATTCGTTGAGGGCGGCCATCACGTCTTCGGGTTGATGTTGGTCGGCGAAGGCCGTGGAACCGCGCATATCCACGAATAAACAGGTGATGGTCTTACGCTCGCCCGCCAGGGTGACGCGCCCGCTCTCAATGGCCTCGCGCACTTCGGGGCTGACGTATTTGCCAAACAGGTCGCGCAATTTTTCGCGCTCTTGCAGGCCCGCCACCATTTGGTTGAAGGCGTGGGCGAGTTGCGAAAGTTCATCGCCGGTGGGCTGGGCGCGCGCCCCGAACTTCACCGACAAATCGCCTTGCGCCACGCGCCGCGCGTTGAGCGTCAGCGCTTCGGTGGGGGCCGCCACCGCGCCGCCCAACGCTTGGGCCAGCAGTAAACCCGCGAGCACCGCAATCAATCCCGTGAGCCAAAATAAATTTTGCGCTTCGGTCAAAAACGCTTCAATCGCGGTGCGGTCAACGCCGAGGCTGAGGGTGCCCACCGGCGCGCCATCTTGGCCTTGCCGCAAAGGCGTGGACACAATCCAAATTTTTTCGTCGCGCCACTCGCCCTCGGTCACGGTGGGCGCGGTGACGCTGGGGCCGGTCTCGCCGATGAGCGCCACTTTGTCGGAGAGCACAATCTCGCCCTGCAGGTTGGCGATGGTGACGTAGCCGATGTTCTCGCCGCGCGTTTGTTCGGTCAGCTCTTGCAGTTGGCCGAAGTCTAAGTTCTGGGCCGTGTTGAGCAGTTGCGCCACATCAAAGTTTTGGAGGTCGCTCACCTCGCTCGCGAGGCCGCCAGAGATGAAGCCGCCCATCCATTGCACCACGCTGAGCAGGCCGTCTTGCGTGGTGCGCTCAATTTGGTCGCGCTCGATGGGGATGACGAGCAGGCCCATGGTGCCGACTAACACAGTAACTAATAACGTCATTAAGATTGTGAGGCGAGTTCGGATGGAGAGATTGGAGATTGGAGAATTGGAGAATTGGTTATTGGTTATTAAGGCGTAGTGACCGGTGGTGACGCGGGCGGCGTGGGTGGCGAGGGCGCGCGCGGCGCGGGTGAAGGGCAGGCTGAGGAGATAGCTCGCGACGAGGCCGAGGCCGATAATCCCCGCGCCGACGGCCCAGAGGGTGTTGCGAATGCGGTCGAGAAACTCTTGCGCGTCGGTGAGGCGCAGGGTCAGCCGCAGTGAGCCGACGAATGCGCCCTCGGCGTTGTGGAGCGGCGCTTCGGCGATGACGCGCGGGATGCGCTCGCCCTCCGGCAGTTCTTCGCGGGTGGTGGCGCGTTCTGAATTGGCGAGGGGCGCAAGGGCCGTGCCAATATCGCGTTGGTCAAAACTAATCACCACCACGTTGTCGCGGTCGGCGACGGCAAAGTGTTCGAGGCCGCCATCGGCCATGTCGTCAATCAGCGAGCGGAAGCGGAGCAGGGAGTCGGCATCGAAACTTTGGCCCTGCGCTTGCGTGAGTTGGTCGAGGTCAATCGTCTGCGCGTCGGCGGGGAGCGAGAGTTCCACCATCGTGGCGTTCCAACCGACCATCGCGCTGGCCCCCTCGCGCGTTTGGTTGACGAGGTAGTTGCGCGCGTGGGTGGTGACCACTTGAATGAGGCTGGCGAGGACGACCAGCAGTAACAGCGCGGTGCCGAAGACAAAGCGCATTTGAATACTGCCGCGATTGAAGAAGCCCGCAAAGCGTTGGCGCGTGAGGGGTTGCGTTTGTTCGGGCCGCAACACATCAATCGCCGCGCCGCGCAACATGGAACGCGCGGGGAAGTAAGCGGCCAGCGCGCAAATGAAGGGCGAGACCAATACGCCCATCAGACTGGTGGGCCACACTTTGGACAAGGTGCGGAACGCCGCCGCCCACGGGTCATACGCGACCACCCCCACACTGCTCGCACCATACACGGTCGCAAAAATCACGGTGAGGCCCACACTGGCCACCAAGCCGACCAGCCCACCGAGCAGGCCCATGAGCGCCGCCTCGCCGATGACGATGCGTTGCACTTGCGCCCGCGTCGCGCCGAGCGCGCGCAGTTGCCCAAACTCGCGCCGCCGCTCGGTGACGCTGATGAGCGTGGTGTTCACGACCCCCAGCGCCGCCGCCACCACCGCCATCAATAAGAACGCGTTGAACAGCGTCGGGACATCTTCAAAGACCTTGAGCATTTCGCCGGTAAACGCGCTGATGGGGAGTAAATGCAAACCATGCGCATCAGCGGCTTGCTGCAAAGCGGCTTCGAGTTGCGCCATGTCCGCGCCCGGCTGGCTTTGCACGAAGAAACTAAAGGGATTGCCCTCATCGAACGTTTGATGCGCCGCTTCGCTGATGATGCTCGCGCCGACAAACGTGGAGCCGATGCCCGCCACCGTGCAGACCACTGGGCCGGAGCGGCTCGTCACCGTGAACGTATCACCGACGTTAAGCACCTGGTTTTGCCGCGCAATCGCGGGGGTGAGGAGCACGCCACAGCCGCGCGCCATGATGGGGAGCGCGGTTGCCCAATCGCCTTGTTGAAAACTCATGAACAGCGTGCCGGTTTGGCTCAACGCCTGCGGGTCGAGGATGAACGAAAAATAGGTGTCGCCCATGAACGAGAGTTCCGGCACAATCACATAGCCAAACGTCATCAACGTGCCACGGTCGCCTAACGCCGCGCGCACCGCGGCGAGCGCTTCATCGGAGATGCGAATCGAATCCTCCGCCGCGTAACCCGCCAGCCCCGCTTCAATATCAATCACCGAGGCTACCCAGCCGCTTTCTTGTTTGAGCGCATTCAACTTCGGCCCAAAAAACTCAAACATGAAAAATTGAATGAACCCGGTCAACGCGCCAATCATCGTCAGGCTAACGGCGAGGGTGGCGACGGTGAGCAGAACCCGGCCACGCCCGCGTTGGAAGTTGTCGGTGATGAGCCGCAGGACGGAGGACGAAAGACGAAGCACTCGGAATGACCACCGCAGACCGTTGGCCGTTATATCAATGAGCAGTGGCAACGCGAGCGCGAGGCCCATTAGCCACAGGCTGACCACGAGCACGGCGGCGATTTGATTGATGGGAGGTTCGAGGAAATTGGCGGGTGGCGCGCTGACCAAGTAAGCCGACAGCAGCAGGCAGACCACCAGCCCCACCAACCCGCTTCGGTGCGCGTGTTTGGGAACCCCCGCAATTTCAGGGGTTTTAAGCGCGGCCAGCGGCGAGAGCTTCATCGCTTGAAAGGCCGGCAATAACGCGGCGAGCATCGTCACGCCCAGGCCCATCCCGGTGGCGAGGACAAAACTAAACAGCGAGGGCGTACTCGGTGCGAATGTGTTGAGCACGTTATCGGGCAGGGCGCGCATGAGGGTGATGATGCCTTGCCCGGCCAACGGCCCCAACGCCAAGCCCAGCGCCGTGCCGCTGCCGCCGATGAAGAGCGCCTCGGTGAGCGCCATGCCCAACACTTGCCCGCGCGTCATGCCCAATGCGCGCAGAGCGCCGATTTGCTGGCGGCGCTGGGTGAGCGACATGGCAAAGGTGTTGAAGATGAGGAAGCCCGCCGCCAACATGATGCCCGCGCCAATGCCTTTGAAAGCCGGGTCGAGTTGTATCCACAAGCCCTCGCCGATGGCGCGCAAATCGGCAGTGCGGGTGACGACCGCAATGATGGAGGTCGCAAACATATCGCCCGCCACCGTCATCGTGGCCCCGAGCGCAATGGCAATGATGCTGAGGGCCGTGCGCGTGCGGTGTTGCGCGAGACCTTTCTGCGCGAGGAATATCGGCAACGAGCGCGGCAACACTGATTCGGGCGCATCGGGCGGGCGTTGCGCGGCTTGCGGCGCAAAACCCGTCGCGCCTTCCGCGCGCATCGCTTCAGCCGGGTTGATGTTCGCGGCGCGGTCGGCGGGCCACAGCGCGGCCAACATCGCAATGCCGGGGCCGATGACCACCGAGGCCAGCGCCAGCGCCCACGGTAGCTCGATGTTTTCGGTCATGGGCACGCCCATCATTTGTTGGATGCTGGCATTCATCAGATTGACGAACAACGCCGCCGCGCCCAAGCCGCCCGCCGCGCCCAGCGTCGCGCCGGTGAAACCAATCACGCCCGCTTCGAGGACGACGGTGTTGCGGACTTGCGCGCGCTTCAGCCCCAAGGCGCGCAGTGTGCCGATTTCGCGTTGGCGTTCCAACACGGCGGCGAACAGCGTGACCACAATCCCCAGCGCGGCCACGAGACCCGACAGTGAGGTGAGGCCGCTGAACATCGCTTGCAGGGGGCCAATCATGTCATCCACCACCG
>CAYUFY010000083.1:0-16491 GCA_964443795.1 uncultured Anaerolineales bacterium | reverse complement strand
CTTTAAAAAGTGATGAGTGAAAAGTGAGACCACTGCGAGGAATTACTTTTTACTCTTCACTTTTTACTTTTCATTCTTCATTCTTTCTTCTCCCCTTTCATCTTCCCAAACAAATTCCCCATGAACAAACGGCCCATATTGTCACTCACGGTGGGGATGTCCACGGGCTTCTCGGCGGATTCCCATTCGCCTTTGGCGTGGTCGGTCAACCAGCGGGCGTGCTGGCTTTGTGCGTCGTCGAGGGCGGTGGCAATGGCCGCCGCATTGCCGGAGGCGATGAGTTCGCGCAGTTCTTTGAGTTCGGCGAGCGCTGAATCGAGATGGCGCAGGACGCTCGCTTGATTGTAGCTGAGCGGGATGGGGTCGGCGAGGGGCCGGGTGACGGCGGCGAAGTTGCGGTCGGCGAATTTGCGGAGTTCCGGCCAGCCGGGGGACATGGTGGCGGTGAGGGTGAGCGCCCAGGCCAGCAAGGTCGGCAGGGCTTCCGCGCCGCCCATCACGCCATCGTGTTCTGCCGGGTCCACGAAGTAGGGAGTGGCGCCCACGAGGGTGGCCAGATCGCCGATGAGTTTGAGGGCTTCGGGGGCGCAAGTGGGCGCGGGGGCCAGCGCCCACAGCCCTTTGGCGAACAAGTCCGCATGGGCCGCGTCCAGGCCGGTCTCTTGGTCAAATAAATGTACGGGGCCGGGGACCGGATGACAGGCCACGAAATGGCACCCTGCCGGAATCAGTTCGCGGCCCCACTCCAGTGGCGGAAGGAGCAAGGGCGCGATGCTGGCGACGACGCACCCCTCGCGGAGGTGAGGCGTAATGACGGTGAGCGTGTCTTTGAGTTCGTCGAGCGGTTGGGCGATGAGCACCAAATCGGCATTGTCCACCGTGTTGGGCATCGTCCATTCCATGCGCTTGAGGTAGCCCCGGCTTTGGGCGATGCGCGAAGTATCGGGGTCGTTATCGAAACCGACAACGGTGATTTCTGCGCGGTTGGTCAGCGCGGCGGCGAGCGAGCCGCCCAGGCGATTGAGACCGAAAAGTGCGAGGCGGAGAGGCATGGTTAGAGTCCCAACAGGGTGCGGAAGATGAAATTGGCCGGAGTGGTAATGATGAAGCTGATGAGTCGGCCACCCACAAAGAACACCAGCATCAATACCATCGGCCCGTATTGTTCGAGCGGGTTGAGCCAGGTGTCCCATTCGCGCGGGGCCAGGCCGCGCAAAATTTTGGAGCCATCGAGCGGCGCAATGGGGATGAGATTGAAGAGCATGAGGCTGAGGTTGACGAGGATGAAGATGATGAGAAAAAAGCTGAGGAGGCTCAGGGGATTGCTACTCACAATGGTGGCGGTGGGGCGGAGCAGGCCGAGCCGAAACGGGATGGCGGCGATGAGCGCCATGACGAAATTGGAGGCTGGCCCGGCGGCGGCGACAACCGCCATGCCCAGTCGGGGGCTACCCCGAAAGTTATAGGGATTGACCTGCACCGGTTTGGCCCAGCCAAAACCGGCGGTGAGGAGTAACAGCGAACCCAGAAAATCGAGATGGGCGAGGGGGTTGAGGGTCAGGCGCCCCATTCGGCGCGGGGTGTCATCGCCGAGCTCAACGGCCACCCAGGCGTGAGCCAATTCGTGAACGGGAAAACAGAAGAGCAAGATGGCAATATACGCAATGAGCGTGGGGGCATCGAATCGGCCAAGCATGGTGGCTCCAGTGAATGAGGCGGATTATAGCACGCGGGTTAGAGTGAGAGTTTGGAGTTAGCGTGATGAGATGAAGGGTATAATCCGAAGCAAGCTGATGGGTTTTGCCATCGGCTACCTGCCATCTACCTATGCTTGACCTCCACCTCAACGACATCCTGCGCCTCCGCAAGCCGCACCCCTGTGGGGGGTATGAGTGGCGCGTGGTGCGCCTAGGCGCGGATATTGGCTTGGAATGCCTAACCTGTAACCGGCGGGTTTTGCTCACCCGGCGCGAGGTCGAGAAGCGCACCAAGACCTTGGTCAAGCAAGGTGGGGAGGGCGATCAGAGCGCCTCTGAGTAATAGGCTTTCTGTGTGCTAATCGAGCACGCAGTTGGCATTCAGCGCCTCCGGCCAAATAAAACTGGCGGGAGGTTTTTGTTTTAACCCTGAAATGAAACAAGAATTGTCATAAATTAGCTAATTCAAGCCGAGTTTATTTACATAAATATAAAATAAAATCAAAAATCAATATTAGTGAACTTAAATTGAATTAT
Source organism: uncultured Anaerolineales bacterium (assembly GCA_964443795.1). Classification (GTDB taxonomy): domain Bacteria; phylum Chloroflexota; class Anaerolineae; order Anaerolineales; family UBA6663; genus DATDRS01. Next base: position 14,257 of record CAYUFY010000083.1, on the reverse strand, counting down.
ATTCAATAAAACTGTTGACAATCATAAAAAAATCAATATAATAAATTTATAATTTCAATAAACAAATTTGAAATCTGAAACACGCATAGGAGAATCTAAAAATGCAAGCAAATCTAACCTTCCAAAGCTCAATTTCTGAAAAAGTCGCCGACCGGTCACGGCAAGTGGCTGGGGCAACCATTGGCTTGGCTCTGGGCCTGCTCTACGGCTTGGTCTCGGGTTGGATTAATTCCATCCTGCTCCTGGGCGTCCCGCTTCAGGTTGATGTGGCTCAAATTGCCCTGAATGCCCTGGCGGCTGGGGTGGGGGGCGCGCTGGCTGGTTATATTACCGCTTGGTCGCCGTCCTCGTTCAAGGGTGTTCTGGCGGGCGCCACCGCTATTGCTGTTTTTGGCGTGATCAAAGCCTTCTTCGTTCGCAGTGGCACCGATGCTTTCGGCCTGTCACTCATTCTCATCACCATCTTCTTGCCCTCGGTGGTTCTCTCTGTGCCGATTACCCTGGTCCTGCGCTACGCGGTCAATAAATATCAGGAAGCGCTGGCCTATGCCAGTTCTGCCCGACAAACCCGACTGGCCAAGTTGTTTGGCGGCGTGATTGCGCTGGGGATTATCGTGGGTACCTTTTCGCAAATGACGCCGGTTGAATTCAAAGCCCTGCGGGATGTCAATGCCATCGTGCAGGCGGGCCGCGCGGGGCAAACCCCAGCGTCTCTCAAGGCCATCGAAAACTTTACCGCGCGGGCCACTGGGCCGTACACGCTGTCGCCTTCGGTGGATGTCAGCGCCGACCGCTCCATCGCTGGGTCCGCGGCGGTCGAAACAGTCAAAGTGTTGGTGCGGTTCGAGAACGGCTTGCGTGTCGAGTGTCTGGCTGGCAAGACCCTGGCCTACCCGTTGTGCGCGGAGAAATAACCATGCACCCGGTCATTGGCACCTGCCCGATTTGCGGCGACACGCTTAATGTCACCCGCCTGCACTGCCGCAGTTGCGACACCACTATTGACGGGCAGTTTGCGCTCGGGGTGTTCGAACGGCTCACCTCCGAACAACTGGTGTTTGTCGAAATGTTCATCGCGTGCGAGGGCAAACTGAACCGACTGGAAGGTAAACTGGGCCTCTCGTACCCGACCTTGCGGGCGCGCCTGACCGAACTCCGGCACGCGCTCGGTTATCAAGATGAAGACGAGGCCCCGGCGGGCCTCACCGACGACGAGCGGAGTGCCATTCTCAACGATCTGGCCGCTGGCAAAGTGACCTCCGCCGAAGCGATGAAAATGTTGCAAGGCGGCTAATCTCTAATTCTTCCCATTCAATCAGGAGCCTCCCATGTCCACCACCCGCAACGAAATCCTCAACCTGCTCGCCACCGGGCAAATTACCGCCGATGAAGCTTCGCGGTTACTGCGGGGTGAAGCGCCCCCCGCGGACCACGGCGCACCCGGCGCCTCGGAAGTGGTCGCCAGCAACCGCTGGATCCACATCCGCGTCAGCGACCTCACCACCGGGCGGCAACGCGTGAACGTCAACTTGCCGCTCACCTGGATGGAAATTGGCATGAAAATCGGCGCGCGGTATAGTGAAGATGTGCCCAATATTGACTGGAACGACCTCGCCCAGCAAATTCAGGCAGGCGCCAACGGCAAACTCATCGAAGTCGAAGATGTGGACGACAATGAACGGGTCGAGATTTACGTGGACTGACCAGCCCGCCTAGCAGTTGGACAACTTTTTAGAATCAGCCCTTCATGCAAAGCGCGGGCTGAGCTTGTCGAAGCCCTCCCCCCGCGACAGATGCTTTCGTGAACGACTGAAAATCGGACAGGTGCCCCATGGAACAGCTCATTCTCGCCACCAGCGAAACCCCGGAAATCATCGTCGAATATATTAAGGGCGATTTGCGCCTCACCGGCTGGGAACGCAACGAGTTCTCTGCGGAGGCCGCCGACCGCCGCACATTGGCCGCCGACCAGCAGGGGGAGCGCCTGACCTTTCGGGCCGAGGGCGATTGCTCCCTGCGGGTCCCGCGCCGGGCGCGTCTCTCGTTCGCCACCATTAGCGGCGATGCGCGGCTTAAAAATCTGGAAGGCGAGACGGAGATTACCCGGGTCAGCGGCGATCTCGAACTGCGCAAGACCGGGCCGATGCGCGTGGGGCAGGTGGGCGGGGATTTGAGCGCTAAGAAAATTCAAGGCGCGTTCACGGTAGACAATGTCAGCGCCGATGCCTCGGTGCGGGGCGTGGCTGGCGATTTCACCGCCAACGCCATTGGCGCGGATTTATACTTACGCGATGTCAGCGGCATGGCGCGGGTGAACACCGTTGGCGCCGATGTGGTGCTCAACCTGGCCTTCGCGCCCAACGTGGAGTACCGCTTCACCGCCGGCGGTGACGTGTTGTGCCGGGTGCGCCCCGACCAGAGCGCGCGCTTCACCCTGCAAGCCAAAGGCGATATTCAGGTGGACGCGTTCGGCACCATCGAAGGCAGTGCCAACCAGAAAATTGTCACCCTCGGTGATGGCGCCGCGCAAGTGTGGCTCACCGCTGGCGGGGATATCACGCTCAGCACCATCTCCGCCGACCCCGAGGCCATGGGTGAATTTGGCGAACATTTTAGCGATGAGTTTGGCGTGATGGCCGAAGAATTCGCCGCGCAAATCGAAACCCAAATCGTCTCACAAATCGAAACGCAAATGGCCGACTTCGAGCGCCAACTCGAGGAGAAGCTGGGCGCGTTGGAAGGCCTGGCGGGTAGCAGTGTCAATGCCGAACGCATCGCCGAACGCGCCCGCCGCGCCGCCGAACGCGCCAGTGAAATCGCCCGCCGCAAAGCCGAAGCCATGCAACGCAAAGCCGAGCGCGATGCCGAACGGGCCCGGCGGGACGCCGAACGCGCCCAACGCGATGCCGAACGCGGCAAACGCGGCACCCATGCGGGCCATCCGGCGACGGGCGTTTTGCAATTCGGCAAGCACAAATTCAATTTCGACTTTCCGCCGCGGCCACCAGCGCCCCCCGCGCCGCCCCGCCCGCCCTCGGCGCCCAGCGCCCCTCGCCCGCCCTCCGCGCCCAAACCGCCCGTGGACCCCGTCTCTGACGAAGAACGCATGACCATTCTCAAAATGGTTGAGCAAGGCAAAATCACGGTGGTCGAAGCCGAAAAACTCCTCGCCGCGATGGAAGGCAAGTAGGGGCGACCCTTGTGGTCGCCCTTGTGGTTGCCCGCTTGTAGTTGCCCGTGCTATCCGAGATTAGCATGACCGCCAGTTTCCTCCTCGACGCCTCCGCCCGTGACGGCCTGCAAGCCATGGACTTCAGCCGCCACCTCAGTGGCCTGGCCGACCTCATGGAAGTCTGCTTCGCGCATGAGATGGATCATGGCGGGCGGAGCACCGTGCGCGAAATGCGCTGGCTGGCGCACTTTGGCCCAGCCTTGCGTCTGTTGGCTCTGCTGGGTTTGGAAACCCGCCCGTGGGACTTGGGCTTTGTGTGGGCCGAGCGGGGACGGGTCCTTGGTAGTGTCAGCACCCAACGCGCCGCCCAACCCGGCACCTGGCTCATTGCCAATGTCGCCGTCCTCCCCGACCACCGGCGGCGCGGCCTGGCCCTGGCCCTCATGCGCGCCACGCTCGATCTAATCACCGACCGCGGCGGGACGAACGCGATCTTGCAAGTGGACGATGACAACCCCGGCGCGATTGAGCTTTACCGGCGGATGGGCTTCACCCACGAAACCACGCGCACCCTGTGGGCCTGCCCGGCCCGCGCGGTGGCTCCCCCCCTCGCGGCCTCCCCGTTCACCTACCGCCTGCGCGCCCGGGGCGAATGGGCCGACCAATTCGCGCTGGCCCAGCAAGTGCGCCCGCACGGCCTGGCCTGGAACCACACCCTGCGCGCCACCGACTTTGCCCCCGGCCTATGGGCGCGCCTCGACGGTTTCTTGGCCGCCCAAACCGAAGAGCATTGGGTCGCCGTCGAAGATAAAAAAATCATCGGGAGCCTCACCCTGCGTGGGCGCGCGGGCGAAAGCCAGCCGATGGTTTTACTAACCCACCCCGACTATCGCGGGCAGGTGGAACGCCCCCTGCTCACGCGCGGTCTGCGCCGCCTCGGCTCTGGTCCGGTGCGGATCGAACACCCCACCGCCGATGAACCGGCCAACGCCATCTTGCGCGACCTCGGCTTTCAACCCCACCGCATCTTGCGCTGGCTACGACTGACAGTCAAGTAGGGGCGTTCAATTGAACGCCCCTACCCCCTCGGAGACAAACCATGATTGGCCAAGTCCGCATCGAAAACCTCGCCAAGATTTACCAGACCAAGCAACGCCGGGGCTTATTCAAGTCCGAAAACAAAGAAGTCGCCGCGCTCAAAGGCGTGTCGTTTGAAATCAAACCCGGCGAAATCTTCGGCTTCCTCGGCCCCAACGGCGCGGGCAAGACCACGCTCATCAAGTGCCTCACCACGCTCCTGCTCCCCACCTCAGGGCGGGCGTGGATTAACGGCTTTGAGCTGACCAAAAACGACAACGCCATCCGCGCCTCCGTGGGCTGTATGCTCATGGGCGAGCGCGGGCTGTATTGGAAACTCACCGGGCGTGAGAACCTGGAATTCTTTGGCGCGCTCTATCACCTCGACCGGGCAGGCCGCCGCCGCCGCGCCGCCGAAATCATCGAGCGCCTACATTTGGGCGAGCTCGCCGACCGCGCGGTGGAATCCTATTCCTCAGGCCAAAAAATGAAATTCGCCTTCGCCAAGGCACTCATCAACGACGCGCCCTTGCTCATCCTCGACGAGCCGACCAACACGCTCGATCTGCCCTCGGCCCGCGAACTGCGCGCTATCGTGCGCGACTTGAACCAACAGGGCAAGACCGTGATTTACACCACGCACATCATGTCCGAAGCCGAGACCCTGTGCGACCGGGTGGCGATTATTGACCGGGGCGAATTGCTGGCCCTGGGCACGGTGCCGGAACTAAAGGAATCGCTTGGGCGCGAGGAAGTTATCCGCATCGAAGGCGTGATCTCGACTAAAGCCACGCAAGCCGTCGAAAACCTGGCTGGTGTCAGCCGCGCCGCGTTGGCCTCGGTGAACAGCCATTACGAACTCACCGTAGTGGCGCAAGACCAACGGACTTTGCTCCCGCGCCTCATCGAAACCCTCACCACGCACAACGCCATCATTCAGAAAATTATTCCTCAGGAAGTGACGCTCGAAGATGTGTTCATCGCGCGCACCGGGCGCACCCTGGCCGATGACACGCGGGTGAGTGTGAAGTAGCGCTATGACCACTCTTTCTGTTGGCAAGCCCACCCTCGCTCAAAACCTTTCCGCCGCGCTGGCCGAAACTTGGTTGCGCGTGTTAAGCATCAGCCGTTATCCGGGGCAGTTGGTGCTGGATATGATCATGCCCACGGTGTTCGCCGCCATTCCGTTGCTGTTGGGGCGGGCCAGCGCGGGGGCCAACGCCGCCGCCAATTTTCAGGCCACCTCCGGCACGGCCAACTATGTGGCCTTCATGCTCATCGGCTCCAGCGTGTTCAACCTCGTCTCATCTGCATTTTGGGTGATTGCCCACTGGTTGCGGTTCGAGCAGGAGACCGGTACGCTCGAAGCGGTGTACCTCACCCCCACGCCCACGACCACGCTGGTCATTGGCGTGGCGTTATATAGCGCCATCCGGGGTTTGGCGTTGGCCGTGCCCGGCTACTTGATTGGCTGTCTGGTGTTTCAAGTCAACCCACTCGATGGCGATGTGGCCCTGGCCCTGGCGTTCATCCTCGTGGGGCTAATCCCGCTCTACGGGTTGGCGATGCTGTTTGGGGCGCTGGTGCTGAAGGTGAAAGAATCCAACGCGCTGGTTGGTCTGATGCAGTGGGTGCTGAGTTTCTTCATGGGCATTTTCTTCCCGCTGTCAGTCATGCCCGGCTGGTTGCGCGCGGTGGCCCTGCTCTTCCCGCCCACGTGGATGACCAACGGGGCGCGGGCGGCCCTGCTAGGCGTGGGTTTCTTCTTCGAGAAATGGTATCTGGATTTTGCGATGTTGTGGGTGTTCATGGCCATTGTCCCCCTCCTCGGTTTCACAGCCTTCACCCGCATGGAAACGCATATCAAGCGCAACGAAGGCGTGGGGCAGTTTTAGATGACAAGCGGTAATTGGTAAATAGTAAATTACCAATTACCAATTACTACTCACACAATGACTCAATCCTCCAATCCCCCCATCCTCCTCTCTGGCTGGCGCGCGTGGGTGAGCGCGCTGGTGGCCATGTCGCAGAAAGAATTCATCATCATGGCGCGCTACCCGGTGGAGTTCTTCACCTCCTTCGCGCAGGTGTTTCTCATCGTCGTCATCCTCACCCTGGCCGGGTTGTCGTTTTCCAGTGGCTCGGGCAGTTCCGAGACGGCGGGCGTGGTGATCTGCGGCTTTGTGATGTATATGTTTTTTGAAGGGACGATGTGGAATATCGGCTACAACGTGCGGCGCGAGCAAAAGCAGGGGACGCTGGAGCAGTTGTATATGAGCCCGGCTTCCAAGTTTGCGGCGTTGTTATCTTCCATCAGCGCCATGCTGGTCTGGCGCGGTTTGTTGTGCCTCGGCTCGGTGTGGATTATGAGCGCCATGATTGGCCGCCTGCCATTTGAGAACCCCGGTCTGGCGTTGTATGCGCTGGTCATGGGGCTGACCGGGACGTTTGGGGCGGGCTTTGCTTTTGCGGCGCTCACTTTGCGGGTGCGCGAAACCGGACAGACCCTCGCCAACTTGTTTCAAATCATTTACATGGTGTTATGCGCGCCGTTTTTCCCGTTTGCGGCCTTGCCCGAGTGGATGCAAAATCTGGCGCGGCTCCTGCCCTTTGCCTACGCGGTGGATGTGTTTCGCTCGCTGATGCTGGGCCACGCCAGCGGCGAACTGGCCCCGCTGAATGTGGAACTGATGATTGTCACCGGGTTTGGCTTGCTCGCGCCCGCGCTTGGCGTGGCGTATTACCGGTATGAGGAAGACCGCGCGCGGCGCAAGGGGAATCTGTCTGAGTATTAGCCCCCCCTGTAGCCCCCCCTGTATCCCCCCATTTGCGCCAGACACGCCTGAGACAGCTCAGGTATCCCGGGCGCAAATAGGGGGATTGGAGAGTGAACGCATGAGCGACAATGAACGCATGACGATTTTGCAAATGATTGAGGATGGCAAGGTGACGGCCGCCGAGGGCCTGCGCTTATTGAACGCGCTGAGCGGCAAGACGGAACCCCCGGCGAGCGGCGCAACGGTTGAGGGCACGGCATCCCCGGCGGGCGCGGAGCGGCCCCCCAGCGGGAGCCCGCCGCCCGCCGGGAACGCGGCTCCCCGCGCGGGGGCGGCATCCCCGCCGGAATCTAACATCCCCGACATGAGCCGCTGGCGGAACTGGTGGCTGTTCCCGCTGGGGGTGGGCATTGTCATTGTCACCTTTGGCGGTTTGCTCATGTATTGGGCCTACACTGCGGCGCGAGGTTTCAATCTGTGGTTTGCGTGCGCCACCCTGCCGTTCATGTTCGGCGTGGTGGTGATGGCTCTGGCGGCGGCGAGTCGCACCGCGCGGTGGATTCATGTCCGTGTGAATCGCGACGAAGCCGAGGATGGCCCACGCCGGATTGCGATCTCTTTGCCGTTGCCGGTGCGGATTGCGGCCTGGTTTTTGAAGACGTTTGGCCAGTTCATCCCGAAATTGAAGGATACCGGTGTGGATGAGTTGATTCTGGCGCTTGAAGAGACGACCTCACCCGACAATCCGTTGTTTGTGGATGTGCATGAGGGTAGAAATGGCGAGCGCGTGCAGGTGTATATCGGCTGACGAACGGCGGGTGATGAGCCAAGCCTGGCGCCGCTCATCACTCGTCCTTCGTCATGGAGGTTGACATGGCGACTACTGAAGAACGCATGAAGATTTTGAAAATGATCGAAGAGGGAAAAATTACCGCCGAGGAAGGCGCGAAGTTGCTGGCCGCGTTGGCCGAGAGCCGCAAGAGCACCGCCACCCCCTCCTCGGGCACGCTGACCTTTGCCGGGCCGGGCGGCGAGGCGCGCTGGTTTCGGGTGCGCATCACCGATGTGGCCACGGGCAAGCCGAAGGTCAATGTGAACATCCCTATGGGCTTGGTGAGTGTGGGCCTGAAGATGGGCGCGCGGTTCGCGCCAGGGTTGGAGGGCGAGCACATGGAAGCCCTGGCGGCGGCGCTCCGGGCCGGGGCCGTAGGGAAGGTCATTGACGTGACCGACGAAGAAGACGGCGAACACGTCGAGATTTTTATTGAGTAGCCATTATCGGAAATAGCGTTTGGTAGGGGCGTTCAATTGAACGCCCCTACCAAATATAGACCAATGCCAACGGGCGATGGGGGCCTTGGCAGTGTGTTTATTTTGCCGGTGTTGAAAATCATTCCGGGAACCCTAACCATGACTAACTGGGCTATTGAAGCTGACCAACTTGTTAAAAAATTTCCACTGAATAAACCCGCCAACGGTGAGGGGGAAACCCCACCCAAGCGCTGGTGGCCGTTTGGGCCACGCGCCGAGAAACACTGGTTCACCGCGGTGGATAACGTGAGCCTGCAAATCGGGCGCGGCGAGGTGTTTGGTTTGCTCGGGCCGAACGGCGCGGGCAAGAGCACCACTATTCGCATGTTGTGTACCTTGCTGGAACCGACCAGCGGCACCGCGCGCGTGGCCGGGTACGATGTCATCCGCGAGGCCGATAAGGTGCGGCAGAACCTGGGCACGGTGCTGGCCGGGGAGCGAAGCATTTACTGGAAGCTCTCGGGCCGCGAGAACCTAGACTATTTTGCGGCGTTGTATCACATCCCCCCGGCGGTGGCGCGGCGGCAGGTGAACGATTTGCTGGAGCGGATGGAACTGACCGCCCGCGCCGATGAACTGGTGGAGAAATATTCCACCGGCATGAAGCAACGGATTGTGCTGGCCCGCGCGTTGCTGGCCCGCCCGCCCATTTTGCTGTTCGATGAGCCGACCCTGGGCCTCGACCCGCAGGCCGCCCGGCGGGTGCGCGAACTGGTGAAGGAACTGAAAAGCGAAGGCCACACCATTTTGCTCACCACCCATTACATGGAAGAAGCCGACCAACTCTCGGACCGTATCGGCATTATTGATCAGGGCCGCATCATTGCGCTCGACACCCCCGCCGGGCTGAAGCAAACCATCGGGCAGAAGGATGCCATTCAACTGGAAGTAGCCGGGTGGCGCCCCGAGCTCGGCCCGGTGCTGGCTCAGGCGGGTGGGGTGGATAGCCCGGTGACCCGCTACACCGGCAAGGACTCGATTTGGGAAGTGAACCTGCAGGTGCAGGATAGTCGCGCGGTTTTGCCCGGCGTGATCGAGCGTCTGGGGCAGGGGGGGGCGCGCATTATGAACATGCACATCGCCGAGCCTTCGCTGGAAGATGTGTTTATTCAGCTCACGGGCAAGGCGCTGAGGGACTGATGCCGGCCACCACCTTTTCTCCCTCACTCAGCCGCCCCGGTTGGGTGGCTGAACTCCGCGCTCTCGGCGCAGTCATTAAACGCTCGTGGTTCATCTTCCGGCGTTATCCGTCCATGCTGGCGTCCATGTTCATCTGGCCCATCATCTTCCCCGCGATTTATATCTTCTCGGCACGCGCCCTGGCTGGCCCAAATGGCGCGGGCTTAGACACCTTTATCCAGGCGACGGGGAGCAGTAATTACATTGGGTATATTGCCGTGGGCACCACCATTTGGATGTGGCAAAACGTGGCGCTGTGGACGGTAGGGTTTGCCTTGCGCGAGGAACAGATGCGTGGCACGTTGGAATCGAACTGGCTCAGCCCCACCTGGCGCTTTTCGTTTTTGCTTGGCTCGGGGTTGTTGCAGGTCATCAACCTGGGTTTGTTCGTCATGATCTCGGGGCTGGAGTTCTGGCTGGTCTTTGGCGTGCGGTATCACGGCCACCCGCTGTTGGTGTTGAGCGTGTTCCTGGCGGCCATGCCCGCTATTTATGGCATTGGCTTTGCGTTTGCCAGTGTGGTCATCACGGCCAAGGAAGCCAACGCCTTTGTGTTCCTCATTCGCGGGTTGGTGATGATTTTTTGCGGCATCACCTTCCCGATCGAAATCCTGCCGGGGTGGATGCAAACCGTGGCCAACTGGTTGCCGCCGACTTACATCATTCGTGGCATTCGCAATGCGGCCCTCAACAACGCCGATTGGGCGACCCTGTGGCCTGATTTGTCGGCCCTGCTGGCGTTTGGCGCGGGCTGGCTGGTCATTGGCTACCTGCTCTTTAACTGGATGGAACGGCGCGCCCGGCAGACCGGCGCGATTGGGCAGTATTAAACCAATCCTTTGCCGCTTGCTCAATGTATTTATTGGGACACAGATGCACACAGATTTTCACAGATGCAACCCGTATCGGTCTGGGTTTATCTGCGGAAATCCGTGTCCAAATTAACTAACCATGACAAGTCTCTCTCACCCGACCTGGCAATCGCATGGGCGTGCGCTGTGGGCCATCACCCTGCGCGACGCCAAGCACTTTTTCCGTTACCCGCTCAATGTGCTCTCGCAAATTTTTCAGCCGCTGGTGTGGCTCGCGCCCGTGTACTTCATGGGGCAGGCTTTCAGCACGGGCGGGCAAGCCGCCGGGTTTGCGGGCTACACCGGCTCGGGCGATTACATGTCGTTTATTCTCATTGGCACGGTGCTCAATAATTTCGTCATGGCGGTATTCTGGGGCATGGGCTTTTCGCTCAAGAATGACATGGATGGCGGGGTGTTGGAGGCCAACTGGCTGATGCCCACTCCGCGGCTGTTGTTACTGGTGGGGCATACCTTCGCCAATCTGGCGGTCACCACCTTAACCTCGCTGGCGATGCTGGCGTTGGGCGCGGGACTGTTTGGTTTTCAGCCCACGGGCAACCTGTGGGCCGCGTTGGGGGTGGCGGTGCCCATGCTCCTGGGGCTATACGGGTTTGGGTTTGCTTTTGCCGCGCTGGTGTTGGTCTTGCGCGAGGCCAATGCGCTGGTGGATATGAGCAGTTTTCTGGTGCAGGTTTTTTCCGGCTCCAACTTCCCGGTGAAGGCCTTGCCCGTGTGGCTGTTGCCCCTCTCGCTGGCTTTGCCGCTCACCTACGGTTACGACGCTTTTCGCGGGTTGCTCTTGGGGACGCGTACCCTGTTGCCGATTGTGACTGAAGTTGCCATCCTGCTCATCTTCATGGTGGTCATGTGGGTGGTGGGCAGTGGCGTTTTCCGGGCGCTGGAACGGCGCGCGCGCCGGACCGGCACGTTGGGCCAACACTAGATTGGCGGAGGGCTTATAGCCGATGGCTGATAGCTGATCAGGTTAAATCAGCCATTGCCCATAGGCTATTTGCCATAAGCCATTCGCCATAAGCCATCGGCTATGCGCTACCAAGGAATTCCATGACCACTTCCCCCACCCGTCCCACTGGCATGTTCGGCTTCATACTGGTTTGGCTCAGCCAACTGGTTTCGGTGCTGGCCACCAACATGACACAGTTTGCGCTCACCATTTGGGTGTTCGAAAAGACCGGGAGCGCGACGGCGCTCGGGCTGATGCAGGTGTTCTTCATCACGCCCTTTCTTATTCTCTCACCCCTCGCCGGGGCCTTGGTGGACCGCCACAACCGCAAACTGATGATGATGGTCAGTGACGTGACGGCGGGCGTCGGGACGATATTTATTCTGGTTATGCAAGCCACCGGCCAATTGCAAGTGTGGCATCTGTATGTTGCCGCGGTGTTGGCCGGGCTGGGCAATTGTTTTCAATGGCCGGCTTATTCGGCGGCCATTAGCACCATGGTCCCTAAGGAACAGTTGGGGCGGGCCAATGGGCTGTGGTCGCTCATGGAAGCCGGGCCGGGCGTGTTCTCGCCCCTCCTCGCCGGAATGTTGCTCCCCGTGATCGGCCTGTCGGGGATCATGACCATTGACGTGGTGACCTTTGGCCTGGCGATTGCGGTGTTGGCGATGATCTTTGTGCCGCAACCCCCGCGCACCGAGGCGGGGCGTCAGGCGCAAGGGAATCTTTTACAAGAATCGGTCTATGGTTTCAAATATATTTTTGCTCGGCCCAGTTTGTTGGGCTTGCAGATGGTTTTCTTTTTTGGCAACCTATTCTCGGGGATTGGATTTGTTGTGCTGGCGCCCATGGTGTTGTCGCGCACGGGCAACAGCGAAGGCGCCTTGGGCGTGGTGCAAGCGGCGGGCGCGGCGGGCGGCATCATCGGCGGCATCCTGATGAGCGTGTGGGGTGGCACCAAGCGTCGGGTGCACGGCGTCCTTTTTGGGCACATACTCTCCGGGGTGAGCATCGTGTGGCTTGGGCTGGGCAACAGCCCATTCTGGTGGGCTATTCCGCTCGCTCTTGGCACGAGTCTCATCCCCTGGATCAATGGCTCTAATCAAGCCATCTGGCAATCCAAGGTCGCGCCCGATGTGCAAGGCCGGGTGTTCTCGGCGCGGCGGCTCATCGCGTGGTTTACCCAACCCATTGCGCCCCTCATCGGCGGCACGTTGGCCGATTATGTGCTGGAGCCGATGTTGCGAGAGCGTGCTGGCCCCGGTGCGGGGATGGCGTTGATGCTGGCGATTTGCGGCGCGGCCACCCTCATCGTGGGCGGCGCGGGCTATCTGTTCCCAGCGGTTCGCAACGCCGAGGACATTTTGCCCGACCACAATGCCGCCGACCCCGCGCCCACGGGGACGGCTGACCCCGTGCCGGAAGCGGCGGCCTCGGCGTAGGGCGGCGTTGGGGGCGACCCTTGTGGTCGCCCTGCATTAGGCAGGGACAAGCCCTGCGTTGGGCAGGGACAAGCCCTCATGACTAATTCCACCTCTCGCCCCGCTGGTATGTCTGGCTTCACCCTCATCTGGTTCAGCCAGCTCGTCTCGATCCTGGCGACCAACATGACCCAGTTTGCGCTCACCATTTGGGTGTACGAAAAGACCGGGAGCGCCACAGCGCTGGGATTGATGCAGGTCTTCTTCATCACGCCCTTTCTCCTCCTCTCGCCGCTGGCGGGCGCGCTGGTGGATCGCTACAACCGCAAACTGATGCTGATGGTCAGCGACCTGACCGCCGGGGCGGGGACGGTCTTTATTCTGGCGATGCAAGCGCTGGGTCAATTGGATATGTGGCACTTGTACGCCGCCGCTGTTTTAGCCGGGTTGGGCAATTGTTTTCAGTGGCCGGCCTATTCAGCCGCCATCAGCACGCTTGTTCCCAAAGAGCAGTTGGGGCGCGCCAATGGGCTGTGGTCCTTGCTGGAGATGGGGCCGGGCGTGTTTGCGCCGCTCCTCGCTGGCGCGCTGTTGCCGTTCATCGGCCTCACTGGCCTCATGACGATTGACGTGGCGACGTTTGGGCTGGCGATTGGGGTGCTGATGTTGGTGTTTGTGCCGCCACCTGCGCGCACCGCGATCGGCCGCCAGGCCCAGGGCAATCTTTGGCAAGATTCTCTCTATGGTTTCAAGTATATTTTGGCACGGCCCAGTCTGTTGGGCTTACAATTAATCTTCCTGTTTGGCAATTTGTTCGGCGGTATTGGCTTCACGGTGCTGGCCCCCTTGGTGCTGACGCGCACAGGTAACAACGAAGGCGCGTTGGGCGTAGTGCAAGCCGCGGGCGCGGCGGGTGGCCTCGTGGGGGGCCTCCTCATGAGCGCGTGGGGCGGCACCCACCGGCGGGTCCACGGTGTCCTGCTGGGGCACTTGCTCATGGGCGCGGCCACGCTCTGGCTTGGGGGCGGGCGCGAACTGTGGGGCTGGGCCTTGCCGTTGTTTATCGTCGTGAGTTTCGTTCCGTGGGTGGATGGCTCCAATCAGGCCATCTGGCAGGCCAAGGTCGAGCCGGATGTGCAAGGTCGTGTATTCTCGGCGCGGCGGCTTATCGCTTGGCTCACGCAACCCGTCGCGCCCCTCATTGGCGGTGTGTTGGCCGATTATGTGTTAGAACCATGGTTTCGCCCACGCGTGGGCCCGGGCGCGGGCATGGCGCTTTTGTTAGGATTGACCGGCGTGGCGACCATGGTGGTGGGCGGGGTTGGCTATTTGTTGCCGATGGTGCGCAATGCCGAAGATATTTTGCCCGACCACGACGCCACTCCGCCCGCGCCCGTTGGGGCGGCTGACCCCGCGCCGGAAGCGGCGGCCCCCGCGTGAGCAAAGGCGCTAAGGAACGCCAATTAAATAACTTACCCATTTCTTGGTCAGCCATTCAAGAT
>CAYUFY010000082.1:1376-16683 GCA_964443795.1 uncultured Anaerolineales bacterium | reverse complement strand
TAACGCGTTGCAAATTAGATAAAAAACGCGAGACTCCCCCCAACCACGATTCCCAACACGGCCCCGGCGAGGATGTCGGAAAGGTAGTGGACGCCCATGGCCACGCGGGCCAGGGCGACGAGAGGGGCCCAAACGATGAGGAGGAGGGCAAACCACGCCGGCCCCAAGCCCACCCCCAAAACAGCGAGCATCGCCACCCGGCTGGCATGCCCGGAGGGAAAGGAGTGTGGGTCAACACTGCGGTAGAGCGCGCCCCACTCCCCTTGCGGGCGCTCGCGGCGGATGAGCCATTTGAGGGCTTGCGTGATGACCGCCGTAATGGCGATGCCGATAAAAATCCACAACGCCGAGCGTTTCCAAAAATCGTTTCCGGCCAACCAGACGATCACCAACCCAATGCCCCAGAACCACGAGTCGCCGGAGTGGGCGAGGAAGATGGCCAGGCGGCGCAACGGCCCTGGCTTTTCGGCCACGCGCAGTGTTTGTGACCAGCGGGCATCGAGGGTGAGGAGGGTGGAGAGCATGGTTGTGAGTGATGCGTGAATGGTGAATAATAGGCTTCACGCATTACGCATCAGTTTGCCGCTTTTCCAAATCCCGCTTGATCAGTTCATATTGCGCCGGCTTGTCCACATCCATCCCCGCTTCGGCGTAGGGGCAGATGAGCGCGCGCCCGGTTATCCCGAGGCGATGGCTAATTGAGCGCGCGGCGTCGGCCACGGTGACCTGGCCGAGGACAAAGCGCAGGAGAAAACCATACCCAATGATCCCGGCCTGCTTAAGAATATCCTTGCGAGTCTCGGTGAGGGCCTGCACTTGCGGGGGGATGTGCTTGATCACCCGCGTGGCAAACAGATTCATGTCCCCGGCGGTGTATAAGCCTTCCTTGAAGCGGAAGTAACTGCGCTTGGAGCCGGGAAAGCGCCGCTCCATATTTTCGCGGCTAATCACTGAGTAATACCCGTCATGGTCGGTTTGCAAGGAGGTCTCGACGTTCCAGTTAACTATCGCGGAGGTAATCGTGGGGATGTCGGAACTAACCACCAGGACATGGGAAGTTGAGGCATCCTGCCCCACCGCCCATTGGGTCCCGGTCACGATATTGGCAAACATGGAACCGTGGTTGGGTAGAAACGCGAGGGGCTTAAGACAGGTGAGCGGGGCCGCGTCCTCCGCGAGGCCCACCACCACGACCCGGCGGATGGTCTGCGCCCCGCCGAGGGCATCTAAAATCCATTGCACCATGGGCTGGCCCGCGAGGGGGAGCAGGGCTTTGGGTTGGCCCTGGGTATAAACATACAGGGGGTCGCCGGGTTGGGGCGTGCCGCCGGCAGTGATGAGGGCGTCAACGAGGGGCATGGCAAGTCATCCGTGAGGCGCAAATTCAAGGAGGCGGGATCACGCCTCAGTTTAATTTCTGTATCACCGGCTCAAAGCCAAGTTGCGTGGTCATCGCTTCCAATTCGGCGTGGGTCAACTTGCGGCCTTTGCCGGCCACCGCCACCAGCGCGGCCTCCATCATATTGGTGCCAAAAGTCCGGCCATCCAACAACGGGGTGGTGGTGATGAGATATTTCACCCCGCGCGCTTTCAGCAGTGTCACATCGGCGGCGGTGGTGGTGTTGGTAACGATGATTTTACCGTCCATGCGCTCAGGCAAATGGGCTTTGATGTAAAGGAAGTCGCCAGCGGTGACGGTGGCGTTTTGATAATACTGACCGTACTTGGGCGTGATGGTCTCTTGTTTTTCGCCCGTGGGATAGAGCATGGACAGGGGCAGGTAGCTCACGATGGGCATGAGAAGTTTGCCCAGGGTTTCCAGCCCGCGCATACCCCGCACGGCGAGGGGGATATCTAGCCCCGACATCAAATCGCCAAACACGCATTGGTAGCCCGCTTCGATGAAGGAGAGCGTCATGCCATAGCGCGAGATGGCCGCGATGAGGAAAGCGGTCTTGGGTTGAATCTCCGCGCCAATCCTGGCCTCAACCTTTTGCATGAGGCGGCGTTCCGTCGTCATCTTCAAGCCATTGCCATCCACATAGGGCGTGGTCTTCACATCGGCGATCAATTTTTGCGCGGCACGCAGTGGGTAATACTGCCAGGGCGTATCCACGCCGAGGTCAATGCCCCCTACCCCAAAGGCCTCCACTTTGCCGTCAAGCTCGGCGAACATTTGCCGCGCTTTTTTCTCATCGCCATCGGTGCCAATGCGCTCAATGCTGACCTGCTCGCCGAGCAAAGTGACAGTGACGGCTTTATTGCGCTTGGAAGAACCGAGGCTGATGCTGACAGCGCGTTTCATACCAAACTCATCTCAATCCGCCGCCGCACCCGCCGGGGCCAGTTTCAGCTCCTCGCGGCGGTAGTCCCGCAGGGCGGGGGTGGTCGCGGCAATCCACACGGTCGCCACGAGCGCGCCAATCCCGCCGGTAATCACCGATATCGGCGCGCCAAAGGCACTCGCCACGAGGCCCGCTTCCAGTTCGCCCAACTGCGGGCCGCCCATGAAGAAAATCATGTTGACGCTGGTCATGCGCCCGCGCAAGTGGTCAGGCGTATCGAGTTGGCGAATGATGTTACGGATAATCATGCTCACCGTGTCGGTGGCCCCGGTGGCGGCGAGACACAAGAATGTGAGCCAGAAATTGCCCGAGAGGCCAAAGACAATGGTGGCCAGACCGAAGAGGATCACGGCCCACAACATCACCTGTCCCCGCCGATTGATATGCTCAATTTGACGCACCATGACGATGCTCGTGAGCATCGCCCCGACCGAGGGCGCGGCGGAAAGCAGGCCGTAACCGTGCGCGCCGACTTTGAGAATATCCTGGGCGAAGATGGGCAGGAGCGCCGTCGCGGAGGCAAAAAAGGTGGCAAAGAAATCAAGCAGCATGGTGGAGCGAATGAGGGGCGCGGTGAAAACATAGCGCAAGCCTTCCCACGCGGCGCCCAGACTAATATCGCTCCGCGTGCCTTCGATCCGCGCGGGCAGGTCGCGCATCAACAACAAGCCGCCGATGACAAACAGAAACGAAACGGCATTAAACGCATAGGCCCAGCTAACCCCCAAGGTGCCAATCACCAACCCGCCCAACGCCGGGCCGATCACCGAGGCCGATTGGAACATGATGGTGTTGAGGCTAATGGCATTCGGTAAATGCTCGCGCGCCACCAGGGTGGGGACGAGTGATTGCCGCGCCGGGCCATCGAAAGAACCAAAAGCGGAATTGACCGCGGCCAGCAGATAAATCGGCCAGAGGGCCTGGCCCCCACTAAAAGAGTACAGCGCCAGACAAGTTGCGGTTACGGTCATGCCGCTTTGGGTCATCAACATCAGTTTTCGACGATCGAGCGCGTCGGCCACCACCCCGCTGATGAGTGAAAAGAAAATGATGGGAATGATTCTCACTAATCCCACCGTGCCGAGGGCCAGGCCTTTTTGGTTGTCAGGCACCAGCAAGGAGATATGCCACAAAATAGCGGCATTTTGCATCATGGAACCGGCCATCGAGATCAGTTGGCCAATCCACAACAAGCGAAAATTACGGTAGCGCAGGGCGATGAGAGGCGAGGGTTTGGGTTGCATAACGGAGGGAATACTATCATACAATAGCCAAAGATTCGCGCCCCCACAGGAGAAAATTCAAATGCCCCAGCCCCTTGTCCAACAACTTCGGTTTACTCGCAATGAATTGAAGCGCGCGCTGGTCGGCATGACCGAGGCCGACGCCCAGCGCCAGTTTCTGCCCCTGAACTGTATTAATTGATACCGAGGCGCCGCACCGGGTCGGCGATTGATTACGTCCCCCAATCGCGCAAATACAAAAAGTCGTAACCCACCGTGCGGTTGCTGAGTTTGGCGATGATGGGCGGCATCCGCTTGAATTGATTGCGCTGGATGGTTTTTAGCACGCGGTCAACAAACGGCTTTTCAAAACCGGCGGCCACACAGTCTTCGGGCGTATAACGTTGGTCAACGAGCAGGTAAAGCAGTTGGTCAACGCGCTCGTAGGTCAGGCCCATTTCGGCTTCATCGGTTTGCCCGGGCCACAAGTCCGCCGACGGGGGCTTGTCAATGATCGGGAGCGGCACCCCCACCGCGCGTGCGAGTTGTCGCACTTGCGTCTTGTATAAATCGCCGAGCGGGTTCAGCGCCGAGGCCGCGTCCCCGAAAATCGTCGAGTAGCCGAGCAGGAGTTCAGTCTTGTTGCTCGTGCCGATGACGAGCGCATTGGTCGCCGCGCTCCGGTCGTAGACCACAATCATCCGCGCCCGCGCCATGACGTTGCCCCGCCGTTTCGAATCGGTTGCGGGGATGGTCGCGAGAAGTGGCTCGACCAGGTCGGTGATGGGGAAAGTTTCGCTCGGCACGCCAAGTTGATCAATGACCAGTTGCGCGTGGGTCAGCGATTCTTCGGACGAGGCCCGGTAGGGGAGCCGCACCGCCAGCACATTTGCGGCCCCCAGCGCTTCGACCGCCAAAAAACACGCGAGCGCCGAATCAATCCCGCCCGACAAGCCGATGACCGCGCGCTGAAGCCCGGTGCGCGTCACCTCCTCGCGGATGAAATTCACGAGGATAGTGCGGGCGAGGGAGGGGTTGATGTGGAGAGGGGACATGAGGCCAAGTGGTAATTGGTAATTAGTAATTGGTAATTTGAAATTTTCCCCTAGCCTTTATCTCTCGCCCCGCGCTCCCCGGCGGTGATGCGGGCGATTTCGCGCGAGACGAGGGCGTGGCGCTCATCGCGCAGGAGCGGCAGGCGGGTGCGGGTGCGGCGCAATTGGGCGAGGTCGAGTTCGGTCACCGTGAGGGCTTCTTGAAAGTACGGTCCTTGCGCCAACAGTTCACCGTTGGGGTCGAAGACCGTGGCCCCGCCCCAAAAATTCAGGCCATCTTCAAAGCCCACTTTGTTGGTGTGCGCCACAAAAGTGGTGAACAAACTGGCATAGGCGCGGTTGATGTGTTCCACCCACCATGCCGATTCCAGTTTGTCCTCCCCGCTCAGGCCGCGCCCCGGCGAGGCCGACATGAAGAGCATCAGGTCAGCGCCATCGAGCCAGAGCAGGTAGGGGGGCGAGGCGTGCCAGAAATCTTCGCAGATCAAAAGCCCCACCCGGCCAAAACGCGTATCAAAGGCGCGGACGGAATCGCCCCAGGCAAAGAAGCGCCCTTCATCGAACAGGCCATAGGTTGGCAGATAGACTTTGTGGTGAATATGCCTGACTTCGCCCAGGGAGAGGTAGGCCGCCGAGATGAAGAAGCGGTGGCGCTCATCTTCATCCACGAAGCCCACGACCAAATCGAGTTTGTGCGAGGCTTCGAGCAGGGGGCGGAAGACGGGGTCGGCCAGCGTGGGCGCGTGCGCCAGCGTCGGCACGAGGTCTTGCACCACATAGCCGGTGAGCGACAGTTCGGGAAAGACGAGTAAATCCACGCCCTGCTTCACGGCCTCGTCAATGTAAGCGAGGTGTTTTTCCAAATTGGCCGGCACATCGCCCAATTTAGTTTTGATTTGGGCGAGACCGAGTTTTAATTTAGTCATGGGGAGGCGGGGACTCGGAGGAGTCGGGCTGAGGTAATTGGTTATTAGTAATTGGAGATTGGAGATTGGGAGTTTGAGATTTGGTTTTGGAAGTTCTCAGGCCCCACGCGAGGCTCGCGCCAACCAGCACGATGGCGCTCCCCACGACATCCAGCCGATAGAAGCCGAGGGCCAGCGGCATGGGGTCGCCGCGCGTGAAGGCGAGGGCAAAGGCGCCGAGGGCGATGAGGCTGAGGGTGTAGGCGGCATAAGCGCCGGGTTGCCAGCCCCGCCCCACCCCGGCCCTCCCCAGCGGTAAGTTCCCCGCAGGAGAGGGAGCCAATGCCCCCTCCCCCATCGGTGGTTTGCCCGATGGGGGAGGGTGGGGGTTGGCTTGAGTCCACCACACCAACCACAGCCCGAGCAGACTCCACGCTAAACCAAGAATCTGCGTGGGGAAGCGTAAGGCCGTGAGGCCGTAAATGTCGGGGGTTTCCAGGGTCAACCACTGGGGGAGTTGGCCGGGGGTCACTTCATAGCCATAGGCGCAACTGGCGGCTAAACATCCGCCCCAACTTAGCAGGGCGAGGAGCGCCATGGGGAGTGCTAATCCATCCAAGAAGGGTGCAAGCGGCTCGCGTTGGCGACGGCAATAAAGCCACGCGCCGAGCAGGCCTCCGGCCACCGCGCCGAGCCAGGCCAGGCCCCCCTTCCAAATCTCAAATATTTCGAAGAAGTGGCCGAAGTAGTAACCGCCGTTGACGAAGGCGTAGAGCAACCGCGCCCCCGCAAGACCGCCGAGGATGGCGACGAGGGTGGCATCGAACCAGCGCTGGCGTTTATCGGGGGGGGCTTGCCGCCACACCCACCCCAGCCCGGCTAGAAGGCCGAGGTCAATGAGGAAGGTGTAGGTCGGGAGGGAGAACGCGCCGAGGGTGAGGAGGGTGGGGAACATTAAGTTGGAGGCAGAATGTGCTCAACAACAAAGTTAAGAATCTGCTCAGCGGCCAAGATAGCTTCTTGCGCTTCGACATCGCTGGGCATACCACTGGGTTTACCGCGCGGCACACCATCCGGATAGCGCGTGGGAACATAGTATTGGTCAACCACTGTGCAATCTACCAGGAACTGTGAAAAGGCTGGTTCAAATTGTTCGCACTCTTTTAACAAATCCACCAACTTATGCGAGCGAGGATAAGTTTGGGCTTTCTCCAGCAAATAAGCTTTCAGCGCTTTTTCAATACACTGCTGGGATAGGAAACACGCATGGGCAGTATGTTCCTCAGCGAGGACTAACTTGGCCACGGCTAAATCTTCGGTGGCTTTATCCAGCCATTGCTTCGGCAGGCTTGCGCTCATATAGCACCTTTCCGCGACGAATAACTTCTTCGAGAATGAAGGGGTTCTTTTCAGCCGCCATCTCTGCAAATTCGGAGGGGGTATACACCAAGTAATCTACACCCACCGGGGCGCGACACAATAACGCGACTTCTTTAAGCCGTTGCAAAAATGGCAGGCTAGTCTCTTTGACGATGACCAAATCCAAATCACTCCACTCCTGCACCGTTTCGTGGGCCATTGAGCCAAAGAGGATGACCCGCTCCGGCTCATATTGAGCAGTCAGGGTCTGTAAAATCTTATCCAGCGCCCCGGCCAGTTTTTTCTGCCGCTCCAGATTACTCATGCCCCTATTATAGGCCAAAGCCCCGCCAGTTGCCCTAATTTTCCATCGGCGTTAACATCACCCGTATGCTCGCTACTTCACAACGGCTCCGGACGTATACGTTGTTTGCCAACTTATCCCCAGACACGCTGAACGTCATCGCCGCGCGCTTAAGCAAGCGGGTCTTTGGCAAAGGCGTTTACATTTATCATCGCGGCAGTCCCGGGCATGTGTTGTATTTCGTCGAAAGCGGGCAAGTGCGCGGGTTCATCACCAGCGAGGCGGGCCGCGAAGTGACACTGGCTTTCTATAATCCAGGCGATATGTTCGGTCTCTCGGGCGCGTTGGATGACCACCCCCGTTTGACCACTGCCATCGCCGTGGAACCGACCACGGTGCTGATGCTCCAGCGGGACGATTTGACGCAGTTTTCGGCCAGCCAGCCGCAATTGGCCCAAAACCTGCTGGCCGAAATGGCGCTGAGTTTAAGAAACATCACCGATTACACCTATGCCCTGGCCTTTCTGGATTTAACGGGCCGCGTGGCCACGGTGCTTCTACAAATAGACAGCCACAACGCAGAGGGCAAAGTCCCCATGAACCTGACCCAGACCGACCTCGCCAACTGGGTGGCCGCCAGCCGGGGGCGCGTCAACCGCGTGCTGAAGGATTTGCGCGAGCTGGGGTTAATCCAGATTGACGAGCAAAAAGTCATCATCCGTGACCGGGCGGGTTTGGAGCGGTTGGTGCAGGGGTAAGGGATGTAACCCACGGCACAAGCCCATTGTATCCTCCGTGACAGACAACGCCCCACGTTTTGAGTAAGATAGCCCCAACTTGAAACACTCAAGTCAACCTACTTCATCTCACAGGAGACCCGCAACAATGTCTAAGCAAACCGTCGAAGCCGTCATTGGCAAAGCCATCATGGACGCCGAATTCCGCAAGGCGCTCATCGCCGACCCCGAGAAGGCGCTGGCCGGGTACGACCTCACCGAACAAGAAAAAGCCGCCCTCAAGGCGCTCGATAGCGAGACCCTCGACTCGATGGGCAGTTCCCTCGATGCCCGCATTTCCAAAGGGGGCATCCGTTTTATGCCTTAGTTTTTTATCTGCGCCCATCGTAAACACAATCGCAAAACACAGCCGGACTGTAGTAACCGTCCGGCTGTGTTTTTGCTTTATAATGCCGGGGCTTATGCACACACGCCCCAACGGTTCACTCCATCTCAACTGGCATCAAACCACATTACCCACCGGCCTCCGTCTCGTCATCGTCCCACGCCCACATACGCCCACCGTGGCGGCGCGTGTTTATGTGCGCGCCGGTAGCCGCTACGACCTCGAATACCCGCGCGCCGACGCGCCCGACGCGGATTCGATTATGCCCCTCGGCCTGGCGCACCTCGTTGAGCACCTGCTCTTCAAAGGCACGCAAGCGCACACCCCGCGCGAGTTATTCGCCGCCCTCGAACAGCGCGGCGGCACACTCGAAGCCAACACCACCAAAGAGTACGCCAACTTTTACACCGTCACCCGCCCGGCCGACCTGCCCACCGCGCTCGACATCCTGGCCGAAATCCTCATCACCCCCGCCCTGCGCGAAGAAGACCTGTGGAACGAAATCCTCGTGGTCGTAGAAGAACTCCGGCGGGCGCAGGAACGCGAAGGCATCCTGCTCGAAAATTTCACCCAAACGCTCTGGCCCACCCACCCACTCCGCCATCCGGTGCTGGGCACCTTGCATGGCCTGCGCGCGCTCAATCCCGAAAACACCCGGCAATTTTATCGGGACCGCTATGTGGCCGGGAATATGGTCTTGGTGATTTGTGGGGATGTAGACCCGGATGCGGCCACGCGCTGGGCCGCCGAAAAATTTGCGGCCCTCCCCCCCGGCCCGGCGCGGTTGCCATCCCCCACGGTTCAGCCCCCCCTCACGGCCACCCGGTCAACCCACCTCCCCCGCGACACCATGCAGACCCATCTCTGCCTCGGCGTGCCCACCGTCCATATGCATCATCCCGACCGCAGCGCCATCAAGGTCATGGAACTGGTGTTAGGCCTGGGCGGGAGCGCGCGCCTGCATCAACATTTGCGGCAAGACCAACAACTGGTTTATAGTGTCAACACCGTGACCGCGCCCTATGAAGATGTCGGGTTTCTCGCGGTGCAAGCCGCTTGTGCTCCCGCCAAAGCCGCCCGCGTCCGCGCCGCCATCTTGGAAGAATGGGGGCAATTGCGCCAAAGCCCGGTGACCGCGCGTGAGTTAGACGCGGCCAAAGGCAACTACGCTGGCACCCTGGCCCGGCGCTTTGAAACGAACTTGGCCCTCGCCAGCATCTTTGGCGTTGAGGCGCTCTTGCATCAGGTCGAGCCGCTGGATGAGGCGGTGGCGCGGATTGAAGCCGTGACGCCAGCGGAGGTGCTCTCTGCCGCGCAAAAGTATTTGACCCCCGATTGTTACGTGGCTGTGTCGCTCGGCCCCGAAGTCGTAGCCGCCGTTTAAGTTTATGGCCCTCACCTCCTTCTGGGATTCCTTCACCCAATCACTTCAACAAGAAACTGGCTCCGCCCCCGGCGGTTTGTTTGCGTGGCTCAAGGCCAAACTCGATTTAGCCCAATCGCGCCCACAGGCCGCCCCCGGCGTGGAAATCAGCGAACTCACCGGGCGCGAGGGCGTTTACTACATCCTCAAGAACCCGGCGACCCAAACCTATTTCCGGCTCGGCCCACGCGAGTATTTCCTCTGGCAACGGTTGGATGGCACCCGCACTGTGAAAGATTTGGTCGTCGCCTACTTCACCGAATATCAAGTCTTCGCGTTTGCCCGCGTCACCACCCTGCTCGATGGCCTCAAGAGCAAATCGTTTTTGACCGAGCCGCCAGTGGACGTGTATGCCCAAGTCCGCGGCCAACTCCGCCGCCGCACCCGCGCAGTGCAATTCTCCGATGTGTGGGCAGGCTTCATAGAAAAACGGTTCACCATCGAAGGTTTGGATGCCGGGCTGACGCAGTTTTACAAGCAAGTCGGGTGGGTGGCGTACACGCGGTGGGCGCAGATTCTATTCCTGCTCATCATCCTCATTGGCGGGGTGTGTTTCAGCCTCGCCGCCGCCGACCCACGCTATCAGGTAGCAACTGTGGGGGGCAATTATTTTTGGGGCCTGCTCAGTTTTCTCAGCGTGTTCGCCATTACGTTCTTCTGCCATGAATTGGGGCACGCGCTCACCGTGAAACATTACGGGCGTCAGGTTTTGCAGGGGGGCTTCATGATTTACTTTGGCGCGCCCGCCTTTTTTGTAGACACCATGGATATGTGGATGGCCGGCAAGCGCGCGCGCCTGGCGGTCACTTGGGCCGGGCCGCACGTTGACCTCATCCTGGGCGGCCTCGCGGGTTTGGTCATGTGGAGCTGGCCCAACTTCGCGCTCAACCCGTGGCTCTATCAATTCGCCCTCTTCAATTACGTCATCGCTTTCTTCAACCTTAACCCGCTTCTCGAACTGGATGGCTACTTTCTCCTCATGGACTGGCTGGAGATTCCCATGCTCCGCCACAAAGCGCTGGACTTTATCCGCGTGGGGTTGTGGGCCAAACTGAAATCGCTCCGCGAAAATAAAAAGTCGCTAAAAGACCAATTGACCGCGTTCTCGCGCGAAGAAAAAATCTTTGCCATCTTCGGCTTACTTTCCGCGCTGTGGAGCGTGTACGCCATCTTCCAAGGCTTCACCTTCTGGCAAAAGCCTCTGACCACCCTCGCGCGCGATTTGTGGGCGAGCGGCTGGGTTGGGCAAACAGTCGCCGTTATCAGCGGGGTCGGGTTGGCCGGGGTCATTGCCTTTAGCGCGGGGTTGTTCTTGCTCAACCTCGTGCAGCGCATCGTGGCCCTCGCCACCCGCTGGGGCTTGTTCGCCACCCCGTGGCGACTGACGCTAAGTTTGCTCGGCCTCGGCCTGGTGGTGATTAATCTCCCGGTGTGGCTGGGCTATCCCACCATCTTACCCGTCATCAGTCTTGCCACGCTGGCGTTGGCGCTCTATCTCACCCTCACCCTCGTCGCCGATTATTCGGGTTCGCGCCTCGCGCCGTTTTTTGGGCTGGTGGGGGTGGCGGTGTCATTATTCGCCCTGCATGAGGTCGGTCAACTGATCCTCAACAGCTGGCCGCCTGTTTTACTCATCAGCGCTTACATCGCTTTGTTCGCCGCCGCATTGCAACTCTTTGCCGACACCAATCTCCGCGACCTCCATCGCGCCGAAAAGGTTGGTTTGGTGCTGGGCGGATTGGCGAGCTATGGTATGACCATTGGGATAGCGATTGCCCGAAGCGCGGCGGGCGCTCCCTGGTGGGACTCGGCGTTGGCCGCGCTCGGCGGGTTACCGCTGTTAACGACGGTGTTCCTGCTCCCGACGTTGGTGGCCTTTTGGCGCACCGGGTTTGGCCCGGCGTGGACGATCTTGGGCCTCGCGGCCTTAGCCTTACTCGGCACAGGCCTCCTCGGCTTATCCCCGCTGTGGGCCTACGCCCTGCTCGCCATCGCGCTCGGCTTGCACAAATTAGGCTTCACCCGCCCCATCAGCTGGCAAGCCGCCAAATCGGAAGTGAGCGCACAACAAAGCGACCACGACCGCCTCCGCCAAGCGTTTGGTTGGACGGCCCTCCACCTCCAAATGCAATTGCGCGAACTAGCCGGAGACCGCCAAACCAGCGTATTGTTTGGACAATTCAACACCTACGCCACCGCCGCCGGGTGGCGCGTTCAGGTAGCGACCGAGCGGGTGGACGACACCCTGCCCGCCGAGTTCACCCTACGGCAACGCGGCGACCTCTACGCGCCCGCCCTCACCCTCCTGCTCGACTTACTGGCCCGCCAAGTGGGTGAGAAGTTCACCAGCCAAATGTTACAACGCGCCTACGACGTTCTACCGTGGGAAACCCGCGAGGTCGC
Organism: uncultured Anaerolineales bacterium; assembly: GCA_964443795.1. Lineage (GTDB taxonomy): Bacteria > Chloroflexota > Anaerolineae > Anaerolineales > UBA6663 > DATDRS01. The sequence continues at coordinate 4,544 of CAYUFY010000082.1, read as the reverse complement.
CGCGCAATATCTCTTTCCCGATGTTAAACGGGCGCAAATCCTCAGCCGCCAGTTTGAAAACACCCAAAACAATTATCTCTCGCTCGTGCAACGCATGCCGTTGTTTGCCACCATGGACGCCACCGAACTCGATCTGCTCTGTTCGCGGTTAAAGGTGGAGCGCCTAAAACCGGGGCAAGGCATCATCCGCCAGGGTGAGCGGGGAGATAAGTTCTACATTGTGAATCGCGGGCATATTGAAGTCTCTTTCCGCGACGCGCAGGGCATTTCCAAAGTGGTTGACCAACATGACCGAGGCGGCTATATTGGCCAGGTGGCCCTGCTCAACGATGCGCCACGCAACGCGACGTGCTATGCTACCGTCCCGACCGAAGTACTCACCCTCAGCCGCGCCGACTTTGACCAGCTGGTAAAAGCACGCTTTGCCCTGCGCGAAAAGATGGATGAGTCCATCACCCGCGCCAATCTCTTGCGCCGCATGCCCATGTTTGCCGATATGGACGCGCGCCAGGTTCAACTCATCGCCGCGCAGTTGGTCGAAGCCGACTACGCTCCGAACGCGGTCATCATCCAGCAAGGCGAACTGGGCGACACCTTTCATGTCATCGAAAGTGGCCGGGTGCAAATTTCCATCACCACCGACGGCAAGGAGCAGGTTGTCTCCGAGCGCGGCCCCGGCGAATATATCGGCGAGATTGCGCTTCTGTTGCAAGTGCCCCGCGTGGCCACCGTCCGGGCGCTCACGGCGGTGCGGACGCTCACTCTAAGTCGGCAAGACTTTGACCAACTCATCGCCCAACACCTTTACGCCAGCAAGACCCTAGAACGGGAAATGAGTCGGAGCATGAACCAGTTGCGCCAAGTCGCGCAGGTGGCTTAAAAACCCTTCACCCTTACAATGTCATGCCGAGCCGCATAAAGACGCGGCGAGGCATCTCTACGTTAGCCCTATTTCATGGTTAGGCAAGGTAGCGCCCCTTCGCTTCGCTCAGGGTGACAAGATTAAAAATGCTCTCTAACCCAAGGAGTCTCGATGAACTGTTGGCATTGTGAACGCCCTGCGCACGCCACCTGCCGCTTTTGCGGTCGCGCGGTTTGCCGCGAACATACTCAGACTCTCCCCTATATCGCCGAACTCTACCGGAGCGAGACCGGCGTGCAGAAAGCACTCGTGGTCACCGATGCCGTTTATTGCGGTGTGTGTCACCCCAAAGAAGATCCGGTGGAACTGCCTCAGCTTAAATAGGCAAGTTGACGCTCACCCCCATCCCCCCTAAAATTACTGGCACTCCGAGAATCTGCCCATGCCCGAATTCGCCGTCGAACTCCGTAACGTCAGCAAGCGCTTCCCTGGCCCGTCCGGCGAGATTGTCACCGCCGTCAACAACATCACCCTGCAAATTAAGGATGGTGAATTTTTCTCCATGCTCGGCCCCAGCGGGTGCGGCAAAACCACCAGCCTGCGGATGATTGCCGGGTTCGAGCTCCCCACCGACGGCGACGTTTTCATCCACAACAAATCCATGGGGCAAACCGCGCCCTATCAACGCCCGGTCAACACCGTCTTCCAAAATTACGCGCTCTTCCCGCACATGACCATCGGCCAGAACGTGGCCTTTGGGCTGGAGATGAAAAACGTCGCCAAGTCCGAGATTGGCCCGCGCGTGAAAAAAGCGCTCGAGATGGTGCGCCTGCCCGGTTACGAGAAGCGCCGCACCCGGCAAATGTCGGGGGGCCAGCAACAACGTGTGGCCCTCGCCCGCGCGTTGGTCAATCGCCCCGAGGTGTTGCTCCTCGACGAACCGCTGGGCGCGCTCGACTTAAAACTCCGCAAAGAGATGCAACTGGAACTCAAAAAACTCCAGCGCGAAGTGGGCATCACGTTTGTATATGTGACGCATGACCAGGAAGAAGCCCTGACCATGAGCGACCGCATTGCCGTGATGAGCGGCGGCGTGGTTCTGCAAGTGGGGCAAGCGGGTGACATTTACGAGCGCCCCAATTGCAAATTTGTGGCCGACTTTATCGGCGAGACCAGTTTCCTCGAGGGGACGGTGAAAACCCAACAGGCCCGCGCGGTGGAGGTGGCACTCCCCGGCGGGTTGCTGATCCACGCCGATGCCGAAGCGCAACACCCGGTCGGGCAAAAAGTCTTCGTCGCCATCCGCCCCGAAAAAATGCACTTGCGCGCGCACCCCGACAACGCCAACAATCTCCCGGCCCGGGTCGAGGATGTGGTGTATATCGGCACCGACACGCACTATGGCGTGCGGCTCGCGGGCGACCACCGCTTGCGCGTGCGCGAACAAAACACCACGCCCGGCTCGCTCCCCCTCGCCCAGCAGGGCGACGAAATCACCGTGTCCTTTGTGGCGGCGGCGGCGCGGGTGCTCACCGAGTAGACCCAATGCAAAGGTGGCTCAACTCCTTCCGCTCCAAAGACGGCCAACGCGGCTTGTTCCTCATCTCGCCCGCGTTATTGTGGATGATCATCCTGCTCATCATCCCGCTCATGCTGGTGGTTGTCTCCTCGTTCGGCGGGCGTGACACCGACGGCAATGTGATCTACACCTTCTCCTTCAACAACTACCTGCGGCTGGCGGGTTTCAGCGCCACCGAACCCTGTGGTGACACCCCCGCCCCCTGTTTTGACGATCTATATCTCAACATCCTCACCCGTTCGCTCTGGCTGGCGTTGGAGACCACGCTTCTCGTTATCGTCATTGGTTACCCGTTAGCCTACTACGTGGCCCGCGCGCCGGTTAAACAACGCAACCTGCTACTCTTCCTGATCCTCATCCCGCTGTGGACGAACTTCGTCATCCGTCTCTACGCCTGGATCATGATTTTGCGCGGCGAGGGCGTGCTGAATTCCCTGCTCGGCTTTTTTGCGCGGCTGGCCAGCATCCCGTTCAAGCCGCTCGATCTCTACCCCTCGCCCGGCGCGGTGCTGGTGGGCATGATTTATGAGTTCCTGCCGTTTATGATTTTGCCCATGTACACCTCACTGGAAAAAATTGAGCCGTCGCTCTACGAGGCCGCCGCCGACCTGGGGGCCAACGCGCTCCGCACGTTTTGGCGCGTGACCCTGCCGCTCTCGCTCCCGGGCATGGTGGCCGGCACCATTCTGGTGTTCATCCCGGTCATGGGCACGTTCATCGTGTCCGA
>CAYUFY010000082.1:0-1276 GCA_964443795.1 uncultured Anaerolineales bacterium | reverse complement strand
TACTGGTTTTGCAACCTGCTCGACAATCGCGAGATGCTCGCCGCCACCGAAAACACCCTGACCATTGCCATCACCTCCACCATTATTGCCACCATCATCGGCACCATGGCCGCGCTCGCGCTCCAGCGCTACAACTTCCCGCTGAAATCTTTTTCCGAAATCTCGCTCTACATCCCCATCGTCATCCCCGAAATTGTCATGGGCATCAGCATCCTCATCCTGTTCAGCGCCATCTTCCGCGCCATTAACACCGCCTTGAATCTCCCGGTGGATGACCGACTGGCCATGGGCCTGGGCACGGTGATTATCTCGCATGTGGCTTTTAGTGTGCCGTTTGTGGCGCTGGTGGTGCGCGCCCGCCTGCACGGCTTCGACAAAGCGGTGGAGGAAGCCGCCGCCGATTTAGGCGCGAACGAATGGGTGACTTTCTGGCGGGTCACGCTCCCCATCATTGCCCCCGGCGTCCTCTCGGGCGCGTTGCTCGCCTTTACGCTCTCCCTCGACGATTTCGTCATCACCTTTTTCACCAGTGGCCCGGGTTCCACCACCCTGCCCATCTACATTTACGGCCTGCTGCGCCGCAATCCCTCACCCGAGATCAACGCCCTGTCCACCATCTGGATGGCGATCATCCTCGTGGCGCTCGTCATCTCGCAACGCCTGCAAAGCCGCGATGCATAAACCTGCTGCGTGATGCGTAAGAACCTTAATCACGTATCACGCTCCACGTATCACGCTTCACCTATCCCATTTCTCTTGGAGGAGAAAATCATGTCCCAACGCACTACTTTGCTCAAAACCCTCTCCACCTTCGCCGCGCTCAGCCTGTTGTTGGCGGCCTGTGGTGGAGGCGGCGCTACCAGTGCCCCCACAGCGGCGCCCCAGAAACTCGTGGCCCCCTCGGGCTTCGAATGTCCCGCCGCCGAGCCGAAGGCGGAACTCACGTCCAAAGAAATCAACCTGTTTGTCTGGACCGAGTACGTCCCGCAAGATGCCATTGACTGCTTTGAGTTGGTCTACGGCATCAAAGTCAACCGCGATGAATATTCCGCCAATGAAGAGATGTACGCCAAACTCTCGGCGGGCGGCGCGGCCTACGACCTGGTGCAACCCACCGACTACATCGTCAGCCTCATGATCCGCCAAAATCTCTTGCAAAAACTTGACAAGAGCAAGCTCAGCATCATGGGCAATTTCGACTCAACTTATCTCAACTTTGCCTTTGACCCAAACAACGAATACACCCTGCCCTATCAGGCGGGCACCGACGCCATCG
>CAYUFY010000081.1:0-16824 GCA_964443795.1 uncultured Anaerolineales bacterium | reverse complement strand
AGTGAACGAACTCAACCCCGATGCCGGTTCCGGCGACGAAGTGGAAGCTATCAAGGCTAACAAAGACAATAAAGGCCCGCAGGCCCCGGACGTGATTGACGTGGGCTTTGCCTTTGGGGCTTCTTCCAAGGCGGAAAACCTCCTCCAGCCTTACAAAGTTTCCACTTGGGACAGCATCCCCGCGGATGCGAAGGACCCGGATGGTTATTGGTACGGCGATTACTATGGGGTGTTGTCCTTCATGGTCAACACCGATGTGATTAAAGAAGTGCCGCAGGACTGGAGCGATCTGCTCAAGCCGGCCTACAAGTCCTCGATTGGTCTCTCCGGCGACCCGCGCACCTCCAATCAGGCCATTCAATCCGTGTTTGCCTCGGGCTTGGGCAATGGCGGCTCACTCGACGACCCGCAAAAGGGTTTGGATTTCTTCGCGCAAATGCAAGCGGCGGGCAACCTGGTGCCCGTGATTGCCAATAACGCCCTGGTGGCCTCCGGTGAAACCCCCATCCGCATCACTTGGGACTACAATGCTCTCTCGGGCCGGGATTCGATGAACGGCAATCCGCCCATCGAAGTCGTCGTCCCCAAGACCGGGCGCTTTGCCGGTGTGTACGTGCAGGCCATCAGCGCCTATGCCCCGCATCCCAATGCGGCCAAATTGTGGATGGAATTCCTGTATTCGGATGAAGGCCAAAACCTGTGGCTCAAGGGTTATTGCCACCCCATCCGGGAACCCGATATGCGCGCGCGGAATGCCATCCCCGCCGATATGCTCGCCAAACTCCCCGATATTGCGGGCGCGGTCTTCCCCAAATCCGCTCAGTTGGATGCGGCCAAGGCCTTAATCACCGCTCAATGGGATTCGGTCGTGGGCGCGGACATTCAAGCGGCCCCGTAAGTTCGTGTTAGTGGCTTAGATTAAGCGAGACCCTGCCGGGTGGTGGGGTCTCGCTGTTTTGGCTGATAAGATTAAGGTGACAGTCACTGGGCGTTCAGGGGTTGGGTTGTAGCTCAATCTCGGCGCGCCCAGTGACTGTCACCTCTTGTGATATAGAGCCACTTATGACTGCTCAAATCTCCAAACGCTTTTTACGCAACCCCGCCGCCGCTTGGGCCTGGGTGGGGGTCGCGCCGTTCTTTCTCTTTGCTTTTCTCTTTTTATTTGCCCCCTCCAGCTCATTGTTTTTTGATAGTTTCCGCAATGCCGCCGGGGCGTTTACCTTTGAAAATATCCTCGAATTGGTCAACGACCCTAAAATCCGCGCTTCCTATGCGCTCAGTATTCAAATCAGCGCGGTGACCGCCATCGTGGGGGGGCTGTTGGGGTTTCTGCTGGCCTATGCCATTACGCGTGGCGGTTTGCCGGCGTGGACCCGGTCATCCCTCATTACCTTCTCCGGGGTAGCCTCCAACTTTGCGGGGGTGCCGCTGGCGTTTGCGTTTGTGCGGGTACTGGGCCGGACAGGAATGTTTTCGGTGTTCCTGAAAAGTCTGGGCATTAATATCTATGACGATTATAGTTTCAACCTGTATAGTTTTGCTGGATTAAGCCTGACTTATCTTTATTTTCAATTCCCGTTGATGATTTTGATCATGGCCCCGGCCCTGGATGGCCTGCGGCGGGAGTGGCGTGAAGGGGCCGAAAATTTGGGCGCGACTTACCTCCAATATTGGACTCATGTGGCCTTGCCCATCCTGTTACCCTCCCTGTTGGGCACGATGATTTTGTTGTTTGGCAATGCCTTTGGCGCATATGCTACGGCCTTTGCGCTCACGGGTGGGTCACTCAATCTGGTGACCATTCAAATTGGCGCGCAAATGCGGGGCGATGTATTGCACAACCCGAATTTGGGCTACGCGCTGGCGCTCGGCATGGTGGTCATCATGTCCATTTCACTCGTTCTGTATCTGTGGTTGCAACGCCAGTCGGAAAGGTGGTTGCGATGAGGCGCTTTCCCATCTGGAGTTGGTTATGGTTTGCTTTGGGGGTGATTTATTTTTCCCTGCCCCTCTATGCCACCCTGGATTTCTCGTTGCGGATGCGCCGCGGCACCTTGAGTTTGGATGCCTATGCCGCCGCCTTTGGTGACAGCGATTTTTTTGGCCGCGCTTATGCCGTGGACACGGCCTATTGGAATTTATTGGTGCGCGACCGGACACCCCGGATTGATTTAGGCGGGGTGGGCGCGGCTTTTTCGTTTGATGACTTTACCCTGGCGTTTAAGTGGGGCGCGGGCGGCTGGCGCTTCACCCCCGGCACTTTTATTTTCTCCAATATCATGGCGATTTTCACCATTCTGGCCACCTTGCTATTGGTGGTGCCAACTGCCTATTGGGTGCATTTGCGCCTGCCGCAGGCCCGGCCTTTTGTTGAATTCGTCACGCTCATGCCGTTTGTCATTCCGGCCATTGTGCTGGTCTTTGGCATGATTAAATTGTACAGCCGTCCTTCATTCCTCATGCCGGTGGCGCTCACCAATAGCCACCTCGGCACTAACTTTTTATTGTTGGCCGGGTATGTGGTGCTTTCCCTGCCCTATATGTATCGCGCGGTGGATACGGGTTTGCGAGCCATGGATGTCCGTTCACTCACCGAGGCGGCTCAATCTTTGGGAGCCAGTTGGCCGCGCATTTTGTGGGATGTGATTTTCCCCAATCTGCGGGTGGCGCTGTTGAGTGGCGCTTTGCTGACCTTCGCGATTGTGGTTGGCGAGTTGACTCTGGCGAATTTCCTGGATCGCCCGGCTTTTGGCCCGTACTTGTTCCTGCTCGGCCAGCATCGCACCTATGAACCATCGGCGCTCTCCATTGCCAGTTTTGCCCTGACTTGGGCGGCCATGGGTTTGATCCAATGGTTCTCACGCGGCACGCAAGGACAGGTGGCTGGAACGCATTAGTAAATGACGGATAACAAATAGCAGATCGCGGGTAATTGCCCACCATCGGCTATCGGCTATCCGCCATCGGCAACGACTTATGGCTTTTCTTGATTTGACCAACATCCGTAAGGAATTTGCTGGACAACAAGCGCCAGCGGTGGAAAACTTCAACCTCCAGATCGAGCGCGGTGAATTTGTCTCCTTCCTCGGCCCCAGCGGGTGCGGCAAGACGACCACCTTGCGGATGGTGGCCGGATTTGAGCCACCGACCTCGGGCACCATCCGGCTGGATGGGGTGGATATCACTCAAAAAGCGCCTAATCAACGGAATGTGGGTATGGTTTTTCAATCGTATGCCCTGTTTCCTAACATGACCGTGGCCCAGAACGTTGGTTTTGGGATGAAGATTAAGAAGCAACCGGCGGATAAAATCAAAAAGCGCGCGGCGGAATTGCTCGACTTGATTCATTTGCCCGACAAAGGCGATAACTATCCCTATCAACTTTCGGGCGGGCAACAGCAACGGGTGGCGCTGGCCCGCGCGCTGGCCATTGAACCGCAAGTGTTACTGCTCGATGAGCCGCTTTCGGCGCTCGATGCGAAAATCCGCGATGAATTGCGCGGTGAAATCCGTCGCATCCAACAGCAGTTGGGCATCACCACTATTTACGTCACCCACGACCAGCAGGAGGCCATGTCGCTTTCTGATCGCGTGGTGGTGATGAGCCGGGGCATCATGGAACAGGTGGGCACGCCTTTTGAGATTTATAACTATCCCAAGACCATGTTTGTGGCCTCGTTTGTTGGCACGCTCAATCAACTTCAGTGCCAAGTAGCCGATGCCGCTAAAGGGCAGTTGACATACAATGGGGAGACCATCAATACCGGGGCGCAGTTAAGTTATGCAAAGGGCACTACGGTCACGCTCATGCTCCGCCCCGAGGAACTCCGTTTGGGCGCGGAGGGGGGCGAGAATCACCTCTCGGGGAAGATCGAAGTGGTCAATTTTCTCGGTTCCACAGTCCGGGTCACGGTCAACCTCGGCCAAACCTCAATCACCCTGGATATTTTCAACGAGCGCAAACTCAACCTGCCCAAGGTTGGGGAGACTTCCACCCTTTCGTTCCCGCCCCACGCGTGTTGGGTGATGCCCCAAAGCTGACCCAACCAGCACATTTAGCCTAGACCCTAAGGGTTTCCGACACCCTTAGGGTCTTTTTTTGCCTAAGTCGCTATTTTATGAAAAGCGGATATAATCTCCGGCACGCTCAATGTTGGAGGTGACCATGGAATATTTGGATAACTTTCTCGCCATACTAGAATCGCAAAAAGGCTATTCTGACAACACAATTTCTGCTTATCGCAACGATTTAACCCAGTTCGCCAAGTTTATCCGCGAACAACGCGGGATGCCGACCGAGCCAAACGAGGTTTCGACCGAATTGGTTGAGGCTTATGTAGAAAACCTGCAACATGGCCAGGAACAATATGCCGCGTCTACAGTGGCCCGCAAGATCGCCGCGGTTAAGTCATTCTTCCACTACCTAGTCGAGCAAAAAGCCATCCCGAGCGACCCGGCGTTTAAGTTAAGTTCGCCCAAAGTCAAAAAGGCCATCCCCAAGACCTTGACGGCGGCGGAGATGGAGAAATTGCTCGCCACCCCCAACCAAAGCGACCCCAAAGGCGCGCGTGACCGGGCCTTGTTGGAATTGTTGTGTGCCACCGGGTTGCGGGTGACCGAGGCGGTTAACCTGCGCCTGGACGATTTGGATTGGGAGAATGGCGTGGTCATTTGCCGGGGGAAGGGCGAGAAAATCCGGACGGTGCCACTTGGTTCGGCGGCGGCGGCCCTGCGGGTTTACCTGGACCATGGGCGGGAATCGTTGCTCAAACCGGCTTCCCCCACCGCGCTTTTCCTCAACCACCGCGGCCAACAACTGACCCGGCAAGGCGTGTGGCTCATCATCAAAGAAACGGCCCAGACGGCTGGCATTGGCGGGGATGTGACGCCCCACACTTTGCGGCATTCCTTCGCGCGCTACCTGGTCAACAAGGGCGAAGATATGCGCCGGGTGCAGGAATTGCTCGGCCACGCCAATCTTTCGACCACGCAGGTTTATCGGCAGAGCAACCCGGCGAACACCAATTCATAATGTTTGGGCTGGGCCGATAGGCAGGCACACGGCGGGCAGGCACACGGCCTGCCCCGACATGAGGTTATATGACCGAATTTTTCACCCGTTCCCAATATGAAGAAGCCGCACAGGCCATCCGCGCTCAGACCAAACAGGCCCCCACCATCGGGCTGGTACTCGGCTCGGGGCTAGGTTCCCTGGCGGACGCGGTTGAGAACGCCGATAGTGTCCCGGTGACCGGTATCCCGCATTGGCCCGCGTCCACCGTCGAGGGCCACGCCGGGCGGTTGGTCATCGGCCAACTTGAAGGCCAGACGGTTCTGGTTCAGCAGGGGCGGGCGCATTATTACGAGGGGCATTCGATGCAACACATCACGCTTCCCATCCGCGTGATGCACCTGTTGGGGATTAAGACGCTGATGGTGACTAACGCCGCCGGGGCCATCAACCCCGATTTCGCCCCCGGCGATTTGATGCTCATCACCGACCACTTGAATATGATGGGGATGGCGGGGCTATCGCCTTTGCGTGGCCCCAACGACCCCACCCTCGGCCCGCGCTTCCCGGATATGAGCCAGGCCTACGACCGCCACCTGCGCGCGTTGGCCCTGAAAGTGGCCGACGAAGCGGGTATTCCCCTGCGTCAGGGCGTGTATGTGTGCCTCGGCGGGCCGTCGTTTGAGACCCCCGCCGATTTGCGCTTTTTGCGGACGGCGGGCGCGGATGCCGTGGGCATGTCCACGGTGCCGGAGGTGACGGTGGCCCGGCACGGTGGCTTGCGCGTGTTGGGCGTGTCGGGCATTAGCAACAAGGCGAACCTCGACGGCAACACCGAGACCACGCATGCCGAAGTGCTGGCGGCGGGGCAGGTGATTGTGCCAAAGCTGGTGCGGCTGGTGCGGGGGGTCTTGCGCGGCCTGTCGGCGTAGCGCGCCACTGCCCGCGCTGTGATGGATGACCACCGCAACTTTTTTAATCACCGAATACCGGCTGTGGATTTACGGTGCGTTGGGGTTGGGCGCGGCTTTTTATCTTTTTCAATTACAGCGGGCGCACGGGGCGCTAGGGCGCACGCCCTTTGGGTTGGAGCGCGAGAACGCGCGGCGGCGGCGGAATGTCGCGTTGTTCATGGTTCTCATCCTGGCGACGTTGGGTTTCGTCATCGCCCTCACCGGACGCTATATCGTGCCGGTGCTGGAAGCCAACCCCACCGCTAACCCCAACGCCACCCCCATCAGCCTGCCTTCGCCCACGCCCATCACCGCCAACACCGGCCCGGTGGTAGTTGATTCAAGTGGATGTGAAAATCCCCAGTCCACCATCACCGACCCCGAACTCAATCGGCGCGTTTCCGGGTCATACGAAGTGCTGGGGACAGCCAACATTGAAAACTTCGCCTTTTATAAATTGGAATTGAGCGGGGCCGGGACGAATGGGGTGTGGGTGCCGGTTTATGTTTATACCGCGACCGTAACCACTGGCCCGCTCGGCACGTTTGATGCAAGTGCTTATACCGCAGGTGATTATGCCTTCCGCCTGGTCGTCAGCGATAATGCTGGCAATTCGCCGTTTCCCTGCGTCATCCCGATCACGCTGGTGTCTCTCGGCGGCGGCGACCCGACAATGGCCGAAACCCAGACCCCCTGAATTAATAAAAAGGTATAAAATCCTCCCATGCCTCAAGTGATCATTCGTCCGGCGCTCAGCGCCGACCTCGACCAACTCCTCACCCTCGACCACGGCTACAGCACCGAATATGTCTGGCAGATGGATGCCCGCGAGGAAAGCGGCCAGCACAACCTCACCTTCCGCCCGGTGCGTCTCCCGCGCCCCATGCGGGTGACTTTCCCGCGCGAACCGCAACGGATTAAGGACGAATGGGCGCGCCGGGTGTGCTTTCTGGTCGCGGAGGAAGACGGCCACCTCAAAGGCTATCTCAATCTCACCTTTGCCCCCACGCCCGAAACCGGCTGGATTGCTGACTTTTGTGTCGAGCGGCGTTTCCGCCGGAGTGGCATGGGGCGGGTGCTACTCACCTCGGCGGCCCAATGGGCGCGCGAGAACAACCTCAAGCGGCTAATTCTCGAATTGCAATCCAAAAACTATCCCGGCATTTGCTTCGCCCAAAAATTAGGCTTCGCCTTCTGCGGCTACAACGACCGTTACTACTCCAATCAGGATGTGGCCCTGTTTTTTGGGATGGTCTTAAAGTGACGTGTGGCGGGTGACAAGGTATCACCTCCTGTCACTTGCCCCTTGCCACTCGCCACATGATGGTTGTCAACGCCCTCGCCACCGCCAACCAAATCCTCTCGGCGGGAATCGTCATCACGGCGTTTTCCTACCTGCTCTATGCGCTCACCTTCAACCTGCGGGAGCGTGCCGCCCGTGCTTTTGCCGCGCTCCTGACCTTCATCACCATCGTCTATTTTTGCGATGTGATCATTGCCACCTTAGCCAGCCTGACCCAGGCCGAGCCGTGGTTGCGTCTGCAATGGGTGGGCATTGCCTTTGTGCCGGTGGCCTACCTGCACTTCTCCGACGCTTTGCTGGCCACTACCGGCCAACCCTCCCGCGGGCGGCGGCGGCTATCCATCCGCGTGCTCTACCTCACGGCCAGCGCCTTCCTCATCGCCGCCACCTTCACCGAAATCCTAGTAACCGCCGGGGCCATTGAGAACAATGCCGCGCATTTGCGCGCCGGGGGGCTGTTTCCGGTCTTCATCACTTATTTTGCCGGTAGCCTAGCGTGGGCCGGATGGAACTTCATGCGCGCCTATCGCCGCTGTCAGACCTCGACCACCCGCCGCCGTATGGTCTACCTCATGGCCTCCTCCACCGCGCCGGCCGTGGGGGTCTTCCCATTTTTGCTGGTCGCGGGAGGCACAGCCTCTCTCCATCCACTCATCTTCTGGTCACTCGCCCTCACCACCAACTTCGCGGTCTCGCTCCTGCTCATTACCCTGGCCTATGCTGTCGCCTACTTTGGCGTGGCCTTGCCCGACCGGGTGGTCAAAGCCCGCTTCTTCCAATGGCTTTTGCGCGGGCCGCTGGTGGGCTGGGTGGTGCTTACGGTCTATTTTGTGGTCGGGCGCTATGGCCCGCGCCTGCCATTCTATGACGCGCGCCTGTTGCCTTTTTTTGTGGTCTTCGCGCTGTTGTTGGTGCAATTCATCATCACCCTCGTGCGCTTGCCCATCGAGCGCACCTTGTTTTATGGAGTTGACCGGGCCGAGGTCCGCCATCTCCAACTGTTGGAGGAACACCTGCTCACCTCCGGCGACCTGCGCCAGTTTTTGGAATCGGCGCTCGCCGGGTTGTGCGATGTCCTGGGCGTCCCCGCCGCCTTCATTGTGGCACTGGGGCCGGAGGGCAAAGTGGAATACGAAGTGACCGCTGGGGCCGCGCCGTCCCCGGTTGCAGTTGGCCCGCCTTTGTTGCCCTCGCTCCAAGCCGCGCCCGCGCAGTTGGTTCATCCCGCGGGCGTTTCCGCTCCCCTCGGCGCGCTGGCAGGTGGCTTTTTCGAATGGAGTGACTATTGGCTGTTGCCGTTAAAAAGCCAGACGGGCGAGAACCTGGGCTTGTTGGGCGTGCGCGCCCGCCCGGCCCTGCCGCACTTCACCCCCGAAGAAACCGCCGCCCTTGAGGTGGTGGCCACCCGCGCGGCCTCGGCCCTCGAAGATCGCCGCTTGCAACAAGCCGTGTTTGACACGCTCGACCGCCTGCTTCCCCAAATCGAAGCCATTCAACGCTTACGCGCCTCGGCCACCTTTGCCTCGGCCAAAGCCCTCACTCCCGAAGCCGACAGTGTGCTCACCAGCCCCGACCTAGCGCAGTTTGTCAAAGAAGCCCTCAACCATTATTGGGGCGGGCCGAAACTGACGAACAGCCCGCTCCTGCGCCTGCGGGTGGTCGAGCAGGCTTTGCGGGAACACGAAGGCAACCCGGCCAATGCGTTGCGGGCAGTGTTGCAACGGGCCATCGAGCGCATCAAACCGGAGGGCCAGCGCAAGTTCACCACCGATTGGTTGCTCTACAATATTTTGGAGATGAAGTTTTTGCAGGATCGCCGGGTGCGTGAAGTGGCGATGCGGTTGGCCGTGAGCGAGGCCGAGCTTTACCGCAAACAGCGGGTAGCGCTCGAAGAGGTGGCGCGCATCATCGCCCAAATGGAGCGCGAGGCGGCCGAGCGAGCCACAGATTACGAAGTGGCGGGGTGAGATGAGGTGCGCGGGGCGGGAGGCGTTGCCGGATTCAATTCGGCAAGTTTTTGTTGTAGCCAAAGATTGACCAGAGTTTCTACGCGCACACCCCGTTTCTGGGCCTGTTTTTCAAGGGCAGTAAACAATTCGACCTCAATGGGGATTGCCCGCGCAATTTGAAATTGTGCATCGGGCGTGGTCAGGTCATCGAAGTCAGTGAAATCATGGGTGTCCCAAAACTCGCCAATTTTTTCGTCCGTGTCAGCGTGCGAAATGGCACTCAGTTTACTTTCGTCCATAGGCTTTACGCTCCTTGGGGCTCATGTCCCGCGCGCTAATGATAACGGCAATGCGGGTGAGGAGTTTGTAAATGAAGAAGACGGATAAATATCTGCCACCGAAAGTTTGACCAAAGGCGGCGTACACCTCTTCGCCTTCGGTATGTCCTTTTTCTGCAAAGCGGATACGGGGTTCGTTTAACAAAACCTGTTGGGCTTCGCGGCAGGTAACATTGTGTTTGGACCGCAGTTTTTCCTCAACTTGTTCGGAGCAAACAATTGTTTCGATTTGCATGACTTAAGTATAACACTGGGCGAAAGTAGCAAAAAATTCTGCTACCGTGTTTTTTTATCGCAGGTGAAAAAATAAAGAATTTTAAACCGTGCGCATCCGCCCCAGCGCCACCTCATCCGGGGTGGGGACACCCGCCAGGCCGGGGCGTGTCACCGAGATGGCCGCGAGCGCATTGGCGAGTTTGGCGGCGGCAAAGGGGTCGCCAGTCTCGTAGAGGTGGATGAAGAAAGTCGCGGCGAAAACATCACCGGCGCCGGTGGGGTCAAGTTCGGGGGTGGGGGGCGGGGTGAATTGCCGCGCGCCCTCCCCCTGGGCGAAGACGGTACAGCCTGCTTGGCCTTCAGTCACCACCAGCACTTTGGTTATTTTGGCCCACTGTTCGGCCACGGCCCACTCGCCGCGCAAGTCTTCCAGGCTCAATACACACGCGTGAATGTGCGGTAACACGGCCTGGGCCTCGGGCCAGGCGCATTTGCTGATGCGGCCTTCCGCGTCCCACTGCCGCAACCAGCCTTGGGGGGTGAGTCCGATGAAGGGCGCGGAGATTAAGGGGATATCGCGCGGGTTAAGTTCGCGCGCCAGTGGGGCGCAGTGAACGATGCGGGCGCGCTCCCACCCGGCGGGGATGACGTTTAATGTGAGGGGGGCGGCTTCCGCGCGGATGAATTGCGCGCGTCCGCTCGGGCCATAGATGTTTTCGTAGGTGGTGCTGAGGGGGGCGGGCACCCGGCTAATCGCCAGGTCGGCGACTTCGGCTAGGGGCAGATCATCCCCAAAGGAGGTGACTAAGCCGGGGGTGTAATCGAGGTTCTGTGCGGTGAGGGCGGCGTAGGCCACCGTGCCCCCTATGCGGTGACCGCCTTCGGGGAGCAGGTCTTTGGCGAGATGACCGAGGGCGAGGTAGTCAATCATGTGGCAGGTGGCAGGTGACAAGTAACGGGAGGTGCGAGTTTGTCACTTGCCACACGTCACTTGTCACTTGGGGATAATAGTCACTTTGCGTCGCTCGCCATCGCCGACACTTTCAGTGCGGACTTGGGCATGGTCGCGCAATTCGATGTGGATAATGCGCCGCTCGTGGGCGGGCATGGGTTCGAGCGACATAGCCCGGTTGCGTTGAACAACTTGTTCGGCCATGCGGCGGGCCAGCCCGCGCAGTTGTTGGGCGCGCCGTTCACGGTAGCCTTCGACATCCACAATGAGGCTGGAACCGGCAGGGAGCGCCTTGGCGGTGATGAGGCGGGTGATGGTTTGCAGGGCGGCGAGGGTGTCGCCTTTGGGGCCGATGAGCAGGCTGAGATCGTCGCCGGTGATGTCGAGGATGACCGGGCGAATTTCGTCGCCTTCTTCCTGTTCACCCCAGCGCGCGGTGACTTGGCCGGGGATGCTCATTTTGCTCAGCAATTCGACCAGTGTCTCGCGCGCAATGGTGAGCGATTGGTCTTCAGCTTCGGGCAGGGGCGTGGCAGGTTGGGCGTCAGCAGTCATGGCGGCTCCTTTTAGAACCTAGCGCTAAACTTGTCAGGTCTTCAAACCCTGACAGTTTTTTTTATTTCTTCTTCCGGGGTTTTTCGCCTTTGGCCGGTTCGGCGGCTGGCCCGAGGCTAAATTTGAAAGTGAATACTTCCCGCCAATTGATGGGGGTAGTGATCGCATATTGCACGACACCGATTACGTTGGAGATAACCCAATAAACTGACAAGCCGGAGGGGAACTGGAGGGACATCCAGCCAATCATGAGCGGCATATAGACCGCCATGGTTTGGGACATTTGCGCGGCTTGCGGGTCGGCGCTGGCATTGGCGGGCGTCATGACTTTGGATTGGACCCAGGTGGTGGCCACGACCAGCAGGGGCAGGATGTAGTAGGGATCTGGCAACCCCAGGTGGAGCCAGAGCCATTGGTTTTGAAGCGGGATGAGGTCAGCTACTTTGAAGAAAGGATAAATGTGCTGGGACAGATTGAGCAATTGCACTGGCGTAGCGGCCATGACGATGGTAATGGCTTGATACAGGCCGATTAGCACCGGGAATTGGATGACGGTGGGCAGACAGCCGCCCAGCGGGTTGACCCCCGCTTGCTGGTACAACTTCATCTGCTCTTGCGCCAGTTGGTCGCGATTGCCTTTGTGTTTCTCCTGGGTCTTCTTCCACTCGTCGCTCTTTTGCAAGTCCATCAACTTTTTGGAGGCCTTCTGTTGCTGGTAGGTGAGCGGGAAGGTGATGACGCGAATCAGGATGGTAAAGACGGTGATGGCGAGGGCGAAGTTTTGGAACAGCAGTTGATATAAGAACAACAGCGCGTTCACCATCGGGCTAATAATGAGCGTATCCCACATAAGATGCCTGCCTATTTACTGGGCTTGAAGGCGAGACTCGTCGGCTGACCGGAGGTGGTATAGCCCGTGAGCAAATTCTCGCCATTATAGGGGGTGAGCAAAATCCTGTCGTTCACGACCAGTGGGGTGGCCAGCAGTTCACCTTTGAGTTGGATGGGCGCGGGCCAGACGGTTGAGCCATCGGCGCGGTTGAGGGCGAAGAGTTGTCCCTTGCGGTCGCCGATATAGAGTTTATCGCCGACGAGCGCCGGGGCCGCCCGCAAAGCGCCGCCGGGGGTCACCGTCCATTGGGTGACGCCCGTAGCCGCGTCCAGCGCGGTCACCGCGCCGGAAAGATCTGTGAAGTACAGTGTGTTTTCTTCGACAACCACATGATCCCAGATCCAATTGTTGGTGGGGATGCTCCATTGCTTTTCGCCGGTGGCGGCATCAAGGGCATACAGTTCTTTGCCAAAGGTGCCGACGAACACGCGCCCATCGGCAATGGTGGGCGCGCCACCGATGGCCGCGCCCAGGTCTTTGGACCACACCAGCGCGCCATTTGCGCGATTGAGCGCGTAGAGGGAGTGGTCGAGGGAGCTGACGTAAAGCAGGTCGCCATTGGCATGGGGCGCGCCCCAAATGGAATTTCCCGTTTGGAATGGTGTGGCCCAAACCGGCGCGCCCTCGAGCGCGTTCACGGCGTAGACTTCGCCGCTGGCTAGGCCGAAGTATGCCACCCCGTCGGTGAGGGTGATGCCGCTGACAATGCGATTGTCGGCGGGTGGGGCGATGCCAAAGAGACCGGTGCCCGCGTTGCGCGGGAGCAGGGTGCAAGCCGTGCTTTGCGAGTTTTCGGCCCGCGCGCTTTTTTCTTCAAACGCCACACACCAGCGCGCGACGCCGGTGGCCGGGTCAAGCCCAAAGACCACCCCGCTATGCGAGGCGCTGGGGCGCACGGCGGCGACCACCAGAATATTTTCATCGAGGGCTGGGATAGAGTAAAAATGGCTTGTGGAACTATTGGGGGTGGGGGGGGAGGCCGATAGGAATGAGAAGAACCCGCCGCCGCCCGCCGGGATGGTGGGGAAGGCCCAAACTTCCCGCCCGGTGGCGATGTCCACCGCATACAGATGGGCGTTAAAAGCGATGTAGGCCGTTTGGCCGTCGCTCACCAGCGCGGGCCACGATTCGGTGGTGGGGGCGCCGCACGCCGTCAGGGCCAGCGCGGCGAGGAGCAGGGCAAGTAGGAGCAGAGGTTTGCGAGTCAAGCGGTCAATCTCCAATTCTCTAATCTCAAACTAAGGCACCGGGTCGTAGCCACCGGGATTGAACGGGTTGCACCGGAGCACGCGCCAGGTGGCCATCAGCGAGCCTTTGAGAACGCCGTATTTCCGAATTGCTGCATAGCCATAGTGTGAGCAAGTCGGGTAGAAGCGACAAGTGTCAGCTGGGAGCAAGCGTGAAAGCGTTAATTGGTAAAGCCTAATCAGCCCAAGCAACACCGTCCGGGGTAGATAAGCCGGGCGCAGATCAAGTTCCCAAGCTGGCTCGGAGTGTGAATCGGTTTCAGGGAAATGGTGGTCGTCGGCCATGCCAGATGATTAAGGTGCTGCGGCGCCCGCCTGCGCGGGAATGACCAGATAGGCAACCTACACAAGATGAATCTAAAGCAACTGCGCCCGGCGGAGTAAATTGTCTATGGCTTCTTGGGCTTGCGCTAACTGGGCGGCCTTGAGCGGGGCGCGCGCCATAAAAATCAGGTCCCAACCCGCTGGCAGATGAGCATCGTGTTGGCGGACGGCCTCACGCAACAGCCGCTTGGCTCGATTACGTTGGACGGCGCCACCCACCCGCTTGCCCGCTGCAAAGCCACACCGGGTGTCGGCGCGACCATTGCGACAGGCAATAAGAACGACAAGCGGGTGGGCGTGAGACTTGCCTTCGCGCCGCACCCGCTCGAAGTCGGCTGTGCTTTGCAACCGGTGCACGCCAACCGTCCGCCGGAAATTCAGGGCAACTCTCGGAGTTGCCCCTACTTCTGCTTGCTGGGACGGGTGGCCGGAGACTTGGCCGCGTTCCAGTTGATTTTCTTCACATGCTTGGGCTGGGTGGCGAGGCGCTTGCGGCCCTGCAGGCGGCGCGCTTTAAGCACCTTGCGGCCCCCGGGGGTCGCCATGCGGGCGCGGAAGCCATGCACGCGGGCGCGCCGGCGAATTTTGGGTTGATAAGTGCGTTTGGGCATTGCTCAAGTACCTTTCATAAAAACGACGGCATTCACTGCCGCCGGAGACTAACTTTGTATGACTAACCGGGGGCGATTATACCGCAGACAGGAGGAATTGGTCAATGAAAGTTGATTTTCCATTTGCCATTCATCCCCCTCTATTCTATACTCCGCCCCATGACCCGTGTTATTGTCGTCGCCAACCAAAAAGGCGGGGTAGGTAAAACCACCACCGTCACCAATCTCGGCGCCGCCCTCGCCGCGCTGGGCAAAAAAGTCATCCTGATTGACCTCGACCCGCAAGGTGCGCTCACTGCCAACCTTGGCCTGGATCCCTACACCCTGACGCGCACGGTCTACACCCTGCTCGTCCGGGCCAACTCCAGCCTCGCCAGCGTGTTGCGGCCAGCCGGTCAAAATATGTGGATCGCCCCGGCCTCGGTTGATCTCTCAGCGGTCGAGTATCAACTCTCCGACACCTCCGATCGCGCCTTCCGGTTAAAACACGCGCTTGAACGCAGTCGCGTCCCCGCCGACTTCGTCCTCATTGACACCCCGCCCAACATCGGCCTGCTCACCGTCAACGGCCTGGTGGCCGCCACCGAACTCCTCATCCCGGTGCAGTGCCAATACCTCGCCATGCGCGGCGTGCGCGGCCTGCTCGAATCCATCTGGCGCATTCACGAGCGCCTCAACCCCGAGCTCAACCTGCTCGGCGTTCTGCCGACCATGTTCAAAAAAGATTCCGAACACGCCCGCGAAGTGGTGGATGAATTGCGCGCCGTGTTCGAACACAAAGTTTTCGAGACTGTCATCGCCGACGAAGATGCTGTGGCCAAAGCGCCCGTCGCCAAACAAGCAGTGCTGGATTATCAACCGACCAGCGAAGGCGCCATCTCCTTCCGGCGGCTTGCGGAGGAAATCAACCATGCCTAACCCCCCTTCTGATTCTGGTTCCCTGCGCGGACGGGGCGCAGAAATTTTGCTCCCCAAGAAAGGCAACCCGTTTGAGGGCGAACAACCCCCGACCCCGGAAGATATTTTCACCGTCGGCGCGGAAGCCAACCCCGAACCGGAACCCGTATCCTTCAGCCTGCCCCAGGAACCCGTTGGCCTGCCCGAAATGCCGATGGGTGGCCGGCGAGATGAACCCGAATCCGCGCCCGAAACCGAAATGATGTCCTTCGGTTTGGACGTGACCGGTATGGGAGAGGCCGCGCCCGCCGGGATGCCCGAACCCACCGACCTCTCCCCCGAAGACCTCGCGGCCATGTTCCCCAGCACGCCCACCGACCGTTCCCTATCTGCCGACTCCCTTGCGCCCGTCAGCGAAGCCGACTTAAAATCTTTCGGCTCCTTCGGTGCCGATGCGGACCTCGTCGCGCACGACCTACCGCCCGCGCCCGAACCGGCCACACTTCCGCACCCCGAAATTGCCAGTTTTGCCGCCGGTGGGTTTGAACCCTACGGCTCCTCCCCCGATACGGTGGCCCCGCCGCCCGCCCCGGTCGCCGCCGCCCTACCCAGCATCGAACTCTCCCCCGAGAAGGTGGGCATCAGTCTCGCACAATACAAACCCGGCGACCCCCTGCCACCCAACGCAGAACTCGTCAAAATCTTCATCCCCGACGCGCAACTGGTGAATTTGTGGGCCGAACTGGATGTGGTTGAAAAAGAAGTGGTCTCCACCGCGCGGCTCAGCCAGAAACAAGTCACCCAACTCGTCGGGCGGCTGGCCGAAGCGCGCAACCGCCTCATGGCCGACCGTAGTCAATATGAAGAAGCCATCCAGCAACTGTCCAGCGTCCGCTACGTTTTGAATCGCGTCAAGCAAAGCGGGCGCGATCAGCAACCGCGCGTGATTATGGCCTATTTGTTATTCGCCATCGGCTTGTTGGTGGTCGCCTTGCTGTCCACCTCGCTCATCATGCGCACAGTCGGCCCGCTGATTGCGGTGGAAGGCTTCGATTTCAAAATCGTCTGGCTCTCCATTCTGTGGGGTGGCCTGGGCGGTGTGACTGGCGCGTTGTATGGCTTGTGGAAACACGTGGCTCAGGATGATGACTACGACCCGCAATTTGCCTTGTGGTATTACACCAACCCGCTCATGGGGGTGGTGTTGGGCGGTTTTGTCTACTTGATCATGCAAGCGGGGTTGCTGGCCGCCACCCTCGGCGGCAGTGGTGGCGCGGTCACCCCCTCGCCCTATCTCACCTACTTCCTTGCCTGGGTCGTCGGCTTCCAGCAAAACGTGGCCTTCACCCTGGTCAATTCGGTGCTCAAGTCGTTTATGAAATTGACGCCCGAAGGCAAGGACGACAAGAAGTGAGATTGGCTAGCGGGGTAGGGCGCTAAGCCCCTCGCTTTTGAAACAAACCGCCGCGTGTTTTTGTTGGCTAGTCCACCCTCTGCCCAACGGTGCGCATCAAATGCCAGAGGGTGTAAGTCTGGAATAGTGAGCACAACTTGACAGAAGGCGGTCATCCGCGCA
>CAYUFY010000080.1:0-16838 GCA_964443795.1 uncultured Anaerolineales bacterium | reverse complement strand
CGGGACCCACAGCCGGTCCCGCAAAACATGCGACACCTCTTGCGTAACTGAACGGGGATTTCCGGATGATGCTCGCGGTTGTCGTATTGCACAACGCGCTCACCGTCGGCAGAAAAGTAAATGTAGGCATAGCGCCATTCGACCACCATTGACTCAGCGCGCAGGTTACAACGCGCATACAGGATAGAGCCGTCTTGATATGGCAAATCCGCGCTAATGCGCTCTTGATAAACTGCTTCGTCCTCGCTAGAGATAATCCAACGCGCATCGTCGGGCGCAAAGATATCGTATTGCTCAGCAATCAGGGCGCGAACATTCCAATAATAGGCCGCGAGTTGACGGTCACTCATTGCGCGATATTCCGCACAAAGCCATATTTCTCTTCAAGGCGGCGTAAAGCATAGCCTAAACTGCGCCACTCATAAAAAGCCAACCAGTCCGCCGCATCCTCATTGATTTTTCCCGCTTCAAAATCGGGCAGGAATTGCGCGGTCGGCAGGTTATATTTCTGCTCAAAGGCCGTCACCTGCGCCAACGTCTCGACGTAAATTTCGCGGGGCGTGCGTTTGGGACGCGCAGAGCCATATTGGGCCAGCGATTTACGCGCGGCATCGGCCACAAATTTTTCAATCTCGGCTTGCGTGGTCGCGCCGTGAATTTTGATTTGCTCAATCAATTCGTCTGGGACAGGAATTAGCACAGTCATGGTGAACCACCTTTCGCTTCTACCATCCATTTTACCGCCGACGCCAAAGCGCGGCAATCAAGGCTGAACAAAAAAAGACCCGACCAGTTTTCTCAACCGGTCGGGTCGCGTTTTTTGTCTTACGCCGCCACGGCGACATCATCTGCGCCAACTTCGGCGACGGGCGTTTCCACGCCTTCGGGCGTGTGATACGACCAGTAACCCGTGCCCGCCGGAATGAGTTTGCCGATGATGACATTCTCCTTCAGGCCATAGAGCGGATCTTCCTTGCCCTCAATGGCCGCGCCCGCCAGCATCTTGGTGGTGGTTTGAACTTCTGGCGGCAGTTCACTGAGTTCAACCACTTGAACAAAAGTAGCCAGCGCTTGATTCAACCGCTCGGCTTCCGGGCCAATTTTAGCCAGTAATTCGCAGTGAACGGCGGGGGCAATGAAGACCCGTTCATAAAGCGCCTCAAGCAAAGCCAGTTGATCTATTTTGGCTAATGCTTAATGAGGGGCCCGGTGTTAGAGACAATACTCATCAGTGCGGCCCGGTTACAGCCTGAAGGTCAGCGCACATTTCAGCGGCCAACTCTCCCGGCATGTAGTTGAAGATCGAGACGCGGTAACGTCCGCACATCTCCAAAAACTCCACCCGCGTTAAGCCAGCCAATTCGGCGGCCTTACCCGAAGAGAGTTTGCCCAATTCAAACATCTTCAAGGCGGCCATCAAGCGAATTTGCGCGGCGAACTCTGCGTGAGTGAGATGCACCGCCAGTTCAAAGTTATCGGGGTAATCCACAGTGAGCGTTTTCATAAGAATCACCTTTCAAGAATTATACCGCTTCTCATGCTTTGCTCGTTTCTTCACCTCACCACCAGCGCCAAAAACACCTTCTCCCGCAACCATAACGGCGGCGGCGCTAAACCAATATTAGGTGGCGCCAGCGACAGCGTTGCCCCGGTGTAGAAGGTGGTCAAAATCTGGTCCCAGGTCGAACCGGCATCGGCCAACCACTTGGAATCCCACTGCCCCATGCACCGCCCGGCCAGACCCGCGCCCTCACATTGGCTGTAATACGCGCGGTAGTACGTCGCCACCAGCAAGTTGTCCTTCATCAACCGCCACGCCCAAATCGCATCCACCGCCGCGTTGGTGCTGGCATAGGCAATGTTCGGGCGATACACCTGATCGCAGGTGCTGTCGTACACATCGGCATCGAACCACTTGCCGCCGCGCGCCACCTGATACCAGGCATACATGCGCGCCGCCATCGCGCCGGCCTTAAGCGACTCGGCGTTCCAACTTGCGCCCCACTCATTGGGCAACACATGCTTCACATACTCGCGGAAATCAATCGTCTGCACTGTGTAGGGCAGGCTCAAATTGCAATTGCCATTACCCGTCACCCGCACGCGGATGGTGAGCGGCGGGGGCAAGTTCGATTGGTCGGTAGTGGCCAAGGGAACGTGGGCGCGAGACTCAAAGCCGCTCCCGCCAGCCAGGTCTGGCTCGACGATGCGCGTGGGCGACAGGGCGAGGTCGGCGGTGAGCAACAAGGTATCAGCCGCGAGCAGGCGCACATTTTGAATCGTCCATTCGCCGTAACCCGTGGCCGTGATGACAATGGTGGTGGTGAGGCTGGGGGAGGACCCGAGCGGGAGCGCGCGCCCGCGCAGTTGCCCCGTGCCATCGGTGGTGGCGCTGAACCCGAGCGCTGGAAGGCTGACCCGCCCGCCGGGCACCGGTTGCCCCGTGGCACGATCGGTGACCGTGACGGTGAGGTTGGCGAAAAATTGTGGGGCCGGGTCAATCCGGCGGGGGCGTGCTTCCGCCGGGGCGGGGGCCAAAAACGCGAGGAGACAGATAAAGGCGAGGGAGGGCCGAAAACAGCGCGGGCGCCGGTTACACACCGGGCTTCTCATAAAAAGCCAACACTGTGCTTCCATATTTGCGCTGATCGAAGAGTGTGAGATTTTTAAGCGGGAGTTCGCTGAACTCGTTCGGATGGATCTGGGCCACGATGATGCCATCGGGGTTGACCCAACTGGGGTGCGCATCGAGCGTTTCGAGCGTCTTGGCCCACAGGTTCTGGTATTGCGGCGGGGCGATGTGAATGTAGTCAAAGCCCTCACGCGAGTCGTTGCGGAGGTAGATGAACACATCCGAGCGCACCACCCGGGCGAAGTCGCTGAACCCCACGCTGTGTAAATTCTCTTGAATCGTCCGAAGCGCTAGCCGGTCTGCCTCGACAAACACGGCATACTCCGCGCCGCGGCTGAGGGCCTCGATGCCCACCCCCCCCGTGCCCGCAAACAGATCCAGCACCGCCGCGCCGACAATGTCTTCGCCAAGAATGTTGAAGAGCGATTCTTTGGCGCGGTCGGCAATGGGGCGCGTGCCCGAGCCGGGTACCATCTTCAGGCGGCGACCTTTGGCTTCACCAGCGATAACGCGTAATCCAGACATAGGGCAAGTATCAGGTGTTCAAGTGGCAAGTGTCAAGAGGCAGGTCGTCGTGACACCTGACACATGGCACATGACACTTTATTCAACCACAAAAGAATCCATGAGCAAAATACTGTCGGCCTCGGGCGATTGGTCGGCGCCAGCCAGGAGGCGCATGCGTTGCAAGGTGGTCGGATCCCACAGCCCGGCCAGAATGGTGTAGGTGCCGGAGGGCGCGTCGGGGCGCAGGTCGGCGAGGTGTTCATCGCGCACATAGTGGTCGAGCGGCCAAAGGGTGAGGGGGAAATCGGCGGGGTTCCATTTATCGGACTGGCCCCACAACTGCCCATCTGGCCCAACGAAGTGCACAAAGACGTGCAGGTTCATAGTCGGCACGGCGAGGGCTTTCCAGTAAAGCGTGAGGAGTATTTTAGCGCCGGGGCGCGCGGTGGTTTGCGGCAGATCATAAGCGAGGAGGGCGATGTCCCCCTGCAAAGCGGCATAGTGTTGATGTTGGGCGACCACGACGGTCGGCCCGGTGGATGCGACGCGCCACCAACCGAGGCGGTCGGCGGCGAAGCGGAGGGTCAATAGCCCGAGGGCGGTGAGGCTCAGGGGCACCCAGACCGCACGGGGCAGGCGCTCGGGCGCGGGGGCCGCGGCCCGCGCGCGGGTTTGCAGAACCGTGAGGGCCAGCAAGCCCGCGAGGGCCGCGCCACTTATCAACCACCCCCACCAGCGCACCGGGGTGTTTTCAAGCCGGAACAAGACATCATGCGTACCTGCCGGGACGGTGAGGGTCATCCAACCATCGGGGTCGGCAATTTGGGTGGGCGTTTTCACGCCGTCAACGTAGGCGGTCCAGCCGGGCCAGTAAAACGTGTAGGGGCGGAGGACAAATTCTGTCTCACCAATCACGTGGAAACGATCATGCTCAGGGCCGTGTTCAAGAATTTCGACCTGCGTGCCGGGCGGGAGGGTGACGCGATTGATTTTGTCCACCGGCCCGGTGGCATAGGATTCGATGAGCGAGGCTTGCGGCTGAGGTGGGACGGTGACGCCAACGGGCAGGAAGTCGTTGGCGGAGGTGGTGCCGACCCCGCGCCCGGTGAGTTCGGTGGCGAGGATGCGCTCAGCGGTGACCGGGCCAAAGGCCGGCCAGAGCGGCGGGTAGAGCAACGGCATGGCGGTGAGGCCACACAGCGCCACCGCGCCCGCCCCGAGAGCCAGCCGGCTGTGTTTCCACGGCAGGTAATCGGCCCAACTAACGGCCGCGCCCGCGAGGATGCCGAGGACGACGGCGGCGGGGCCAAGCAACCGTGTGGGGAACTGTAGAAAGGCCATGGGGGGGATGGCTTCCCACACGCGGATGGAGCCGGGGAGAATGAGATAGATGAGGCAAACAGCGACCAGCGCAAAGAACAACACCGAGAAGCGGCGCAGGCGAGGCGCAAACACGGTGAGCAATCCCAATGCGCCCAAAATCCATTGCGCCAGGCCAATGCTGTAATGAAAACGCATTTGGGTCGCGCTGAGGTCGAAGGTGAGCGCCGGGGCAAAGAGTTCGCGCCAATCCACAAAGTAACGGCGAAAATCGAAGTAGGAGCCCCCGGCCACATTGTGGAATTGAACGGCGTCGCGCTCCAACACGGCCGGGAGCCACATGAACGCGGCCAGGGCCAGCCCCAACCCCACCGCCAGGGCCAAACGGCCCATCACCTGCCAGCGCCCCACCGCATTGGCGGGCGCTTCATCCAAGATCCAGACGGGCATAAAAGCCTGCCCGAACAGAACATCCCACGCCAGCCAGGCCAGGAGCAGGCCGAAGAACACCAGTGCCATGAGATTGTGGGAAAGAATGAGCGCGGCCAGGGTCACGGCGGCCACGGCCGCATCGCCCGGTGCCAGCGTGCGACGCAGACGGGCAAAGGCCCACAAGACCCAAATGCCAACGGCAATGGCGAAGGTCTCGGGCGCATCGCCCCGCGCGTGAGGGTCAATATAAACCAGATAGGGCGAGAGACTGAAAGCCGCAACACTGACCACCCCGGCCAACTCGCCCCAGCGGTCGCGCACAAACAAATACATGCCCCCCGCCCCCAGGTAAATGGCGGCGACGATGACAAACTTAACCCCGGCGGCGGCCCCGGTCACACCACAACACAGGCTGGCATAAGCCGCGCCCAGATAATAAGTGAGTGGCGAGTAGTAACTGAAGACCGGGTAGCCAAAGGCATAAAAGAAATCGGGCGCCCAGCGCACATAGGGCACCCCGGCCTGCCATGCTGAAAGAATTTGATGCGTGCGGTAGGCGTGCATCTCGGCGTCGGTGAGAGTGGGCAGGCTGGCGCGGGTGATGAACGGCCAAGCCGCGAGCGAGGCGATGAGGAATACGACCACCCAGCCGGGGTCGAGGCGTTTGAGAAAGTTCATAAAAGCCCGGAAGTAACCGCCGCTTAAAAAGAAACCACAGATGACACGGATTACCACAGATTGTCAGCGTTCGATAATCTGTGAAATCAGTGAAATCTGTGGTTGCAAGATTAAATCAGCAAATCGGGAATCTGTTCGGGGTGCGCCGCCACGTTGACATGGACGGCTTCGAGGGCCTTGATTTTGTCGGCGGCGAGGCCGGAGCCGCCCTCGACAATCGCGCCCGCGTGGCCCATGCGTTTGCCGGGCGGCGCGGTCTGCCCGGCGATGAACGCCACCACCGGCTTGGTCATGTGGTCATGGATAAATTCGGCGGCCTGCTCTTCGTCATTGCCGCCAATCTCGCCAATGAGCACCACCTTGTCGGTGTGCGGGTCATCTTCAAACAGTTTCAGCGCATCAATAAAGTTGGTGCCATTCACCGGGTCGCCGCCAATGCCCACACACGTGGATTGCCCCAAACCTTTTTGGGTGAGGGCGTGGATGACCTCGTAGGTGAGCGTGCCCGAGCGCGCCACGATGCCAATATTGCCGGGCTTGGCAATATGGCCGGGGATGATGCCCACCTTGGCCTCGCCGGGGGTCAGCAACCCCGGGCAGTTCGGCCCCACCAAACGCACGCCCTTCTGGTCAAGATAATTGCGAACTTTCATCATGTCCTGCACCGCCACGCCTTCAGTAATGCAGACGATGAGCGGGATGCCCGCGTCGGCGGCCTCGAGCATGGCGTCGGGGGCGAAGCGCGCCGGGACATAGATAATGGCGCAATTGGCCCCGGTGGATTCGACCCCGGCCTTGACGGTGTCGAACACCGGCACTTTGCCATCGCAGGCCCATTCGCCGCCCTTGCCGGGCGTCACCCCGGCGACGACTTTGGTGCCGTAGGCGACCATTTGCTCGGTGTGAAACAGGCCTTCGCGGCCGGTGATGCCTTGCACTAACAGGCGGGTGTTTTTATCAACAAGGATGCTCATATTTTAAAAATCCCAACCACAAATTTCAAACTTCCAACTTTGAGGTTTGAAATTTGGGGTTTGAAGTTAATTGTGGCTTTTCGCCGCCGCCACCGCTTTTTGCGCGGCATCGGCCAACGAAACGGCAGTGATCATTTTGGCGTCGGACAATAAACGCCGCCCCTCTTCTTCATTGGTGCCGACCAGCCGCACCACCATGGGCACCGCGGTGTTGAGTTCTTTCAACGCGATCAGGATGCCGCGCGCCACCTCATCACAGCGGGTGATGCCGCCAAAGATGTTGATGAGGACCGCCTTCACTTTGGGGTCGGAGAGGATGATGCGGAGGGCCGCCGTCACCTTGTCGGCCTGCGCGCCCCCGCCAATATCGAGGAAGTTAGCCGGAAAGCCGCCGAAGTATTTCACAATGTCCATGGTACCCATGGCCAACCCGGCGCCATTGACCATACAACCAATCTCACCATCCAGCTTAACGTAGGACAAGCCAAAGCGGCGGGCCTCGGTCTCTTGCGACGACTCTTCATCGAGGTCGCGCATCTCGGCCAGATCGGGGTGCCGATAGAGGGCGTTATCGTCCAGGACGATTTTGCCATCCAGCGCGACCAGGCGGTTGTCGCCCAGAATGACCAGCGGGTTAATCTCGGCGAGTGTGGCGTCGGTCTCCATGTAGGTTTTATAGAGGCCGCCCAAAATCTGGGCGAAGGCTTTCCAGTGGTCGCGCGGCAGTTCAATGCCGTGCGCCACATCGCGCGATTGATAATCGCGCAGACCCATCAGCGGGTCAATGTGCATCCGAATGATTTTGCCCGGATCGGTGCGCGCCAACTCTTCAATCTCCACGCCGCCCGCGCCCGAGGCGATGACCACCGGGCGTTTGGCCGCGCGATCGTTGGTGATGCCTAAATAAATTTCCTGCTTGATATCGGCGATGGGGTCCACCAACACTTTGCGGACGGGCAGGCCCTTGATGTTCATGCCGAGGATTTGTTTGGCGAGGTCTTCGGCCTCCTGCGGGGATTTGGCCAGTTTGACGCCGCCGGCTTTGCCGCGCCCGCCGACCAGCACCTGGCTTTTGATAACCACCCGCCCGCCCAGTTCGTCGGCGATATCGCGCGCTTCCTGGGCGGTGGTGGCGACTTTGCCCATGGGCACGGGAATGCCCCGTTGGGCAAAGAGTTGTTTCGATTGGTATTCGTGAAGTTTCAAAGCGACCTCCGGAGGGGAATGGAGTGATGCTGAATGAGGGTGAATGAGGGCGAGCGGGATTATACCATGCGGAAATAGGTAAAAAGTGACGGATGACCAGTGACCAGTAAAAAGTGATAGTATGATATGCGGCATCGGCTTCTTGCCACTTGCCATTCCTGATCATCGGCCAATGCCCCTCATCACCGTCGCGCGGCTCAATAAACATTTTCAAGTCTACCGCCATCAGCGCGGGATGTTTGGCGCCCTCCGCAATTTGTTCAGCACCGACTATCGGTTGGTCAAAGCGGTGGAAGAGGTGAGCTTCACGCTGGAGCTCGGGGAACTCGTCGGGTATTTGGGACCCAATGGGGCGGGGAAATCCACCACGCTGAAAATCCTCACCGGGATTCTCGTGCCCTCGTCGGGCGAGGTGCGCGTGGGGGGCCTCATCCCGTGGCAGGAACGGCAGGCGCATGTGGCGCGCATTGGCGCGGTGTTCGGCCAGCGCAACACGTTGTGGTGGGATTTGCCCGTCATCGAATCGTTTGATTTGCTCCGCCACATTTACCGCATCCCGGCAGACCGCTTTAACCAGAATCTCTCCACGTTCCGCGAATTGCTCGCGCTCGACGAGTTTCTGCACACCCCGGTGCGGTCACTCTCGCTCGGGCAGTTGATGCGCGCCAACCTGACCGCCGCCCTGCTCCACGACCCGGCGGTGGTCTTTTTGGACGAGCCTACCATCGGGTTGGATGTGGTCGCCAAGGAGCGCATCCGCGAGTTTATTTTGGAGACCAACCGCGAGCGCGGCACCACGTTCATCCTCACCACCCACGATTTATCGGATGTGGAAAAACTGTGCCACCGCGTGATGATGATTGATCACGGGCAGTTGTTGTTCGACGGCCAGTTGGATGAACTGCGGCGCCGGTTCGGCGGGGAACGCGAACTGGTGGTGGACTTTGCCGAGGATTACCCGGACGTGACCGTGGACGGCGCGCGGGTGGCGGCCCGCGAGGGATTGCGGGTGACCTATCGGTTCACGCGGGGCGAAGTCGCGGCGTCCACGCTCATTGGCCGCCTGTCGGCGCAATATCGCCTGCTCGATCTCTCGGTGCGCGAGCCAGAGATTGAGGACACGGTGCGCCGGATTTATGAAGAGCAGTTGTTGGAACGTAAAGCGTAGGGCGACGCTAGTGGTACACTTGGCAACAAATTGAAACCGGTTCTACCGACTTTATATGGGAAAGTGCAGTAGGTTGGGCTTGCAGCCTGACACCAGCGTGGCAAAAACCGTCGCGCTCCAAGCGCGACCTACGCCAATCCCGTCTAAAGTCTAAAACTTTACCCCTGAAATGAGATCCCTTTGAATAATTTACCTGATGAAACGCCCACCGTGGCCGTGACCCTCGACCAATTGCCCGCGCCCTTGCAGGCGGCGGCGGCCCGCGCGGGTTGGACCAGCCTGATGCCCGTGCAAGCCCAGGGCCTCCCTTTGCTGTTAGCCGGAAAAAACTTGATGGCGCAGGCCCGCACCGGGAGTGGCAAAACCGGCGCGTTTCTGCTCCCCCTGCTCGAACGGCTTAACCCGGCGCGCCAGCAGTGCCAAGCGCTCATCCTGGTCCCCACGCGCGAACTGGCGCGCCAGGTGTGGCAGGATGCCGAGACCTTGTTTGGCACCACCGGCCTCCGCACGGTGGCGGTGTATGGCGGCGTGGGCTATGGCCCGCAAAACGACGCGCTCAAGCAGGGCGCGCAGGTGGTGGTCGGCACGCCGGGGCGGGTGCTCGACCACTTGCTCAAACGCACGCTGACGCTCGACCACCTGCAAGCGCTCATCTTCGACGAGGCCGACCGGATGCTCTCCATCGGCTTTTACCCGGATATGCGGCAGGTGCAACGCTATTTGCCCAAACGCGCGCTCCTCACCAGCATGTTCTCGGCCACTTTCCCGCCGCATGTCATCCAGACCGCGCGCGAATTTATCCACGAGCCGGAGTTTCTCAGCCTGAGCCGCGACCATGTGCACGTCAGTGAAGTGGAGCATGTATATTACACCGTGCCCGGGCTGGATAAAGACCGCAGTCTGGTGCGGCTGATTGAGATTGAAAACCCCAGTTCGGCCATCATCTTCTGCAACACCAAAGCCCAGGTGCATTATGTGGCGGTGGTGTTACAACGCTTTGGTTACGATGCCGATGAGTTGAGCGCCGACCTGTCGCAAGCCGAGCGCGAGCGCGTGCTGGAGCGGGTGCGGCGCGGGACGTTGCGCTTTTTGGTGGCCACCGACGTGGCCGCGCGCGGGTTGGATATCCCCGAACTGTCACACGTCATCCAGTATGAACCGCCGGACGACCTGGAAGGCTATATCCATCGCGCGGGGCGCACCGGGCGCGCCGGGGCCAGCGGCACCGCGCTGGCGCTGGTGAGCGGCGTGGAGAAGTTCACGCTCGACCGCATCGCCAAACGCTACGAGATTGATATGCAGGAGCGCCCCCTGCCCACCGACGCCGATGTGGAGGCGATTGTGACCGAGCGCCTAACGGCCCTGCTGGAAGCCCGGCTGCGCGAGCGCGATAAACTGCAGACCGAACGCAGTCGGCGATTTATACCGCTGGCCCGCAGTCTGGCGGAGACCGAGGACGAGTCGGCGATTATGGCGATGTTGCTGGACGATTATTATCAGCAGACCTTGCACGCGCCGGTGCCGCAACCCACGGGAAGCGCGCCCCAAGCGCCGGCCCCAGCGGGCGGCGACAAACGCGAGGGGCGGCGGCCCCGCCGGGGACGGCGGTAGCCCTCATCAATTCCCCCCCATTTGTCGCAGGCAAATGAGGGAAGGCTTCCAGCAGAACGCGGAGTTTTTGAAAAACTCCGCGTTCTGGTTTTAACGGCTAATCACCGGCAACCACATTTGCGCGGCGGGCGGGCCCACGCGCAAAGCCACGGGCCAGTCAAGCTGGGGTTGCGTGGGGTCATTGGTGCTGAGGCGCACGGTGCCGGTGTAGGGCACGGTGCGCCACGGGACATACGCCGCGCCGATGAGTGAAACGGTGAGCGGGGCGCTGGCACCGGGCAGAAGGGTTTGGGCGGCGGGTGAGGCGCTGAGCCACAGCGTCGGGGAAGGCTGAGCGCGCAGGGTGAGGGTGCGGCCCGGTAATTCTTTGGGCTGACGTTCACAGGCAATGGTTTGATAGCGCTCAGAAGTGAACATCGCTCCTACGCCCCAACTCCAGGGGGTTGCGCCCAAAAGGCCATAGATAAACTCAGCGCGGCCATCGGCATGAAACGCCAATTGAAATGTGTAAGTGGGCGGGTTGGGTTCGGGATTCTCCTGCCAGGGCGGGACGTTTTCGAAACTAATCACGTAAGTAGCGCTAGAAACAGACCCCGCGCGGACGATGCCGCCTTGCGACGGATCGAGGTCGGTCCAAAAAGGCGCGAGCACGCCACCGGTGGGGAGGCGGGTGGAGGGGAAACACCCGGCCAGCGGGGCTGGGTCTTTAGGTTTGGCCACACTGACCCAACCATTGGAACTGAGATAAAGCTGGTTTACCAATTGACCATAGAAAGGAAAATCAAAGCCGAGTTGCAGGGGTTCGGTATAGATGAGATCGTCGGTGAGGGAGAGGGGGGAGAAGGCGCTGAGGTCGTAAAGGTTGGCCGAGGCCGATTCGCTCAGGCTCCATTCCAAAGCGGGGGTAGTGACACTGAGGGTGAGGGGTTGCGTGCCAGCATTGCGTACGGTCAGTGGAAAATCGGCGCGCGCGCCAAAAGGGAGGGAGGCGGTGAGGGTCGCCGAGGTGGCTAAGTTGAAATGCGGCGCATCGGGGGTCAGTGGGAAGGTTTGGGTCAGGTCAGTGGTGAGGGAGATTTGAGCGGTGCGGGTCAAGTAGCCCGGGGCGGCGAGGGTAAGCGCGTGGGTGCCTACGGGTAAGGTAAGGGTGAAGTAGCCACGCGGGTCGGGGTAAATGCTGGGGGGTTCCAGCAAATCCGCATGGGCGAAGATCGGCGTGTCAGTCCACAGATCCGTCAGCTGGCCGCGCAGTTCCGCAAGCCCCATGACCGCCGGTTGCACATCAAAAGCCACATTGACCGGGGTAATCACCTGATCGCGAACGATGAGCAGGCGCGCAGTATAGGCGCCCGCTGTGGTGACTTGACGCGCATCGAAATTCACGCTGAGCGCGGCCCCGGCGTTGGCGGGCAAAAAGAGTGAGGCGGGCGCGGCCAGCCACGGAACCTCCACGCGCGCGGCTTGCACGGCGCGATAAGCATCGAGGCGGCCCCAACCATAGGTGTTGTTGGGGACTCCGGCGGAACCGCATTCGGAGCTGGGCCGAGGGATGGTGGTGCGAGTGAGGATATTGCGCGTGGTGACGATGTCGCCGATGAGGAGCGGGTTGGCTGACCAGAGCAGGGCTACCGCGCCCGCAACGTGGGGGGTGGCCATGGAGGTGCCGCTATGCTCGATGGTGCCACCTTTGGAATCGGCGGAGACCACATTAACACCCGGCGCGCTGAGATCGGGTTTGAGGCGGTTGTCGGAGGTGGGGCCACGTGAGGAGAAGGAGGCGATGAAATCATCGGGGTCAGTAGCGCCCACGGCAAACGAGGCCGCATAGTTGCCCGGGTTACCCGCCGAGCCACAGCCAAAGAGTAAGCCGTCATTTCCGTTGGCAAAGGCCGCGAAAATTCCGGCGGCATTCCAAGCCGTGACGTAACCGAGATACCACAGCCGGTCACCGGCCTCGCCCCACGAGTTGTTGATGATGTGCGGGCGCAGGTCGGGGCGCGGGTTGGCGCCGGTCAGGCCGGTGGGCGCGAGTATCCATTCCGCCGAGGCCAGCAGGTCTTCGTCGGAACAGAAGGAACTGGCGCACCCCAGTGCGGCAATCCACTGCGCCGCCGGGGCCACGCCGAGGGCGGCATAGTTTTCAACCGCCCCGCCCGCCATGATGCCCAGGGTGTGCGTGCCATGCCCGACGGTGTCGAAGGGCGCGAGGGTGACTGGCAAGGTGAAGACCGGGTGCGGGTTGAACCAGTTGTAATTGTGGTCGAAGCCGAGCGCCGAATAGCCGCGATAGGTGGAGAAGAGGGCGGTGTGGGTGTAGGCCACGCCGGTATCAATGTTGGCGACGACGATGTTTTGGCCGCGAAGGCCATAGTCGGCCCAGACTTGGGGGGCGCGGATTTGGGTGAGACCCCAGGGAACCCCACCCCCTGCCCCCCCACCGCTTCGCTGCGCTACGGGTGCTATAGTCCCCTGACGACCAAACCCAAGAGCGTCGTCAGGAGAGGGGGAGATAGAAGTAAGAGGATGGTGGATATTGGGCGCGAGGAGGGCGACTTCGGGGCGGGCGGCGAGGTAGGCGGCGAGGGCGGAATCGCCCTGCACGAGTAGGGCATTGACGATCCAATAGGAGCGCGGGGTGTAGCCGCGCTGGGTTAGTTCGGCGAGGAGCGGGGCCTGGGTGCGGGCGGCGTGTTGGGTGAGGATTTGATACACGGCTTCTCCACGCGCGTTCCAATCGGTGAGGGCGAGCGCCGGGCTGAGGTCGGCCTGGTCGGCGAGATAAACGAGGATGTCGGCGCGGCCAGCGGGGGCGAGGGCTTGCCGGAGTTGCGTGATGAGGAAATCGGGGTCGGCGGGGAGCGGCACCCGCAGGGGCGCGGTTGACCTAGCGGGGGCGGCCGGCCCGGCGGGCCAGGCTTCGTAGAGATAGACGGTAGTGGCGGGTTGGCCGGTGTTGGTCAAAGTCAAGGTGACCGTGACCACGGTGCCGAGGGGTGCGGAGGCTTTGAGGGTAACCGCGGTCTCAGAAACGGCGGGGCGGGCCGGGGTGAGGGCGTAGAGCAGGAGGGCGAAACTGCTCAACCAGGCTAAAGTGGGGAGGCGGAAGCGGGTCAATCGAGGGGGCTACGCACGGCCAGACCGCCACGAGGGCAAACGGCAGATAGACCGACCCATACCCGGCGGCGAGATTGGCGGCGTGAATTTTTTGGACGACTAGGAGGTTTCTGCCAATCATGCCTCATTTGGGGTCACAACCATAAATTCCCATCAGAATCAGAAAAATCCAATGAACCAAAACTGGCGGGTGAATGCCTTTTGTACAAAAGGCATTCACCCGCCAGTTGATTGTCGTGGTGAGCCATCCAGGACTTGAACCCGGAACCAATTGATTAAGAGTCAACTGCTCTGCCAATTGAGCTAATGGCCCACAATAAAAGCAAAAGACCGGGTTTTTAAAATAAGTCCTTTGCGCTAGCCGTAACCCCATCACTTAGCTTACGCCAATTATTATACGAAAATCAAAGCCAATCGTCAATGAAAATTTCGGGGCGCTTCCACTTCAAGCAGCTGTATCTATCCCCAACGTAGCCGCTCTAAACAAGGGCCTGCCTGAGGCCAGCCGCCTTGTTTTTCTTCCTGCCGCTTCTCTCCTATAATCAGTGGCAACCCTTCTTAACTCTCAAAGGATGACCTCGATGTCCAAAGCTATTCTCGGCCCCACGTTTGAAGAAATGTTGCACCCGAACACCATTGCCCCAGCCACCCGCGCCCGCGCGGTGCAGGCGCTGAAAGGTGCGCCGCTGGACCCGGTGAATCTCTACAACATCACCTGGCGCGGCCCCGATGACAAAATTAAATACGAAGTTCTGCCGCGTGAACTCACGGGCGTAGACGCGCCCATCGTGGTGCTATACGGGCGCGACTTCCCCTCGGGCGCGCACAAAGTGGGCGCGGCTTACTCGGTGCTCGCCGAAGAGTTGGTGTTTGGCCGGGTGGATATTGGGAAGCACACCGTGGTCTGGCCCAGCACGGGCAATTATGGCATCGGCGGCGCGTGGGTGGGCGGGCGCGTCGGGGCCAAGTCCATCGTGGTTCTGCCCGAGGGCATGAGCAAGGAACGCTTCGAGAAAATCGAGACCTACGGGGCGCAGGTCATCAAAACCGTCGGGGTCGAATCCAATGTCAAGGAAATCTATGACAAAACGTGGGAACTGCGGCGCAATCCCGACATCCGCATTCTGAATCAGTTTGAAGTGATGGGCAACTATCGCTTCCACTATCACGTCACCGGCAACACGATTGTGGAACTCGCGGCGGCATTGCAAGCCGAAGGCGTGGGTAACGGGCAGATTGCGGCGTATTGCTCGGCGATGGGGAGCGCCGGGACGATTGCCGCCGGGGATCGCATTAAGCAAGCGTTTCCCCACGCCCGCACGGTGGGCCTCGAACCCACGCAGTGCCCCACGCTCTACAACAATGGCTACGGCGGCCACGACATCCAGGGCATCGGCGACAAGCATGTGACGTGGATTCACAATGTGCTGAATATGGACGCCATCATTTGCCTGGATGACATTGAATGCAAGAAGGGCTTGCAAGTGTTGACCGACGAAGCCGGGCAGGAAGTGCTGACCCGCCGCTATGGCCTCCCTGCCGAAAAGGTGCGCGCGCTCTCGACGATTTTTGGCATCTCGGGCGTATGCAATGTCCTCGGCGCGATCAAGACGGCTAAGCATTACCAATTCGGGAAAAACGATGTCATCGTCACCATCTGCACCGACGCCATTGACCGCTATCACTCGGTGATGGACGACATGGCCCGCGACTACGGCGCGATGGACGACGCGCGCGGCATGGCGTATGTCGAAGCCATCTTCCACGGCCAGAAGACCGACTGGATTAAAGACGGCACGCCGGATATGCAACGGCAATGGCACAATCTCAAGTATTACACCTGGGTGGAACAACAGGGCAAGACCGTGGAAGAACTGGACGCGCAGAAAGACCCCGAGTGGTGGGTGAAGCACCAGCAATTGGTGCCGGAGATGGACAAGCGCATTAAAGAAATGCGCGGGTGATTTGAATAGGTCTCTGAAAACAGTGGGAGCGGCTTGTAGCCGCGATTGATGGGTTGTTGCAAAGCCCATCGCGCGTGCAACGCGCTCCCACTTTCAATGTATGGGAATTAGAACCATTCACCTCGTACGCCACGGCCAGATGGCCAAGGGCGAAATGCCCGATGGCCTCGGCAATGGCCTGACCTCGCTGGGGCGGCGGCAGGCCCGCTGGGTCGCGCGGCGTCTAAGCGATTTGCCCGTGGCGGTGATTCACCACAGCCCCCTGCGCCGCGCCGCCGAGACCGCCGGGGTTATCGCCGAACGCTTCCCGGAGGTGCCGATGCGCCAAACGCCGTTACTCAGCGAGACCGCGCCGGGTTGGCCCATCCATGTGCGGCAATATTTTCACGGGCTTTCGCGGGACGAACTGAACCGGGACCGCGCCCGGGCGGAGCAGGCCTTCCAAAAATTCTTCCGGCCCGCGCGGGGCGCTGATCGGGAAGAGATTATGGTGGCGCACGGCAACATCATCCGCTATTTCTTGTTAAGGGTGTTGGGGGTGCGTGTCAAAATGTGGTCGCATTGTGATATTCACAACTGCGGCCTAAGCCAGGTGCTGGTCCTACCCGATGGCGAGATGCTGGTCACCGGCCTAAACGACACCGGGCATATCCCCCGCCGGTGGCTAACATTTCTATGAGTCGCCAGTAAACAGCCGTTCGCAGCGCCGCATCCGCTCACTGCTTTTGGCCTGTTGCTATGAATCCCACAGACCTAATCCTGGTTGCCATCCTCAACAACAAGCGTGATTTTTAAATTGCGCGGGTGCTGGGTTGGTATCGGATTCCATTCAAGACCGCGCCCAAGACGGTGGCGGTGGACTGGCTGGCGTTGTACCAGACCGCAAAGTTTGGCGATGAGAAGTGGGCAATTAACTACGTGGCCCCGGTGCGCGGGCACGAACTGGCGACCCGCGCGGAACTGCTCCGCACCCAGCCCGACCATCCGCGCGCCCACGAGCAATATTTCAAAATTCAGATCGGGCCGTTGGAACAGTTGCCCCGCCCCATTCCTTCGCGCAAATGGCGCCGGATCACCTTTCTCTACACCACCGGCGAGAAATTGCTGGCCGCGACTGAACTCAACGATTTAATTGTGCAATCGGCTGAGCGGGAGATGTTGTGGCAGGCGCTTAAGGAGCGGGGTCTGCGCGCCGAGAAACAATACGCCACGCAAACTAGCGGCGGCGCGCT
>CAYUFY010000079.1:0-16879 GCA_964443795.1 uncultured Anaerolineales bacterium | reverse complement strand
CTTGAGCCTTTTTCGAGATAAAACTGTTCACGATGTCTTGAGCCCTGACAGGTAATTAGTAATTGGCATACACCGCTTGGCGTAGCCCGCGAATATACCCAATGGCATACAGCCGCCCAAACGACGAATAGCCCGCGTTGGAATTGCTGTCGCCTTCCACGGTGGGCACATGGTCGGGGCGCAGAACCCCCTCAAAGCCGATGTCCTTATAGGCTTGCAGACAGGCCAGCATATCGGTCTGACCCGCGTCGTGCCACGTCTCCTCGAACTTCTCGGGCGTGCCGCGCACATCGCGGAAGTGGACGAATGAAATTTTGCCTTGCGCCCCGAACTTGCGAATCGCGCCCGGTAGGTCGTTGGTCATTAGCGTGAAGTTGCCCTGACACAAAGTAAGGGTGTTCATGGGGC
Organism: uncultured Anaerolineales bacterium; assembly: GCA_964443795.1. GTDB lineage: Bacteria > Chloroflexota > Anaerolineae > Anaerolineales > UBA6663 > DATDRS01. The sequence goes on along the minus strand of CAYUFY010000079.1, from coordinate 16,471 downwards.
TGGGCACCAAATCAATCAGGCGTTGAGCATTTTCAATGCTCCGCATAATGCGCCCCACGCCGCGAATGGGCGAGAGCGGCGGATCATCGGGGTGCATGGAGAGTTTGACCCCGGCTTTTTCGGCCACGGGCAAAACTTTTTTCAAGAAGTATTCCAGCGTCTCCCATAGCTTCTCTTCGCTAATGGCCCCGCCGTCGGTGGGTGGGGCCTCTTTCATCAGCGCATTATCGTAACTGGTGACCACCGAGCCGCCGCGCGCGGCGGTGTTGGTGCTGGTGCGGAGCCAGTTGAAGTCGGTCATCCATTCGTAGCACCACACCGGGATGCCCAGCTTGCCCATGTTTTCCAGCAGGGTGCAGACCGCCGTGATTTCCTCATCCCGCCCTGGTAGGCCGCGTTTGGTTTTGTTGAGCGGCGGGCGGTTCTCGATGACGGCGAGTTGAAAGCCGCCGCTCTCATAGCGTTGTTTCATGCGGAGCAGGGGCAGATAGTCGCACGCGGTATCGGGCCGGATTGACCCGTCATTGAACGAGGCCACGTCATCAAAGGGCAGGCCGCCCACGGCATAATCCACACCGGCTTGCTTGGCCAACTTCCACAACGGCGAGGGGGTGGGGGGTAAGAATTCAGCAATTTGAATCATATAAATAAACTCCTTGGGGTGTCGCTAGACGGTTAGGGTCTAACACGCTTGGCGGTGAAGTTCTGCTCAATCACTGTGACGGCTCGCGCAATCCCATTCTCGGCGCGAATGCGCTCCCCGAGATGGGAGGCGTTTTTCCGCATCGCCGTGTCGGATACCGCGCGCTGAATCGCTTCGGCTAGGGTCTCGACGCTTAGCCGCTGGCGCGGAATGGGCTTAGGGCCGACTCCCAGCTCGGACACGCGGCGTCCCCAAAACGGTTGATCGCCAAAAAAGGGCGTAACAATGGAAGGGATGCCAGCCGATAACCCGGCGCCGGTCGTCCCCGCGCCGCCATGATGCACAACGGCGGCCATTTTGGGAAACAGCCAGCTATGGGGCATGGAGCCAATCATAAACACGGTCTCTGGAAAATGCTCTTTCTTTAGCCCACCCCAACCCGACGCTAATACTGCCCGCTGGCCGGTGCGCGCCAAGGCTTGCAAAACTAGCGCGGTGGTTTCTTCTGGTTTGCGGCTGGGCATACTGCCAAAGCCAACATACACGGGCGGCGGGCCAGCCTGCAGAAAATTTAGCAGGTCACCCGGCGGTTCCCACCCACCCGGCGGCTCCAAAAACCAGTACCCGGTAACGTGGATGAAATCCGTCCAATCGGTTGGCGGTGGTATCACTTGCGGGCTGTAACCATAGAGAATCGGTTGTGTTTGCCGCTGGAGAGAGGCGAAGGGCCCCCAGAAGGGGGCCGGGGCCATTTGCAACACCTGGGTGCGAGCTTGATTATCTGCGACCCGCAACATTTGCCACATCATCTGCTGGGTCAGGCGATGCGATAAACCATTGGTCCAGCTGGTCAACGGTGTTTGGGGGAATGGCGGCATCAAGACACTGGGGAATTCGCGGGTCGGTGTAAACGGCATTAAGTAAGCCTGAAGAAACGGGATCCCTAACTTTTCGGCGAGGGCTAACCCGTTTGAGAGTCCGCCGAAGCCAGCAAGGATCAGGTCCGAACCTTGACAAGCCACCAGCCCACTGACGGCCGTCTGGCGCGCAAGTTGTTGCGCGCCTTGTCCCGTAACCGCCAGAATTTTCAGCAGATTGCCTTGCTCGACGATATCTTGGATCTGGCTTTGCGCCAGCAGTTTCACACCGCCGCCCATGTCAAAGAATTCCAAACCATAGGTCGTTATCAAGTCTTGGAAATCCTGAGTGGCCAGGACGCGAACCGTATGCCCGGCTTCCTTTAATCCCTTGCCTAACGCCACATAGGGTTGCACATCCCCCCGACTACCCCCGGCAATGATAGTTACTTGCATAACGGTTGACGCTCCTTAATTGATGACGATGATTTGCCTAGGCCAGAGCGTCATAGGCGGCTAGGATGCTATCCATCTCGGCGTTCACGGCTGGGTCAACGCGCCGACGTTTTTCGTCGGCGGCGAACCATGCCAGGGTGCGGCGAATGCCCGCGCGGAAGGGGATGACCGCGCGGTAGCCGGGCACGAAGGCTTTGATTTTGCTGTTGTCGAAAATCGCGCTCCACGTTTTATCGCCGAGCAGAGAGCCGCGCTGGGCCGGGGCCACACGGGCAATAAAATCGGAGGCGATGTGAACGAGATTGGCTTCCACCCCCAGCGCTTCGGCGATGGTCTGATAAATTTGATTCCAGGTCAGCACTTCGTCGGAGGTGATGTGGAAGGCGTGACCGAGGGCCTGTGGGTGACCGAGCAAGCCGAGGAAGCCGCGCCCAAAATCGTCGGCGTGCGTGACGGTCCAGAGGGATGAGCCATCGCCATGCACAATGATGGGCTGGCCTTTGAGCAGACGGTCGGCCAGCGTGTAGCATCCCCACCCGCCGAGGGCGATGGGGAAGTTGGGGTCATAGGTCAACGACGGGCGCACGATCGTGATGGGGAAACCCTCCTCCCGATGGGCGCGGTTGAGTCGCTCCTCGCAGGCAATCTTGTTTTGGGAGTAATCCCAGATGGGGTTGTGGAGCGGAGTCGATTCGGTGATGAAGGGATAGGCGGGCGGCTTCTGGTAGGCCGAGGCGGAACTGATAAACACGAACTGTTTGACGCGCCCGCGAAAGAGGGCGAGGTCGCGCTCGATGTCGGCGGGGGTGTAGGCAATCCAATCCACGACGACATCGAATTGATGGTCACGCAAAGCCGCAGCGAGAGCGGTGGGGTCGTGGATGTTGGCGTGCAAACTTTGCACCCCAGCAACTTCCAGTGGGCGCTGACCGCGATTGAGATGAAACAGCGCCAGCCCTTGCGCGACGGCCAAGCGGCTGACGGCAGTGCTGATGAAACCGGTGCCGCCGATGAAGAGGATTTTCATGCGGGATGACTCTTAATCATTTTCCAGCAATTCCACCACCGCCCCAAAGCGTTGGTGTCCATCGAGATAAGCGTAGCGCCCGCCGGTGTAATCGCCGCGCTGGACGAGCGGCATTCCTTGTGCGGCCAAAACGGGCAATAAATTGGCGAGGCCGTTGACCTGAAAGGCGATGTGGTGCAGGCTCGGCCCATGCGCCACCAGTTGGTCATTCCACGTGCTAGGCGCGCCGAGGGGTTCAATTAATTCGAGGGTCACTTGACCCAACGGAAAGAACGCGAGTTTGGCGCGGGCGGGCGTGGCTTGCTGTTGATATTCGGTGTGGGCGAGGTCCACGGTATCAGTGATGATGATTTCGGGGACTGGCACGCCGAGAACTGCGGCCCACGCTTGCGTGGTGGCTTCGATATCGCGGACGATGAGGCCGACTTGGGTGAGGGTTTGGGAGGCGAGCGGGGCGGAGGGCATGGGAGGCTCCTGGGGGGGAGGTAAGTGGTAATTTAGTAATCAGTGATCAGTCATCCGCGTCAAGAAAAATTAGGCTGGATCACCTTTGAGAATAGTCTCAATAATTTGTAGTTCTTCGTTGCTCAGGGTCACATTGTTCAGCATATTCACGGCTTCGTCTACTTGCGCCACACTGCTTGCGCCAATCAGCACCGAGGTCATGGGGGGGTGGCGCAGGACCCAAGCCAGCGCCAGTTGCGCCAGTTTTTGGCCCCGGGCTTGGGCGATGGCGGTGAGGCGTTTGACCTTGTTCAACTTTTCGTCAGTGATTTGCGCGGGCTTGAGAAAGCCGTGGGGTTTGGAAGCGCGGGAGCCGTCGGGGATGCCGGTGAGATATTTGTCGGTGAGCAGGCCCTGCGCCAGCGGCGAGAAGGCAATGCACCCAATGCCTTCATCGGCCAATGCTTGAATCAGACCATCTTCGACCCAGCGGTTGAACATGCTATAAGACGGCTGATGGATGAGGCAGGGCGTGCCGAGGCCCCGCAGGATTTGCGCGGCCCGCCGGGTGTCCTCCGGCCCGTAGTTGGAGAGGCCCACGTAGAGCGCGCGCCCACTGCGGACGATGTAGTCGAGGGCGCTCATGGTTTCTTCGAGCGGCGTGTCGGAGTCGGGGCGGTGATGATAGAACAAATCCACGTACTCCAACTGCATGCGCTTCAGACTCTGGTCGAGGCTGGAGACCAGATATTTGCGCGAGCCCCATTCGCCATATGGCCCCGGCCACATGTAATAGCCCGCTTTGGAAGAGATGATGAGTTCATCGCGGTAGGGGCGCAAGTCGGCCTGCATAACCTGCCCAAAAGTTTCCTCGGCGGAGCCGGGGGGCGGGCCGTAGTTGTTGGCCAGGTCGAAATGGGTGATGCCTAAATCGAAAGCGCGGCGGAGCATGGCGCGGCTGTTTTCAAACACATCCACCCCGCCGAAATTGTGCCACAGTCCGAGGGACACCGCCGGGAATTTGAGCCCACTGCGGCCAGAGCGGTTGTAGCGCATGGTGGTGTAACGCGAGTCAGAGGCAAGATATGGCATGAAAAATTCCTTTGAGTTAATAAAGCATGGGGGCGAGAAGAGCTAGGGTTATAAACGTATGTTACGCACGGTCATTGTCTACAACTTGAATAAGGTGAGTTATAAATATGCGTGTAGCCAGCAAGGCAAGTATTTCAACGGCGTTTGTTTCGGTGAAGCGATTTAGGCTATGCGAATCCGCGCTATGCATCTTGCATTACGGCGCTACGCCCACCGTCAATCAGAATCGTGGTGCCAGAAATATATCCGGCCAGTGGACTGCATAAAAACGCGCACAACGCCCCAACCTCTTCGGCGGTGCCCAAGCGACCCACCGGGTGGAGCGCCACCACTTGGGCACGTTTGGCCGTCGGGTCGGGAAACTGGCCGAACCATTCAATATTCATGGGCGTGTCAATAAAGCCGGGCGCGATCCCCACCGCGCGAACGTGCGGGCCCCATTCCAACGCCAAAGATTGCACCATGGCGACCAGCCCTGCTTTGGCAACGTTGTAGGGGAAGCAATTGGGCAGGGTGTAAAAGGCGTGGTTCGAAGCCATGATAACGACGACCGGGTGCGGCGCGCGATCAAGATACGGCTTGGCGGCCTGCGCCACGCGCCAGTGCGCGGCCAGATTCAAATCCAGGTTCGCTTGCCAATCGGCTTCAGTGACTGGCTCTGCCCCTTTGTGATAGTTGCGCCCCGCGTTGGAGATGATCAGGTCAAGGCCGCCCAGTTGTTCGGCGGCCCAACTCACAAACACGCGCGCGGCCTGACCCTCAGCCAGATCAACCGCTTGATAGAACGCCCGCCGCCCCTGCGCGTGGACGCTGACCCGGAAATTTTCCGCGCCCGGGCTGTCAGCGCTTTCAATACCGCACCCGGCCACATCACATCCGGCTTGCGCCAGTGTTTTAGCAATGCCCGCGCCGATGCCACTGCTGACACCAGTGATGAGGGCGCGGGAGGCGGCGAGATTGATGGAAATGGACATGAGGGAAAGAGAAAGATAGGGGTTATGTTGTGGCGGACGGCTGATAAATATTTACCCGTCCCCGGCCATTCGCCTTAGCTTGATACAAAGCCCGATCTGCCATTTCAAGTAAGCCATCTATGGAGGGCGACGTCGCCGGCGCCATAAGTTCGGTAATGCCGATGCTAATCGAAATATAAAAACTAAAGCCCGCGGTGACAATTACCGCGTGTTCCCTGGTTCGTTGTTGGAGGCGTTGGGCCAGATACTGGGCTTGTACGGCCTCGGTTTCAGGCAGAAGAACGACAAATTCATCGCCGCCCAGGCGAGCGGTGAGGTCGGCCACCCGGGCTGTTTCCCGGGTCTGCTCGGCCAGATGTCTAATGGCTTGATCACCGGCGGCGTGTCCATAGGAGTCGTTGATTTGTTTGAAGTGGTCTATATCCAAGAGCAGCACTGATAACGGATGATGGTAGCGGATAGCCTGTTTCAAGATGATTCCCGCCTCATCAAAGAAATAGCGGCGATTATGGAGACCGGTCAGCGAGTCAGTATTCGCCAATCGGTGCAAAACCTGCTCCATCTGTTTGCGCTCTTCAATCTCCCGCAGGAGTTCCTCGTTGCGTAGGTGATAGATCTCGGCATCGCGTTTGGCCGTTTCGACCTGATGCGCCACTTTAAGTAGCGCCAGCTTTTTGCTGGTCGTCTCGTTATGGTTTTTCTCGTACAGGTTGTAGAAGGTTTTGAGATAAGCAAAAGCCTGTTCCCAGCGGCCCTGTTGTTCGGCGATCTGGTAAAGCTGGGCATGGCATTCCATTTCGAATTGGCGCGAGCCGATTTTTTTTGAAAGGGCCAATGATGCCTCGAATTTCATCCGGGCTTGTTCCAATCTTTTTTGGGACAGCTGAAATTTGCCTAATCCCAACAAGTCGTTAGCCTGTCCCAGTTCGTGGCCGGCTTCGATGTCAATTTCCAAAGCATCCATCAGCAGTTGCTCGGCGCGGTCGAACTCCCCCATTTTCTGCAAAATCTGCCCCATGGTGTCGGATACATCCGCGCGCGCGTCGCTGACCTCCACGCGTTGGGCAATTTCCCAAGCCTGCGCGGCCAATTCCAGCGCTTGGTCAAGTTCGCCCTGTTCCGACAAAACAATAGCGCCGTTGTTCAGCGCGACCAACTCCAATGTTTCATCGTGGATTTCGCGCGCAATTTCGACTGCTTCCCCGTGCATTTTGCGCGCTTGATTCAAATCACCCGTGACGGCAAAGACCATGGTTAGGCTGTTGAAGGCAGCGGCGGTTAAATCCTTGAAGTTCCCAGCCTGGGCCAGATCGAGCGCTTTTAACCCATAGGTCAGCGCGCTGGAATATTCATTGAGATAAAAATAGAGCCAACTAATCATACGCACACACTTGACAACCACCGGGTTAGGCGCTTCGTGTTCAATCAAGGCTAATGCTTGGAAGCATTTATTGAGGGCCTCATCCAAACGCCCGTTACGGTCCAGATGCGCGCGGGTGGTTAAGCTGGCCGCCTGCCCCATGGCGTAGGGCGTCGTCGAGAATTCCCCGGTATTTGCCAAATCATAAGCCTGTTGCGCCAGTGCCAGGGAGCGCTCAGCATCCTGGTAGCGCAACTCCCACGCCAGATCGTTCAAGGCATCAATCTTTTCATGTTGGGTTTGCGCTTGGGCCAAGTGCGCTTCAAGTTCGTCTGTTTTTTTCAACGTTGTCTCAGCTCTACCCTGTTGCCGTTAGCGGAAGGATAGTCAAACTTCCACCTTGATAAAAAAGAGAACCTAATCGTCCGCCACCGCGTTACTTTTCACTGTTTTCCGCTTCTCCCACCCCGACCGGAACAGTGGCAGGAAATTGCCGGGGTCATACGGGTGCTGGGCGATTTCCTCGTAATTCAAATCCGTGCCCCAACCGAGGCGGTCAGATTCAAGTTCAATGTAGCCGTCTTTCACCCGCACCGGATTGGTAAGGATGTGCTGACTCCAATCGTCATTGAAGTCGTCAAAAATTTCGTGGATGAAGAAGTTGGGCGTGGCGGTGTTGAGGTGAGCGCAGACCAGCGAGCAGAGCGGCCCTTGCGCGCTGTGCGGCGCGGTCACGCCATTGGCGGCGTTAACCATGCCACAGACTTGATTGGAGATGGTGAGGCCCAAATACTGCGGCTCCAGCTGAATGATATGCACCGCATCATAGGCCAATAGTTCGCTGAATTGTTGTGCGCTGTAATAATCTTCACCACAGGCCACCGGCACGGGGCTGCGCTTGGCGACCTCGGCCATTTGCGAAATGCGTTGCGGCGGCACGGGAGTCTCAAACCAAGTGGGCTGATATTTAGCCATTGCGTCGGCGAATTGCAAGGCGGTGTGTGGACTAAAGCGGTTGTGGCCCTCGACCAGAATATCCACCTTGGGGCCAACCGCATCGCGCACAGCGGCGATGATGTCAATCGCTAACGCAAAATCTTCGCGGTCCACCGCGCGCCACGCCGCGCCAAACGGGTCGAATTTGAGCGCGGTGTAGCCACGCCCCACGACGAGTTTGGCTTTCTCGTGAAAACTCCCCGGCTCGCGCGGGCCGCGATACCAGCCGTTGGCGTACACGCGCAAGCGGTCGTGGCATCGCCCGCCGATGAGTTTATACACCGGCTGTTGCGTCACCTTGCCCATGATGTCCCAGCATGCAAACTCAATGCCCGACAAGGCCGCACCTTGAATTTGACCGCCGTCGGTGTAGACCTCGCGGAACAACTTCAGGGAGTGATTTTCAACATCAAACGGGTCTTCCCCGATGACAAACCGTTTGAGTTCGTGCACCGCGGCTTCCACGGTTTTGGCGAAGCCGTTGAGCGTGCATTCGCCAATGCCATGCACGCCCGCGTCGGTGTCCACGCGGGTGAACACCCAGTTCTTCCACGGGTTGCCGACGATGTAGGTGGTGACTTCGGTGATTTTCATGCTCAGCCTCCGCTGAACAGCCACAAATGAAACGCGCCCACTGGCAAGGTGAGGACAAGACTGCCAATCACCGCCATGATGAGCTGCTCCCGCCGCCCGCCCTCGCGGATGAGGCTCCCCCCGCCCAAACCACCCAGTATGGAAGGGAGTGCCGTCCATAGCAGAGTCAGGCCAACGATGGTGGGGATGCCGAGCACGGCTCCGGCATAATAGTGTTCGGGATGAATCAAGCCAGGGAAGATAGCGGGCCAAATCACGCCCAATATCACGGTGCCAATCGCACCAGCCAGCCAACCGGTTAGAGCAAAACGTAGAGGGTCAGGGATTTTCATAGAGTTTCAACCAATTTGTCGGAGAATTGCACGGGGGTAAAACGCTCAGGCTGATGGGTGTCGAGTGTGCCGTGTGGGGTCCAGCACCAGGCCGGTTGGGGTTCGGGGCGCGCCCCGGCAATTTCCATTTTCTCGAAACGGCCAAAGAAGATGCGCCACTCGTCGCCGGGCTTGGGGGGCAGTGACCGCCCGTTGGCCAGCCATTTCATCCCGGCCCAGGGAAAGGCCAGTTCCACCGTCCAGCCTTTGTCCACCACGGCGCGATTGTTTAGTTGCCCATCTACGTGCACCGCGCTTTGGGCCCCAGGGAAATCCCAATCCGTAAAGGCCCACCGCACCCCGCGCGGGTGCGTGCCTTTCCAAAAGCTCCAGCCCGAACGGTCGTAGTTGCCGCCAAACGATAACGCCCGGCGGTCAATCAAATCGAACTCGGGCACATCAAATTTGCCGCCGCGTTTATACGCGTCCTGCCAAATGAAGAAGACTTCATACACGGTGTTGCGCGCGTTGATTTCGAACTCATAATAGCAATCGCCGCCGTCAATAAAGACTTCGACATCGTTCTCCATGAAGATGAGTGAGTCGCGTTCGGTGAGGTGCGCTTCGACAAACGGCTCCTCGACCCAGAACCCAACGTACAGGTTCACGTCGTCCCACAGGGCGGCGGCCCGGGTGTCGAAATGCGCCGGGTCGCCCGTCACCATGTCCACAAAGCGCGGCGACTGGGGCGCGGCCTGCCACGCGGCTTCGGTCAGGTGCCCATCAATCGTCAGGGGCTGACGGGTGCGGTAACAAGTGTACGGGGTCAGGGGAGCCATGTTTTGAACTCGCTGAGGAATTGTTCAATCTGCGCCAACTCGCGGGCATCGAGCGCATAGGCGGGGTGGCGGCAGTAATCGCTGGCGATGAGACCGCGCCGGTGCAGGATGACTTTCTCGGCTTGGATGATGAGTTCCACGCCTTGCATCCAATAATTGATGTAAGGCAGGAGTTGCGCGTGCAAGTTTTGAAATTGCGCCACGTCGGTTTGCCAGCGCCGCCACAGTTCGACGTAGATTTCGGTGAACGAGCAACCGGGTTGGATGCCCGCCGCGCCGCGTGCCAGAACATCGGGCATTTGCACCCCGGCGTAACCGACCAGCGACTTGAGTCGTCCCTGCGAGCGTTCGATGAGTTGCTTGATGTAGCGCCCCGGCGGTTGAGTCTCGACCTTGACGAAGTCAGCGTTGGGGAGCGCCTCGCGGAGTTTGAGAAAAACCTCGGGGCCAATGCGGACGCCGGTTTGCGCGGGCGCGTACTGCACGATGACGGGAATCTGCACACTGCCGATAACGCGCTGGAGATGGTCGAGGAGCGCGTCTTCGCTCGGGCCGAGGAAATACGGCGGGAGGAGCATCAACCCGTCGGCCCCGGCGCTTTCCGCCGCCTGCGCGCGGGGAATGGCAACCTCCCAACTGTGGTCGGTAATCGAGATGAGACCAGCCACTGAATCGGAGCGGCTGGTCTCGGCGAGGAGCAGAGTTTGCATCCGCGCGCGCTCGATCTCGGAGAGTTTGTAGAACTCGGTGGCTAACCCAAAGAGGGTGAGGGCGCTGGCCCCGGTGGCCAGGAGGTGGCGGACGAGGGCTTGAAAGCTATCTTCGTCCAGCGCCCCGGTGGGGGTGAAAGGGGCGGCCAGGATGGGAACGATGCCGCCGATGGTTTTGGACATGGCAATAAAAAAACCGGGTCAACAGGCGACCCGGTTGGGGGAAAACCGGTTACACGGGCAACAGGTCAGAAAGTTTTTCCGGCGTAATGGGTGGGTGTTGCTCAAGCAGATAGCAGGAGGCGGCTTGGGTGGCTTGCAGACGGAAAAGCGGCGGCACGGTCTTGCATTTTTCCATGGCAAATGGACAGCGCGCGTAGAACCGGCATCCGGGATTGCGGTCCGACAAGTCAGACTCTTTGGCTTTGATTTCGGTCTCGCCCCAGCGGCGGTTGATGTCGGGCCAGGGGATGGAGTCAATTAACAATTTGGTGTACGGATGTTGGGGGGTCTTGATGACCGAATCCACATCTCCGGCTTCCATGACCGAGCCGCGATAGAGCACCACGATGGATTTGGCGATGTGGTAGGCGGTGGTGAGGTCGTGGGTGATATACAGGATGGAGACGCCGTGATTTTTTTGCAGGCCGCTCAGGGTTTCGAGGATGGAGGCGCGGAGTGAGGCATCCACCATGGAAACTGGCTCATCAGCCACCAACAGGCGCGGTTTGAGCAACAATGCGCGGGCCACGTTGATGCGTTGTCGCTGACCGCCGGAGAGTTGATGCGGAAAGCGCCCGAGAATATCCTGCGGGTGTAGCCCCACCGCGGTGAGCGCCTCTTCCATTTTCTCGCGCGCTTGGGTTTTGGATTTGGCCAGCTTGAAACGCTCGATAGGCACGGTGAGCAGGTGGTCAACCGGATAGAACGGATTGAAGACGGCGAACGGGTCCTGAAAAACCGCTTGCACCTCGCGCCGGAAGGTCATGCGTTCATCACCCGTGAGGCGGCTAATGTCCTGCCCTTTGTAGCGAATCTGGCCCGAGGTCGCTTCAATAAACCCGAGTAGGAGCATGGCGAGCGTGGTCTTGCCACTGCCGCTTTCGCCGGCCACGGTGACGATGGTCGGTTCATTTTCGTTGAGGGTCAGTGAAAAATTGTTGAGGGCGATGGTGGAAGAGCGTGACAGCAAGCCACGCGTGTAAGTTTTGGTAACGTTGTTAAGTTCCAAGAGGGGCGGCATGGCTTAGGCCTTTTCCGGGTAGAGGTGACACTCGACGATGCGGCCACCGGGCAGGGTGAGGGATGGGGGGCGGACAGTGCGGCAGGTCTCCAACGCTTGGGTGCAACGCGGATGGAAACAACAGCCGCCGGGCAAGCGCAACAAGGCTGGCGCGAGGCCAGGGATCCCCTGAAACACGCCTTTGTTTTCGAGATTGGGCAAACTCTTAATCAAGGCTTGGGCGTAAGGGTGTTTGGGGTCGGTGAACATCTCACGCACCGAACTCAATTCCATCAATCGCCCGGTATACATCACCGCCACCTTATCCACAAACTGCGCCATCAAGCCCATATCGTGGCCGATAAGGATAACTGCCGCGCCGATGTCCTTTTGGATGCGGTCAATGGTCTCCATGACCTGGCGCTGGGTCACCACATCCAGCGCGCTGGTGGGTTCGTCGGCGATGATGACTTTGGGGCGGAGCAAAATGCCAATGGCAATGCACACGCGCTGTTTCATGCCGCCGCTGAGTTCGTGGGCGTACATTTTAAAGACACTGCGCTTCAAATCCACCGATTCGAGCGCCTGCATACACCGCTCTTCCATTTTGGCTCTGGGCATTTCGGGTATATGGGCCTGCAGGGCATCCAGCATTTGCGCGCCAATGCGGATAACCGGGTTGAGCGAGTTCATCGCCCCTTGCGGGATGTAAGCAATTTGGCTTAGTCGAGCCTTGAGCATGGCCTCATCCGAGAGTGTGGTCAAGTCGGTGCCATCCACAATCACGTTGCCGCCTTCAATCCGGCCGGGGGGTTTAATCATCCGCATCATGGCCAGCGCCATGGTGCTTTTGCCCGAACCAGACTCACCGACCAGCCCAAGCTTCTCGCCGGCGGTGAGGGACAGGTTCACGCCGTCCAGCGCGCGGGCGCGACCAGCATCAGTGTAATAGGTGACTTGCAGGTTGTGTACGCGAAGAACTGGGTCCATTGGTTTTCCTGAGGAAGGGGCAGAAATTGTCCAAATGAAATTGTCGGCCATACCGGGGAGGGGTGCTGATCCGGCAGATTTTACTCGGTCCGGCGCACGCGCGGGTTAGCCACCTCGTCGAGGCCCATGTTGATGAGCGCCAGCGACCCGAGAATTAAGACCAGGGCCATAGCGGGAATCAAGGGCCACCACCACCAATTGTTGAAGAAGGCACTCTGGGATTGAGCCGCCAAAATCATATTGCCCATCAGCGGTTCGCGCAACGGCCCTAACCCCAACACGGCCAGGTTGAAGGAGATGAAGACGGCGGCGAAGACCTGCCCCACAAAAGCGGCGATGATAAAGGGCAGGAGGTTGGGGAGAATTTCGCTAAAGATGATACTTAAATCACCCATGCCCGACAGTTTGGCGACCGCCACAAATTGCCGCTCCTTCATGGTCAAGACTTGCGACCGAATGACCAGTGTTGGCCCCATCCAGGCGAGTAACACGACCACAAAGGCCATGGTGTAAATGGTCACATCGCGTTTATCAATGGAACTAGCGATGATGACCTGGATGAGAAAGGCCGGGATAGGTGTGAGGATTTGGCATACACCTTTAATCACGGCATCGAGCCAGCCGCCGAAATAAGCGGAGATAAAACCCAACACGACACCAATCAGCGTGCCTAGCGCCCCGGCAATCAGACCAATCAGGGCGGTCTGCCACAGGCCGACGACCATGGCCACATACAAATCCCGGCCAAAATAATCGGTGCCAAATGGAAATTGCAGGCTGGGCGGTTGTTTGTTCTTGACCGCCAGGGGATAGGCGTTTTTAGTATCTACCGTCAGCAAGCCGTAGACCGTGAATACAATCAGCCCCAGCATAATGAGCAAGCCAACCGCCAAACTTTTGTTGCGCCGCAAATAACGCAAAAAGAGAGTCTGGCGGCTGGGCTGGAGAGATTCCGTCTGGGAGAAGGGGGTGATGGTCGTGGTGGTCATGGGGTTCCTTAGGCGTTTCGCACGCGCGGGTCGAGGACCGGGTAGAGAAATTCCACGCCCACCATTAAGACCGCGACTGCGATGGTAATGAACAACACAATGCCGTAGATGACTAAAAAGTCGTTGGACTGAATGGCGGAAAACAACACCCGCCCCACGCCCGGCAAGCCAAACATATTTTCGACCACGATGCCCGCGACGACAACATTAGTGAGCGCCAGCGCCAACCCCGTGACTTGCGGCAGGAGGGCATTGCGTAAATAGTAGTCTCTAAAAATGACTTGCCCGCCCAGCCCTTTGTGTTCTGCAAAATTGACGTAGTCTTCGCCTTGAATGGTGATCCCCATACCACGCATGGACAGCACCCACCCCCCGACCGTGCCCAGTAAAATGGATAGGGCGGGTAACAACTGATGGTGAATCACATCCCACCAAAAAGAGGGTGCGGACCAATTGGGAATCATGCCCGTGGAATAAGCCCCGCCGAGCGGGGCGAGTTTGAGCCGAAAGCCGACAAAGAATAAAAGGAGCACGGCCATAACCACGGGCGGCGCGCCCTGTAACAGCACAAACGGCGTGGCCAGCGTCCGCAACCATTGGGGTGCGCGCGGCCATGCGGCCACGGCCCCCAGAAAATTGCCAATGATAAAAGACAAGACCGAGGTCACCAACAACAGCGTGATGGTCCACGGGAGCGAGTCCATAATGAGGCCCATCACCGTCTTGGGATAGAGTCTGTACGACACGCCCAAGTCCAGCCGGGCCACGCTGGACACATAGTCTAGGTATTGTTGCCACAGCGGTTTATCCAAGCCAAATTTGGTGTTATACGCCGCGATAATTTTGTCTAAATCCGCCGGGGCAAAGCCGCCCATGCGGGCCAGTTCGGCAAAGCGTTCGCGCACCGGGTTTTTAGAAGACAGGCGGGGGATAAAAAAGGTGATGGTGGAGGCCGCCCAAATGACCAGCACCAAAAATAACAGCCGCCGAACAACCACTTGAATAGATTGTAGATTCATGGCATGTTACCTCCGACACGAATTGGCAACTCAGATTGCAGAGTTGAACGTATTTTTCAAGGTGTCATCTAGGCCGCATACTACAGCCCAATTCACTGCGCGCTTCCCACTAAGAACCCATTCTCTAAACCTGTCAGGTCTTGAAGACCTGACAGGTTTAGAGTTTACAATTTTTCAAGAACAGAAGCGTTGCGTGGCACGCATGAGCGTGCCACGCAACGGGTAGTGCCTAAAACTTATTGGGCCGGTTTCAGGCTGGTGATGACCAGCAGACCGGTGTGCGCCCAGAACGCGCCGTTGGTGCCCATGGCCAAATTGGATTCAGTCGGCCAATTGGTCCAGTAGGTCTGGTTGTAGGGAATGCGGTGCAACCATTGAATGATGGGGACATCAATCTGGTCGCGCCAGTAGATGCCGAGGGCTTGGGCCGCCAGTTCCTGGAACTTGGGGTCGTCGGAACTGAGGGGGGCCATCGCGTCAAGTATGGCATCGTATTCCGGGTTGGAGTAGCGGGAGAAGCGGTTATTGCCCGCCGTGGTGCCGATGGACGCGCTAAAACGACCATGGAACAGTTCGAGGGCCGCGTACGGGTCCTTCAGGCTGGCGCCGTGGCCAAACATATACAGGCCGGGCTTGCCGTTGGCCATGTTGTTGTAAGCCTCAGTGCCAAAGTCAGTGTCAGCGTCGAAGCCGCCCGCGCGGAGCATTTCGACTAGCACCGCCACGATATCGGCGTGAATCCCTTCAAAGCCGTTGATGACGGCGGGGACGGTCGCGCCATCTTTGGCCCACATACCATCGCTGTTCTTGGTGAAACCAGCTTCGGTCATCAGGGCGGCACTTTCGTCGAGGTCAAACTTGCGCGGTTCGTACTGCGCTTCCAGTTCCTTCACCGCGGCGCTGTCAGCGAATTTCTGGAGGCCGGGGTAGAGCGGGAAGGGGTAGATGGTGGTGACTTTCGCGCCATCATAGATGACTTCGTCAATCTTATCGCGGTCAACCGCCAGGCTCAGGGCGCGGCGGACGCGGACATCATTGAACGGCTCGATCTGGGTGTTCATCCAGAGCGAATTCGGCCACCAGTCCAGATACCCATACGGCGGGTTGCTACCGGCGTGGGTGGTGACTTTGGCGTTCTCATTCAGGATTTGTTTGACGACGCCACTGCGGACATCGAGGATGGCATCGAACTCGTTGTTGACCAGACGCTGAACGACCACGTCCATGTTCGAGCCGACCTGACCGCCGATGTTGGTCATGACCACGCGCTTGGCGGCGGGCATGGCAATGCGGCCAGCCTTAACGGCCCACCAATCGGTGCGCAGGTCGAAGATTTTCTGATTGGCATCCCACAACACGAGGTTGTAGGGGCCAGAATGCACCATGTCCAAACCGCCGGCGAAGGCGTTGACATCGGCTTCTTTGCTCAACACGGCCTCTGGCACAATCGGGATGCCGGTGTCGAACTTGAGCATCAGCACTTCAAACGCGAAGCGCGGGGCCGGGATTTTGAAAGTCACGACCACGGTCTTGTCATCGGGGGTCGCCACACTATCCACGAATTGGTCAAACGCGGCATGGTAGGGCAGTTTGTCGTTGCTCTTTTGCCCGTCGAAGGTGAACTTCACGTCCTTCGAGGTCACTGGGCTACCATCGCTCCACGCGGCATCTTTATTGAGTTTGATGGTCAGTTCGGTGAAGTCGGCCTTGGTGTATTCCATGCTGTCGGCCAACCAAGGAATTTCCTTGTCGGCGAAGATGGCGAAGTACATCAGGGGTTCCCACATGAAGGCATTGCCTTCCTGGTGGGTGTAGCCAGTGGCCCACGGATTGGTGGTGCCAATGGCCGAGGAAATGCTCCAGCCGAGGTTAACGGTCTGGTTGCGCGGAACTTCACTTAGGAACGCCAATTAAATAACTTACCCATTTCTTGGTCAGCCATTCAAGA
>CAYUFY010000078.1:0-17232 GCA_964443795.1 uncultured Anaerolineales bacterium | reverse complement strand
GCAAGGGTATCCGGTTTTGACTGAAAACGCCAAAATACAACTATCGAGTCTTTAACTTTTGCTGGGGTTAGCGTAGGTCGCGCTTGTAGCGCGACGATTTGGACCACATCGGGTGTCGGGCTACAAGCCCGACCTACGTTGGGTTCCCGTTAAATTCTGTGGCAGTGGTTGTTGAAGTCGAGGCCGGGCAGGAAATAACCCGGCTTCAGCCTTCCGCCCGACACCAATTCACCTTAATCTCGAACGTTTTCTCCCCCTGGGGCGGCAGAATCAATTCAAAAGTCAGGCCCACTTCCAGCGCCAGCAAGCCCACTGTGTGATCAATTTTCTGCCACTCCTGCGAGGGTTCCAGCGCAATAGCGTGGCGAGTGACGGTGTTGAGCACGCCGGGGTAGAGGCCATCGTGCATATAAAAATCCAGCGCGGCGCGGCCCGTGTCGAGGACTTCGCGGTAATCGGGGTTGAGTTCGTGGAAGGAGTATAGCGTCAGGCGGCGCTCGTTGGCGGCCCGGTTGTGGAAGGTGTAATGGGCGGCCAAGCCGGTGGCGGTTTGACGCAACCGTTTTTCGATGGTCAGGTCCGGCAATTCGTGGTTCAGGTAGCAGGGCGCGCCGTCCGCCATCCGATAATCGAAGAAAGCGTCCGGGGCGCAGATGTGGCCGTCGAGCGTGAGACGGTCATTGAATAAGCCAATTTGCATCTGGGGCAGGACGACCTCGCCCAACTTGCGTTGGCGTGGACGATAGACCGTGAGTTCCTTCGGTTCGCCTTTGAAAATCCACTGGGGCAGACGGTGGCCAAGACGTGTGGGGACGCGCTCTTTTTTCTTAAGAGTCCGCCACGGGCGCAAGTCCGCTTCAAACGTGTCGGGCACCCAGCGGTTGGGGAACGCGCGGACGTGCGGGTGTTTGGTCTTCCCACTCTCGAAGGGCGCAAACGGAATGGCGAGGTGATTGCCCGCCAGTTGGCGCGCATCCAGCAAATCGAACCAATAGAGCAGACGCCCACCGTGCGCGGTGAGGATGGCGAGATAGCGCCCGTCGCATAACATCTGTTCATCCGAGCCATCGCCGTTGATATCTTCGATCCAAAAGCGCGCGGCAAGATTGGCGGTCTCCTGCGCGAGACGCGCAAAGAGATACGTGCCCCGCACGTTCTCCCACCCCCAATAGCCGCGGCCCCCCACCCCAATGCACCCGAACTCATATTGATGATGACAAAAAGCCTCAATCGCCTGCCAGCGGAATTTTTCGGCGGCGGTGGCGGCGGGCGTGGGCCGTTCGCTGGCGTCGGTGTTGAGATGGATGTAGGCGCGCATGACGCTGTAGAGTTTGCGAAAGTAGCCGGTCTTGGTCGAGCGCGCGAGGAAGTCGAACCAGTCTTCGTAGCCGTCTTCATGATAGGGCGCGTCGGGGTGCTTGAGCGCGTCATTCATCCACAGCGCGGCGCCGTCGGGGAGCGGGCCGAGGGATTGGCGCGCGGGCACGGTTGAGAGATGCTTCAAGATGAAGGCGCGCGTCGCCTCGAACTCGGTGAGGAGCGCGTCCAAATTGGCCCACGCGGATTGCGGCAAATAACCGTTTTCCCAGTTCCACAAGCCAACGGCCTCGGCGTCTTCGGCATAGGCCAGGGCCAAGTCTTTGGAACCCCGTTGCGCTGACGCAGAAAAGGTTTTGAGGTAGTCAAACAGTTGCTTGCGCCGCCCGAACCACACCGCGTAGTTGAGGCGCTCGCGCAAAATATTGTCGTCGTACACGGCGGTGATGGATTGCTCGCCCATGGCGAGGGCGACGGGTACCGGGCGGGTGAGGCCTCCGGCCTGTAGGATTTGGTCTTCGATGAGCGTGTGCGTGAACCCGCCGTCAGCGATGACCTTGACGAGGGATTGCCGCCACGAGCGCTCGGAGATCCAAAAAGATTTGGGCTGGACCCCGAAGAGTTTGGCCAGTATCTCGCGGTGAAGAATAATCTGCTGGGCGTTATCCCAATCGTCGGTGGCGTAGGGCACGTTTTGGGCGTAGGTGCTACCGAGCAGTTCAAACTGCCCGGCGGCCACGCCCGCGCGAACGAGGCTGAGGGTTTCGGGGTCGTACCACGCCAGGGCGCGCAAGAGCGTGCCGGAAAGATGCAGATTGAATTTGAGTTTGGGGTGCGCGCGCAGGACGTTGAGCAACCCGCGATAGCAGACGCGGTTGGCGAGGTCGGCGTAGGCGTTGGTGTGCTGGTTGAAGTGAAAGGTGAGGACGAGGGAGAGGGGCATGGGAGGATTATAAATCCCAAAACCAAAATCTTTAAAATCCCAAATCCCAAAATTCAAATCCCAAACAACTGGTCATACCCGCGCGCCTTTGGCGGGCATCCAGTGGAATACGCCTGCCCCCTGGCGCTTGCCTCCCTCACTCATACTTCAACGCCTCAATCGGCCTTAGCCCGGAAGCGCGCACCGCCGGATAGATGCCAAAGAACAAGCCCACCGCAATGGAAAAGCCGGTGGCCAGTAACACACTGCTGACGCTCACGGCGGTATCGAGTTCGGGCACGGCCACATGAATGCCCCACGCGCCGGCCACCCCCAGCGCAATCCCGAACCCCCCGCCCACCAGCGACAGCACCACCGCCTCCACCAAAAACTGCATCAGCACATGCGCCCGGCGCGCCCCCACCGCTTTGCGTAAGCCAATCTCTTTGGTGCGTTCGGTGACCGTGACCAGCATGATGTTCATGATGCCGATGCCGCCCACGAACAGCGCAATCCCGGCAATCGCTCCCAGAAAAATCGTCAGGACATTGGTCACGTCTTCAAACGCCGAGACCAAATCTTCCTCCGAAAGCACCGTGAAATCGTCCTCGCCCCGGTAGGGGATCTCGTGCCGGTCGCGCAGGACATCGCTAATCTGGGCAATCAGCGCGGCCTGCCGGGTGGGGTCTACCATCTGCACCAGGATGAGCGTGACCCGCCGCTCACCTTTGAGCGTGCGGTCGGTAAACAGCCGCGCCGAGGTGGAATAGGGGATGATGATCACATCATCTTCGTCGCCAAACGCCGACGCGCCTTTTTTGTCGAGGATGCCCACGATGCGGTAGGGCTGGCCCCGCAGGCGGAGCGTGGCCCCCAGGGCCTCTTCATCCTGAGCAAACAGGTGGTTGAGCGTGGTCTGTCCAATCACCGCCACCCGCGCCCGCTCATCCAGGTCGGTTTGGTTGATGAAGCGCCCGGTGAGAATACTGTAATTGCGCGCGGAGGCGTAATCGGGCGTCGTAGCGCGCACCGCCACGGTGGTGGCGTTACTCCCGTTGGTCACCGGGACATCCCGCCGGACGAGCGGCACCACCCGCGCGGCATCCGGTACGCGCGCGGGGTCGGCGATCGCCAGGGCATCGCCCTCGGTCAACACCGCCGAAGTCCGCCCGGGCGGGCCACTGCCGGGGCGGAACTGGCCGGGGAAGACAAACACCAGGCCGGTGCCCAAACCTTCGAACTGGCTGGAAATATAGCGGGACACACCTTCGCCCACCGCCAGCAAAGTAATGACCGCCGCCACGCCGATGGTGATGCCGAGCATGGTGAGCAAGGCGCGGAGTTTGTTGGCCAACAAAGCGCGGAAGGCGAGGCGGAGGTTTTCGAAAAGCATTGAAGAGTGCGGATAGCAGATGGCGGATTGTCAATCAACAATCAGCAATCGAAAATCAAAAATTTATTCGTAGCGGAGGGCCTCAATCGGGTTGAGGGCGGCGGCGCGCCAGGCGGGGTACATGCCAAAGAACAGGCCAATGGCCGCCGAAAAGCCGGTGGCGAGCAAAATACTATCGAGGGTCACCGCAATCGGCACGTCGGGTTGATAGTAGGCCACAATTTGCGCGCCGCTGGCGCCGAGGATGATGCCCACGAGGCCGCCGAAGAGCGAGAGCGTCATGGCCTCGATGAGGAACTGCCCCAAAATATCCTGCCGTTTCGCGCCCAGCGCTTTGCGCAGGCCAATCTCTTTGGTGCGCTCGGTGACCGAGACCAGCATGATGTTCATAATGCCAATGCCGCCCACCACCAGTGAGATGCCCGCAATCGCGCCAAGAAACACAGTGAGCACGCTGGTCACTTCGCCAAAGGCCGAGATGAGGTCGGCCTGGGTGACGATGGTGAAATCGTCCTCGTCGCGGAAGTAAATCTCGTGGCGTTGGCGCAAGACCGTGCCGATCTCGTCGGCCAGCACATCCATCTTGTCGTCGTTCACCGCCTGGGCGTAGGCCAGCGAAATATGATATTTGCCATCAGCGCCGCGCGCATTGAACAGGCGTTGTTGCGCGGTGCTCAGCGGGATCAAGACCACCGAGTCCTGATCGCCAAACAACCCGCCGCCTTTGGATTCGAGGGTGCCGATAATTTTGAACGGCAGTTTATTGATCTTGATCGTCTGCCCCAGTGGGTAGTCGTTAGTGGGGAACAGGGTCTTCAGCACCGTCTGCCCGATGACGGCCACACGCGCGCCGGACCGCTCGTCGTTATCGGTGAAAAATTCGCCTTCGTCCACAAAGAACTGCCGCACTTCCTGGTAGTTGACGCTGACCCCGCTCACTTGCACGTTCATGGTCTCGCGGCCAAATTCCACCAAGCCAAACCCAAAGAATTCCAACGCAATGGCTTTGGCGTTCGGCACTTGATAGGGATCGGCGAGCGCTTCGGCATCCTGATTGGTGAGCGGCTTCCCACGGGTGGACGAAGTTCCCGGCGGCCCGTTCTGTTCCTCCGGCCCACCGGGGAAGACAAACAACAAGTTCGAGCCAATGCCCTGAAATTGCGTGGTCACATATTTCTCCACGCCCTTGCCCACCGAGAGCAAGGTGATGACCGCGCCCACGCCGATGATGATGCCGAGCATGGTGAGCAACGCGCGGAGTTTATTGGCGGCGAGGGCGCGCAGGGCAATGCGGAGGGATTCGGAGAGGGCCATGGGGAAGCCGGGAGTGTAAGTGGGTAAGTATGGAAGTGTGGAGGGCAGGCTAATGGGCTAGCGATTCAGATGATAGTCAGGCGGGGTGTAATCCCAGATGTTGGCTTGGGAAAAAGACTCTAACAAGTCGAGGCCTAGGGGAGCGGTGGGGCAAGTGGCCGCGCGCCAGCGGAGAAAAGGCGTGACTTTCAGACGCGCGGCGTGGTATTCGGCCAAGACGAGGTGGCCGATAACGCCGCACTCGTCCACAAAACCCTGCCGCGCAAATTCGGCGAGGACGGGTTGCGGGTCCCACGTCACGTAACGCCAGGTGGGATGCCAACCCGTGGCACTGCCCTCCAGCAACAAGTAACAGGCCCGGCCCACCTGACCATCGAGGGGCATGCCCACACTGCCGCAGTTGAGCAAATGATAGTTGCCCACGCGCCGTTCCATAGGCAGATGGGTGTGCGCGGCGACCAGCGTGGTTTCCGCGACTCCGACGCGCATGGCGAGCAGTTCGGCGTCGGTATTGATAGGCAACATGGATTCAAACGCCGAGCGCGGCGAGCCATGCACCACGCACAGGGGCGGCGCATCGGGGAAGCGTAGGCTGAGGGTGTCGGGCCAGACGGCGATGACTTTTTGCCAGCGACCATTGAGTTGGCGATGCAACCACGGGAGCAGGGGCCACTGCCCGGGGTCAGCCCACGCCGCCGGGGCGCGGGGCGTGCCGTAGTCGAGCAGGTAAAACTCGTTGTTGCCGCGAATCACCGGCCAGCCCGCGCTCACTACGCGCTCCAAAACTTGCGCCGAGAACGGCCCCCAGTTAATCACATCGCCCGCGACGATGATTTGATCCACCGGGAACCGGGCGAGGTCGGCGAGCACGGCGTCGAGGGCCGGGAGGTTGCCGTGAATATCGGCGATGAGGGCGAGGCGGGTCATGGGTGGGGAATTAATTACCACCAAACAGGTTCAAGAGGTCGCGCGAAGTACTGACGGCGGCCACATCCCCGGCGCGGACGCCGCTGGTGACTTCGGTGTAGCTTTCGCCGCGCAGGCCGGTGGTGATGGCGACTTCCTGAAGCGAGTCGCCGACTTGCAGGCTGGCGTAGGCTTGCCCGGTGCGGCGGTCGCGGCGGATGGCCCAGTTGGGGACGAGCAGGACATCACGGACTTCAGCCACAGTGATTTGGGCGGTGGCGCTCATGCCCGCGCGCAGAGGCGCCGCGACGGACTCGAGCACAATGCGCACGGTGTAGTTGACCACGCCCCCGACGATGATGGCCGTGGGGGCCAGGCGATCCACGTGGCCCGCGACTAAAACGCCGGGGAGCGCATCCACCGTGAGGGTCACGGCCTGTCCCAGCGCGAGGCGCGCCACATCCACCTCGTCCACCGACACATCCAAGTGAAAGTGGCCAGCATCCACCAACACCAGCGCCGGGCCGCCACTGCCCGCGCGCTCGCCGACTTTGATATTGACGGCGGCGATGACGCCCGCAAAGGGCGCGGTGAGTTCGGCGCGGGCGGCGCGCAGTTGGGCCTGATCGAGCGCGAGTTGCGCTTGCGCCACAGCGAGGTCGGCTTGCTGAATTTGCGTTTCGGGGGGCGGGGCCTGGAGTTGGTCGAGCATGGCCTGGGCTTGATGAATGCGGGTATAGCCCACGGTGAGCGAACCGGCATCGGCGGGGTTTTGGGTTTGCGTGAGTTGCAGGCGGGCGATCTCGGCGGCGTAATAGGCGTTGTCGGCGGCGGTCTTGAAGGAATCAATCATTTCTTGCGGCGGCACAAAGAAGGCCGTTTTGTCCTGCGCCAATTGCACGGCGGTGGCCCACTGGTTGAGCGCCTGCTGATATTTTTGGTTGAGGTCATCGTACTTGAGTTGGGCGATGGCGGTTTGTTGTTCGCCCGCGCCTTTTTGCAGATCGCTCACCGAGGCGTTGGCGCTCCGCAGGTTGGCTTTGGCCACAGCGATATCGCCCGCCGTGGGGCCGTTGAGGAGTTTCTGGCGATTGAGTAGCGCGACGGCGAGGGCATCCTGCGCCTGACTGACGGCGAGTTGCAGATCGGCATCGTCCAGCCGCGCGAAGACTTGCCCGGCCCGCACGGTCTCGCCGCTGGCGACGAGGACTTCGGCCACCGTGCCGGGCAGGAGGAAAAACAAATTGGATTGGGCCTCGGGCAGGAGCGTGCCCGTGGCGTTGACCTGCGCGATGAGGTCGCCCCGGGCGATGACCTCGGTCCGGAGCGTGGCGAGGGCCTGCTGGCGCGCCTGGTCTTGCTGATATTGTTGATAGAAGTAATAGCCGCCCAGGGCGAGGCCGATGACGACGAGGGTGATAAAGAGGGCGAGGAAGCGTTTCATAAGGGGAGGCAAGCGTTAACCGTGAAAGGGGCGAGGTTCTTTAATCACAAACTTGAAGTGCAGTCAGGGGGAGCCTTAGTCATTTGACTCAAGCCGATCCAAAAACTCCCGCCCGGAAATGATTGGAATGGAGCGAAATTCTGTGAGAGCCAGCAGATGCTTGTCCCCACTCACGATGAAGTCAACTTTTCCCGCAACTGCCGCTTCGAGAAATTTGTCATCCTGCGGGTCATCTTCGACAAATTGAATCTGTTCTGCGGGAGCCACGAACTCCGAGAACTGATAGATGTAACGAGTGATTTTGTCTATTGTTTCCTGGTTTAATCCGAACTTGGGGCGGTTGAGGACTTCAAAATACTCACTGACGATGTCAGTCGTGACAATGACCGTGAATTGCTGACCATCCCATTTCTCCAAAATCAAAACCAGCGCGCCGCCCAACACGCTGGAGATGATAATGTTTGTATCGAGAACGACGCGTTTCATCACTGTTCATTCCGCACGGCGCGGATTTCGGCATCAATGTCTGCCTGAGTGATGTTTAGCCGGTGGGCGGTGGCGCGAGCGTCTTTCAGGGCTCCCTTGAAATCCTGTCTGATTTTTTCTTCATCGGGCAAGCTGATTTTCAGGAAACGGATAAACGCCAGCACATCCGCCTGGCGAGAGGCGGGCAGGGTGGAAACTTCACGGAGCAGAGTCTGTTCAAAAGCGGTCATGGTTCACCTCGATTTCGATTATACAGCGCGCGGCAGGCAACAGTCATCTTTAAGCTGACAGTCGCCGCGCCCGATGACTTCGGGGGTGGAGGGTCTACTGGCCCAACTATTCGTTAAGCGCCTCCCAGACCCGCGACGCGGTAATGGGCAAATGAGTAAAGCGTTTTCCGGTGGCATGGGCAATGGCGTTGGCAATAGCGGCGGCGGTGGGAATCACCGGGGGTTCACCGACACCCCGCGCCCCAAACGGCCCGGTTTCGGACGGATATTCCAAGATCACCGCCTCCAGCGCGGCGGCCTCAGCCGCGGAGGGGATATGATAATCCATGAAAGTGCCGGTCAGGCATTGCCCGGCGGAGTCATAGCGCATTTCTTCGAACAGCGCCCAGCCAATGCCCTGAACCGCGCCGCCATGCAGTTGGCCTTCCACCACCAGCGGGTTAATGGCGCGGCCTACATCCTGAATGACGACCAGGTTCACCACCTGCACGGCCCCGGTTTCCAAATCCACTGCCACTTCGGCAATTTGAGCGCAAAACCCGGGCGATTGCGTGGTGATGGCTTGCCGCCCATTGGCATAGACCGGCGGGTATTTGCCGCCGAAGGTCATGCTCTTGGAAGCAAGGTCGCCCAACGCGATTTTGGTTTGCGGCACGCCTTTGACCTGGACTTTGCCATCCACAATTTCAAGGTCTTCAATCGCCGCCTCAAGCTCTTCGGCGGCAATTTCCAACAACTGACGCCGGGCTTCGCGCGCGGCCGTGATCACGGCGGTGCCCATGGTGTACAGCGTTTTACTGCCGCCCACCCCGCCGGCATAGGGCGCGCTGTCGGTGTCGCTGTAAACAATCCGGATTTTATCGAGATCAACGCCAAACGCCTCCGCCGCCAGCAGGGCAAAGGAGGTGTTCGAGCCACTTAAGTCCGCCGCGCCAATCTGCACTTGCAACACGCCATCCCGATTGAGCTTACACACCGCCGCCCCCGGTTCAAGACCACCTGCCCAACCGCCCACGGCCATGCCAATGCCATGCCCTTGGCGGTTGAGGCTGGCGCGTTTTTTCCACAGGGGATGGTCGCGGGCAGTTTCCAGAGTCTCGCGCATGGACATGGGGGGCCAGGGTTTATCGTTGGCGAGCGGATCGCCCGGTTTGGCGGCGTTCTTGAGTTTAAGTTCCAGCGGATCGAGGCCGAGTTTTTCGGCGGCTTCGTCGAGGAGCGTATCAATAACCAGCACGGCGGTCGGCGCGGTCGGCGCCCGGTAAGCGCCATCGGAGGGTTTGAACGTGAGGACGTTGGTGGCGCTGACGCGCAAATGGGGCGCGGGGAAGAAGTTCGACATTTGATAGGCCGCGAAACCCGCGAGGCCACTGGGATAACAGCCGGAGTCGGAAATCACATCGGCTTCAAAGGCGGTGAGGGTGCCATCTTTTTTCAAGCCCACTTTGGCCTTGACCTGCACTGGGGGCGCGGGGTTGGTTGACAACAGTTCTTCGTTCCGGGTCAGAACCAGTTTAACAGTGCGCCCGACCGTCTGGGCCACGAGGGCCGTCAGGGGTTCGTACAACCCAAATTTACCGCCGAACGCGCCGCCGACCGGGGTCGCGTGAACCTTCACATCGGATTCGGGGATGCCGAGAACCTGGGCGACTTCTTCGCGGACGCCAAAGGGCGATTGGGTGCTGGCCCACACGGTGACGCCCCCGGTCAGCGGGTTGGGCTGGACGATGACCCCCTGCGTTTCGAGGGAACTTTGATGCACCATGGGCGTGGAGAACGAGCGCTCAATGACCAGGTCGGCTTCGGCAAAGGCGCGCTCCACATCGCCGCGCACAAATTCTTCCTGTCCGGCGAGGTTGGAGGGGCTTTTTTCTTTTTTGTCGGACGACTGACCCGCATCCGCGCCATGGGCCCCTTCGGTGCCCGAACCCGAGGGCACACCACTGGGCCAGACCAGCGGGGCGTTGGCGGCCAGAGCGTCTTCGATGGTGATGGCGGCGAGGAGAGGTTCATAATCCACCAGAACTAGGGCGGCGGCATCGGAAGCCGCCGTGGCGGTTTCGGCCAGCACCAGCGCCACAAACTGCCCCATGAAAATGACGCGGTCGCGGGCCAGCATTAACCGACTGCGCGAAGACGGCACGATGTTAGGCAGATCGGCGGCGGTGATGACCGCGTGAACCCCGGGGACGGCCAGCGCGGCTTGTTTATCAATTTGCCGAATGCGGGCATGCGCATACACGCTCATAATCGGGCGCGCATATAACAGGTCGGGGACATTCAAATCCGGGAGATAGCGGGTCTGGCCGGTGACTTTGGCCCGCCCGTCGAGCAAGGGGGTGCGTTTTCCGATGTGTGAAAATTCGTCTGACATCTTGTGAACTCCGACTTTAGATTAGCGCGAGGTGACAAAGAGGGCGAGGAAGCGTTTCAGGCTGAGGCGGAGGATTTAACGGGAAGATTTTTAACCGTAGATTACACGGACTACGCAGATTTTATGCGGGTCACTGGCGCGGGCGCAGGAATTTCTCGTCACCAAGCCAATTACAGTTCAGTGGTATTGAGCAATTTCTTCAAAGCCAGCAATTCCGACTTGGAGAGCGTGACCCCTTTGCCCCGCCGGACTTTATCGGGCGACCATTCACGGAGGTCGTATTGCGCCTCCTGATCATTCCAACGAACCAGATTGAGTTCTGTGGTCCACCCCGAATCCGACTTGGACAACACGCCGATCGGTTTGATGATTTCATATTTGATTTCGGACATGAGGCAAGTCTCCTTAGCATCTAAAAATTCCAGCAGTGTTTGGAGTTGTACTCCAACGCGCCCATGTTCCCATGCGGTTTACTCGCCGTCGCGAATGGCGCTGTTTTTCTTGCAAACTAATCAGGTCATTGCCAAAAAGCGGTGATCACCTCACCCGCCCCCGCTAAAGAAATTAATCTGTTCGCGGCTAGTTGAATCCACTCAAAATCTTTGGCATGGTGGGTGGCCCCAGAGTCAGGTCGCTATCCATCAGAATCATGTGGAACACCCTTTTGCTTCATAACGAATACGGGACACGAATACCTTCCCATTCGGCCTTGAAGTCTTTCGTATTACGCGTCACCAACACCGCCTCATACGCTTTAGCCGTTCCCCAGATAATTGCGTCAGGCAATCGCAGATGATAAACGCGACGCAAATTCACCGCGTTTTCAGCCACAGTCAAATCTAATGGGACAATCTCAAAGCGTGTCTCCAAAAAATCGCGGAGTTCGGAATCGTCGCCTTCCGCACCAACCAAAACCTCCATCCAAGTAACCCGGCTGATCAGGACGCGCTCATAGCGAGCATATTCGGAGTCGACATCGGTGACGCCATTGAGCGCGTCAATGACGATATTGGTGTCGAAAACGGCAATCATTAAACGCCCCACTCCGCGCGCAGGTTGCGTTGGTATTGCACGGCATCAATCCGGCGATTTTGCCAGGAGCCAAACGCGGCATGATTTTTAAGCCGACGACGCGGGGTTGGTTCAAAAGGGCCGACCCGCCGCGCCAGAAACACGATGAAATCCAGCGCCTCGCTTTGTTTTTCGGGCGAGAGGGCGCTGAGTTCTTTCTTAATCTGTTCCAGTAGAGTCATCGCAATTACTCCTGTTGAACTCAATGTTAATGATTATAACGTAGCCACTATCGGCCTAGCTTCCTATTGAGCGCTATAGTGAAGCGGGTTAATGGTCACCGAAATAAGCAGCTATCTACCCGCCTCCGCCAAAGAAGCTAATCTGTTCGCGGCTGGTGTCCACGGCCACCACATCGCCCACGCTGACGCCGGTGAGGGCTTCGCTGAAGAGTTCGTTGTGCAGGCCGAGGGTGATTTCGACTTCGGTGATTTGGCCCGCGCGCAGGAGACCGACATAGGTTTGGCCGGTGGCGCGGTCGCGGCGGATGGCCCAGTTGGGAACCAGCACCGCCTGCTGAGTCTGGGCCACGATGATTTCGGCGGTGGCGGTCATGCCGCCGCGCAGGGGGACGGCGGTCAGGTCGAGGGTGATGGTGACGAGGTAGCTGACCACGCCCTGATTGACGCTGGCCGTGGGCGCGATTTTTTCGACCACGCCGGAAAAGATGTCGTTGGGGAAAGCATCCAACGTGAGGGTGACCGGTTGCCCGGCGGCCACGCGGGCCACGTCCACTTCGTCCACCGAGACATCAATGTGAAAGCGACTGGCATCCACGAGAACCACCGCCGGGAGCGCCGAGGACGCCGGTTCGCCAACATGCAGGTTGACGGCGGCGACCAGCCCGGCAAAGGGCGCGACCAGATCGGCGTCGGCCAGGTTGTTGCGGGCGAGATCAAGCGCGGCCTGGGCCTGACTGACCCGCAATTGGGCGATTTGCAAATCCTCGGCGGTGGGGCCGTTTTTGAGCTTGTCGAGGGCCACTTGGGCCTGCTCCACGCTGGCGAGGGCTGAGACCGCCGCCCCGCTCTTGGGCGCGGCTTTGGCTTGCTGGTATTGCAGGTCGGCGATTTGCGCGGCTTGCACTTGCTGGTCGGCTTGGGCTTGCAGGGCGTTTTTTTGCGCGAACTTGCCCTGCTCGACCAGCTTATCCATGGTGGCATAGGTCTGGCTGAGGGCGTTGCGCGCCAGCACAAGATTGTAGTAGGCGATTTGCACGGCAGAGGCGGGTTGGCCGCGCGAGGCGGCGAAGACTTGCGCGTTGGCCAGGGCCAGGTTGGCCTCGGCGAGGGCGAGGTCGGCGGGGCGCGCGGGGGCGGTGAGGCCGTTGAGGGTGAGGGTCGCCGCCGTTAACGCTTGCTCCGCTTGGGCTACAGCCAGCGCGAGGTCGCGCGCGTCCTGTCGGGCCAGGATCGCGCCCGGGGGCACTTCATCTCCCAAGGCAATGTTGATTTCAGTGACGGGCGCGGGGGCGGTGGTTCCGAAAAACAGATTGACTTGGGCCGTGGGGACGAGCGCGCCCGTGGCGCTGACGGTGGAGATGATGGTGCCGCGCGCGAGGGCTTCGGAGCGAATGGCGGCCTGGGCGGCTTGGGCCGTGGCTTGCTGACGTTGCCAATAATAAACCCCGCCCAGCGCGGCCAGGCCAATGACGATAGCGAGGATAAGCAGGTTGCGACGCATGATGCCGGGATTATATCATGCGGGTTTTGGGTGTATTTCACTTGCCGGGCACGCCTCGCCCCTCTCTCCTGACGCATGGGACAAAGCTTTATGAACGCTTAGGTAATCGCGTCAGGAGAGGGGGTGCCGTAGGCGGGGGTGAGGCGCGCGCTTGTTTCTGCCCGTAAAGCGTGCTAGAGTTGGGGCAATCCTTCACAAAAGTGAGACGTTATGGACAAAACAGATATTCCAGACATTGTGGTAGGGCGATTGCCGATTTACTTGCGCGCGTTGTCGCGGATGATGGCCGAAGGCGCGCGCGTGACCTCGAGCCAGGAATTGGGGAAGAAGCTGGGGATCAGCTCGGCGCAGATCCGCAAAGACCTCTCGCATTTTGGCGAGTTTGGCAAACAAGGGACGGGCTATCATATTGATTTTTTGATTAAGAAGTTACGCGAGATTTTGAAGGTGGACCGCGAGTGGGAGGTGGCCCTGGTGGGGGTGGGCGACCTGGGGCGGGCGCTGGCGCACTATGCGGGTTTTGGCAACCGGGGTTTCAGGATTACGCTGGTGTTTGACGCCGACCCGGCCAAGATTGGAACGCAACTCAATCGGTTTGAGATTTACGATGTCGCCCGCGCGGGGAGCATGATCAAGGAGCGGGGGCTTAAGCTGGCCATGGTGGCCGTCCCCGCCGAGCACGCGCAAAAGGTCGCGGATGAATTAGTGCAAGCGGGCGTGCGCGGCATTCTGAATTACGCGCCCATCAATTTAGTCGTCCCCGAAGGCGTGCGGGTGCAATATATTGACCCGGTGACGCATTTGCAGCGGATGACGTTTTACGGGTAAGCCGCAGTTGGGCATGGCGCTCCAAATCAACGCTCATGAGCCGTTTCAAGGAGCTCACCACGAAGGGCACCAAGACTTTCACAAAGCACACAAAGATTTCTTCGTGTTCTTTGTGTTTAACGGGTTGGCTAACAGCGCGCCCCTTGAAACCGATTAAGAGCGAATCTTAAATGCCCTCACCGCGCATCATCACCCTCACCGCGCTTGCCATGCTGGCCTTTGCGTGCAATTCATTGTTGTGCCGTCTTGCGCTCAAATACACAAGCATTGATGCCGCCAGCTTTACCACCATCCGGCTAATTTCGGGGGCGCTGATGCTGGGGTTGGTGGCACAACTGCGGCGGGACGCGCCCACGGGGCGGGGTAACTGGCGCTCGGCAGTGGCGTTGGTGGTGTATGCGGCGGGCTTTTCATTTGCGTATGTGAGCCTGCCCGCCTCAACCGGAGCGTTACTGCTCTTTGGCGCGGTGCAAGCCACCATGATTGGTCACGGCCTGTGGGCGGGCGAGCGATTGCGGAGGCTACAACTGCTGGGATTGGCGCTGGCGCTTGGCGGGTTGCTGGGGTTGTTAGCGCCGGGTCTTTCCGCGCCGCCGTTGGTGGGTTCCCTGTTGATGTTGAGCGCGGGCGTCGGCTGGGGGATCTATTCTTTGCGCGGCAAAGGTCAGGGCGACCCGACGCGAGTCACGGCGGGCAATTTCCTGCGCGCGGTTCCCATTGCACTAGCTTTGAGCATGGCAACGAGTAGCCAAATGTCGCTGGACACTACTGGGATTATCTATGCCATTTTATCGGGGGCGTTGGCATCGGGGATAGGCTATGCCATTTGGTACACGGCCTTGCCAGGGTTAAAGGCCACTCCGGCCGCCACCGTGCAACTCAGTGTTCCGGTTTTAGCGGCGGTGGGGGGCATCATTTTCCTCGGCGAGGCGATGACCCTGCGTTTGGTTTTGGCCTCGATTGCCATTTTGGGCGGGATCGCGCTGGTAATCCTGGAGAAACAAAAAGCCAGCCTCCCCCAACCCGCACCCGCCACTGATTTCGCTTCGCCCAGCGACTGACACTCTTTATTCATACCGCAAGGCCTCCACCGGCTCCAGCGCCGCCGCGCGGCTGGCGGGGTAAATGCCAAAGAACAGCCCAATGGCAATGGAGAAGCCCGTCGCCAGTAACACGGCATCCAACCCCACCACCGGGGTGATGGTCGAGTTGCCCAAACGCACCTGACCGATCAATTGCGAAACGCCCCACCCCAGCGTGATGCCAATCACCCCACCGGTGAGGCTCAGCGCCGCCGCCTCGATGAGAAATTGATACAGGATATCGCGCCCGCGCGCCCCCAGCGCCTTGCGGATGCCGATCTCCCGGGTGCGCTCGGTGACGGAGACGAGCATGATGTTCATAATGCCAATCCCGCCGACGAGCAATGAGATGCCGGCAATGCCGCCCAGAAAGATAGTGAGTGTGTCGGCGACTTGGGTGACGGTGGAAAGAATGTCCTGCTGATTTTGCACCGTGAAGTCATCCGCACCCTCATAGGTGCCGTGACGCTCGCGCAAAATTTCGGTAATGCTCGCAATCGCTGGCTCAACATTGTTGGGGCTATCCACCATCACGTTGATAACACTAATCACATTGGCCCCGCGAAACCGGTTGTTGCCCGTGAGCCGGGTCTGAGCGGTGGTCAACGGCACGAGCACCCGATCATCCTGATTACCGAAACCCGTGCCGCCCTTGCTAGCCAACACCCCAATCACCCGAAACGGCTGACCGCTAATCCGCACCGATTGCCCCACCACCCCGCCGGGGCCGCCGAACAACGTATCGGCCACCGCGCTCCCCAAGACCACCACTGACGACCGCGCCACCACATTGGCCTCGGAGACAAACTCGCCATCGGCCAATTGAAAGTTCAACGCCGCTAGATAATCCGGGGTCACCCCGACCACGCTGGTATTCGTGTTCTGACCTAAATAGGTCACCTGGCCCCGGCCACTCACTTCCGGCGCCACCGCCGCCACGCCCGGCGCGCTGAGGAGCGCCTCACCATCGGCCTGAGTCAAAGTAGCCGCCGAGCCGCCGCCCGCGTTCGCGCCGCCGGGGCCTTGAAACCCGCCGGGGCGCACAAACACCAAATTGGTGCCAATGCTCTGAATCTGCGCGGTGATCTGGGCCTGCGCCCCGCGCCCAATAGAGACCAGCGCAATCACCGCCCCCACCCCGATAACAATCCCCAAAACCGTGAGCAGGGACCGTAGTTTATTAGCCAACACGCTATCGAGCGCGGTGAGCGCGCCTTGCCAAAGGTTCATACCGCACCATCACTTTCAATTTGCCCATCGCGCAATTTAATCACGCGCTGGGTTTGCGCGGCAATCGTTGGGTCGTGGGTCACGAACACCAGCGTCAGGCCGCGCGCTTGATTCAACCCCAGCAACAGGCGCATAATCTCCGCGCCCGCGTGGGTATCCAGATTCCCGGTAGGCTCGTCGGCGAGGATGAGGGCCGGGTCGTTGACGAGGGCCCGGGCAATCGCCACCCGTTGCTGTTGCCCGCCCGAAAGTTCCAGCGGGCGGTGGCCCATGCGGTCTTCCAGGCCCACCGCCCGCAAGGCGGCTTCGGCCTTTTCCCGCCGCCCACGCTCCAAACCCGCATACAGCAACGGCAATTCCACATTGCGCCGCGCCGACTGTCGCGCCAGCAGATTGAAGCTCTGAAAGACAAAACCAATCTTGCGGTTGCGCACCGCCGCCAGCTCATCGCCGTTGAGCGTCTCCACCGCCGTGCCATCCAGCCGATATTGGCCCGAGGTCGGCTTATCCAAACAACCGACCACATTCATGAGCGTGCTTTTGCCCGAGCCCGACGGCCCCATGATGGAGATGACTTCCCCGCGCTCAACCCGCAAGGACACCCCGCGCAAAGCGGGCACCTCCATCTGGCCGAGGCGATAAGTTTTGGTGAGGTTTTCGATTTCGATCATACCGACTACGGCCCGACGCGGTTGGGTGAAATCTGGATGGTCGTGGCGGTGACATTGCCCGAGGCATCCGTCTCGCCGCGCACAATCACGTTCGTGCCAACCTGCAAATCACTGGCCGCGCCGCTGACCGTCTTGCTCACCAGCGTGCTGGCCGTGATTTTTACAATGACCACGCTCTGGGGGGTGCTAATGGTGAGCGTGTCGCCTTCGATGGTTTTGATTTGACCAATCGTGCCACCCCGGCCCGCGCCGCCCGGCCCGCCCCCGCCAAAGAAGCCGCC
>CAYUFY010000077.1:0-17297 GCA_964443795.1 uncultured Anaerolineales bacterium | reverse complement strand
GGGGCAGCAATCATGCTCACCATTACCTCTTCAAGGAAGACTTGCAGAAGCTAGTCGATGCGCTGGGGATTGAGATCCGCATCGCTCACTACCCGCCCTACTGTTCCAAGTACAACCCGATTGAGCACCGTTTGTTTCCGCATATCACGCGCGCTTGTCAGGGAGTGATTTTTGCCAGCGTCGCCTTGGTCAAAGAATTGATGAAAAAGACGAGAACCAGCAAAGGCTTGAAAGTCGTCGTCGAAATCATTGAGAAAGTCTATCAAACCGGACGCAAAGTGGCCGAAGACTTCAAGCTGAATATGCGCATTCTCTTTGACACGGTTCTACCTCAGTGGAACTATCGTGCCCTTCCAAATCAGACAGTTATTTAATTCCCATTCCTTAGAACGGATGTTTACCCCGAATTATTGAGAAGATACGTTGAATAAAGCGCTGGCCCTCCCGGGTTAGGGTGACCACGGCTGGGGTAATAATGAGCAGGCTCAGGCCATCCAGTACCCACCAGGTCAGCCAGGTATTGGCGTAAACTGCGCCAAAAGCCCACACCGGGATGAGCGCGCCCAACCCGGCGGTGAGGGCATTGGCCAGGGTGGCCACTAGCACCAACCCCACCACCTCCGCCAGCCGGGTAAAACTCACGGCGTTGCCCAGCCAGCGGGCCATCAGCCAGCCGCCCAGCGCCGGTTCGAGCGTATTGACCAAGGCAAAGCCCGCGCCCATTAGTGGGGCAGTGCCCGACGCCACTATATTCGAGATGAGATTGACGATGAAGATGAGACCCAGAATGACGGGCCACTCGCGGCGGGGCCGCAACAACAGTATGGCCAGCGCCACCCCGCTCGCGGGCCAGATCAGCGACAACCCCTCGGGGTGAGTGACAAACAGCAAGCCCGCATAAACGGCGAGAAAATAGATTAGGCCAAACGTCGCCGCTAACAGATAAGATTTCGTCGGCCAGTGGGGGCTAGGCCCGGTGGGGGAGGGGGAACCGGTGGAGGTCATGCCCGGTCTTTCAACTCAACGCGGTTGTGGTTAATGCGTCGCCGCTTGAATGGCGGCTTCGACATGTTTGATTTCGATGGGCTTGTACAGATAGGCGGCGGGATGAAGCATCAGTGCGCGGGCCTTGATGGTTTCATCGGAATAGCCGGAGATGAAAATGAGAATGGGGGAAGCGAAAGCGCTGATTTGTCGGGCGGCCTCGATGCCGTCTATCTCCCCGGCCAGTTGGATGTCCATCAGCACCACGGCCGGGGTGTCCTGCCGGGCGCTCTCCACAGCGGCTTCGCCGGTGGCCACCAGGCCACACACTTCATACCCGGCCTGCGTCAAGCGTTTGTCCAGGATGAAAGCCGAAATGGCTTCATCCTCCACTACCAGTACTTTGAGTTTGGCCATGAGTTCATTATTCTACCTTTGCAAGGTAAAAGCAAGCGGGATTTTCAATCGGCGTGCCCCCAGTTTGGCGCGTGGTTCCGGGAAAATAAAAACGGGCGGGAGTTATCTCCCGCCCGTTGGGTCTCCGGGGACACGCGCAGGTTACCGCACCCGGCGCTTCCACTCATCTTTCAATCCCAAGTTGGTCAAATCTTCGCCCGATTTCAGCGAGAGAAAGTCTGCCAACAAGCGGTTGAACTTGGCGGATTCATCCAACATGGGGAAGTGCTTCGATTCATCCAGCCCGATGCGGTGGATGTTGCCAGTGAAACCATTTTGCCAGCCCTCTTCAACGGGCGGCGTGACCACATCGTCCTTTTCGCCGTAGACCAGCAGACAGGGCGGTTTCACCTCGGCCAATTGCGCTTTGAAATCCTTCTCCATCAATGCCTTGACCGTGATTTCGAAGGCGCTCAGGTCGGTCTTGGCGGCTTCCAGCCCAATGGGGTCAGCCTGCGGCCCCTTGCCCAGCACAGTCTCCACAATATTGACCACGGAAGTTCCGATCAGGCGGGGCGTGATGGCGGCGCCCGTGAGCGGGATACTGACGGCCATCATGCGGTCAGCCCAGTCGGGATATTTCTGTGCAAAAATGGCCACCACGGCGGCCCCCAGCCCATGCCCAATGAAAGCGGCTTTGAGAATGCCCAACTGATGCATGAAACCGTGCAAGAGTTCGGCTTGCGCTTCCAGCCCGTAGCGGTCGGCGCGTTTGCCCGAGTCGCCAAACCCCCACAGATCCACCGCATAAGTGCGGTACTCCGAGCTGAGCGCCTGCATGGTGGGAATCCAATAGCGCCACGAGCCTAACCAGCCGTGGACGAAGATCAACGGGCGACCGCGCCCGAGGACTTCGTAGTGGACCACTTCGTCTTCCAGAATAATTGCGCTCACGGTTTAGTGGGTTGGGGTGGTCACCCGCGCGGGGCAACCACTCGACTCAAAAGACTATTTGGACTTGGCCAGTAACTCGGCCACTTTGCGGATCAACTGATCGGGCGCAAAGGGTTTTAGCAAATATTCGGTCGCGCCTACGGCGAGACCCTGTTTGACTTCGTTCTCCTGGCCTTTGGCCGAGAGAAAAACCACCGGGATGTGCTGGAGGGTCGGGGCGGCTTTCATCAACTTGCACGCCTCGTAACCGGTCATTTTCGGCATCCGCACATCCATCATCACCAGGTCGGGGATTTCCTTGAGCGCCAACTGATAGGCCTCTTCGCCATTGGCGGC
Source organism: uncultured Anaerolineales bacterium (assembly GCA_964443795.1). GTDB lineage: Bacteria > Chloroflexota > Anaerolineae > Anaerolineales > UBA6663 > DATDRS01. The sequence goes on along the minus strand of CAYUFY010000077.1, from coordinate 14,627 downwards.
GGCCACGACTTCGTGCCCGGCAAACCGCAGGGTGAAGGCAATCAAATCCCGGATATCCCGCTCGTCTTCTGCGATCAATATCTTCGTCATAATCAATTCACCATTACCCGGGGGGCGGAAAAATCGCCCGCCGTCTCTTTAGTCACTGGTAACGCCAGACCAAACGTGCTCCCCTGGCCGAGCGTGGAACTTTCCAGCCACAACCGGCCGCCATGCATTTCGGCCAACTGCCGCGCGATGGGCAGGCCCAGCCCCGTGCCCGCTGAGGCCAGCACCAGCGCATCCTCGCCCCGATAGAAACGATCAAATAACCGGGGCTGGTCGGCGGGCGCAATGCCCACGCCCGAATCGCTCACCAGGACCAGCACTTCATCCGCGGTGAGTTGCGCGCGCAACACAATGGTGCCATCGGCGTGGCTGTAAGTGAAGGCGTTATCGGCCAGATTCATGATGATTTGCGTCACCCGCTTGCGGTCGCCCCGCACCAGCGGCAAATTCGGCGTGACTTCGACCTGAATGCGCATGGGTTTGTGTTCGTCGTCAATGCGGCCTTTGAGCGTCTCGGCCACTTCGCTGACCAGATCGCCCATATCGAAGGCTTGTATGGCCAATTCCACTTTGCCCGACTCAATCCGCGAGATGTCGAGCAGGTCGTTCACCAGCAGGCTGAGGCGGTCGGCATTGCTTTTGATGACCTCGACAAACTTGGCTTGTTCGGAGCTAAGTTGCCCCACCGCGCCGATGAGCAGGATGTCGGCATAGCCTTTGATGGAGGTCATGGGTGTACGAAGTTCGTGACTGACATTGGTGACAAACTCACTCTTCAACCGATCCACTTCCACCTCGCGCGTGATGTCGCGGATGACCGACACCGAGCCGAGATACTCATCGCCGGTGGTCACCGGGGCCAGGTGGACGAGGATAACCCGTTGATCTTCCAGTTCCAGGCGTTCCGAGAAGGTTTCGCCGGGGCGATATGAGCCTGGCTCCAAACTCCACTGGGTGATCGCCTTAATCCAAGCCTGCCCGGCGTTGCCATAAATCCCGATGAACTCGGTGACTAGTCGCCCGACAATCTCATCGCGTTCAATGCCCAGCACACGTTCGCACGCCGCGTTGAACAGAATGACATGCCCTTCGGCGTCGGTGACCAGCACCCCGTCGGCGATGCCTTCCAAAATGGCGCGGCTTTTGGTGGCTTCCACTTGCTGGCCGCGTAACATGCCGCCGAGGCGCTCGGCCTGGTCGCGAATAAGCCGATAGAGTTCGGCGTTGTTGATGGCCGCGCCCACCTGGTTCGCCGCCGCCGCCACTAACCGCATCTGGTCTTCGTCAAAGGCGTTGGCTTGCGGGCTGAGCAGAATCATCACGCCCAGCGCATCTTGGTTGGCCATCAGCGGCACCGCAATGGCGCTTTTGTGCCGACCATGGTGCTGGGCCAATTGTTTCCAGCGCGGGTCGTCATCCAACTGGCCAATGACCGCCGCCTGGCGGTGTTTGAGCACCCAGCCAGCCAGACCTTCGTTGCGCTTCACGGGGGCCAGCTGACCGCCAGGGGGCAGGGGGGTGGCGCGCCCGAGCGCGGCGCGGTAAATCAACTGATCGGTCTCAAAATCAATCAGGAAGATACTGCCTTGTTGCGCGTTCACGGCTTCGGTCACCAGTTCCAGCGCGCGGTTGAGCACCAAATCGAGGTCGAGGCTGGAGGAGAGTTCGCTAGTGATCTGATGCAGGGTTTCCACGCGCTCACGTTCGCGTTGGAGTTCCCGCGTCCGCTCGGCCACCCGCTCTTCCAGTTCCTGGGCGAAGCGCGCATTTTCCACGGCCACCGCCACTTGCGCGGCAATGGTGGTCAGCACCCGTTCGTGGCTTTCATCGAACGCATTGGGGCGCTCCAGGTCTTGCACCGCCAGCACGCCGAGCACCCGCTCGCCGCTGAGCAGCGGTGCGCCCAGCCACGATTTAGCCACCCCCAGGCCGATACTCTGCGCGCCGAGCGCCTGCAATTGGGGCGCGATGTTGTCGCCGCGCAGGAGCAAGGGCTGGGCCGTCCGGATGAGATGCAGACTCAGCCCGGCGGGTGGGCGGGGCGCGATTTCCAGCGGCTCGCCGTGTTCCCACAAGACCGGGAACGAGATGGTGTTAGTCAGCGCGTCGTAGAGCAATAGAAAGATATTGTCCACGCCCATGATGAGTGTGACTTGCTCGGCCACGGTTTGATACAACTGCTTGATATCAATGGTGGACGAGATGGCGCGACTGATCTGGTTGATGGTGCCGAGTTCGGCGAGCCGCGTTTGGGTTTCGGCGTAGAGTTCGGCGTTGCGCACGGCCACGGCGGCCTGGTTGGCGATGGTTTGGGCCAATTCAATTTCGTCCGGCGTAAAGCGTCGCTTGGCCGTCATCTCTTCAAATTGAATGGCGGCCACTGCCTGGCCCGCGACCACCAGCGGCACAAACAACAGCGAGTACACGCCGAGCGGGACCAGCGTCTCGCGGGCTGGGCCCAGGGCGCTTTCGCCCGCCACATCTTCAATGGCAATCGGCGCCAGCGACTCGCGCACCCGCGCCCACATGGGGTTCAGCGCGTCGAACCGCGACATCACCGTATCGGGTTGCTGCGTGCGCATGAGCGCCTGGCCCTCACGCGTGTAGGTCACGGCGGTGGCACCTTCCACCTCCAGCGCCGCCAGTAGTTCGGTGAGCGTCACTTCGAGTATATGCTCCAGGTCCAGTTTGCTCGAAAGTTGCGCCGAGACCCGGTTGAGCAAGGCCAGCCGTTGAGAGCGATCGGCCAGTTCGCGGGCGCGCTGTTCGCGTTCTTCAAAGAGCCGGGCGTTGTCGAGCGCCACCGCCGCCTGGTTGGCAAAGGCCACCAATACTTGCGCGGCCTGGGGTGAATAGTAATTGGCTTCGGTTTTATCGAGCGCCAGCACGCCGATGATCTGCTCTTTGCTGATGAGCGGCGCGCCCAACCACGCCCGGGTGGATTGGAACCCGCCCGCCGGGAAACGCGCGTCTTCGCGCACATCGGCCACCACAATGGCATAGCGCTTCTCCGCCATTTCAATGAAGAGGGCGCTATCGGCGATCTCGGCGGTGAGGCCCACCCGCTCGGCGTCGTTTTCAAAGCCTTGCGCCGCGGCAATGTGCAATTGCTGGCCCGTGCGCAACCAGAGCGTCACGCTGTCATATGGCACCACCGAAGCGAGCCGCGTCATAATCGTCTGCACCACATCTTCGGCGCGGAGCGTGGAGGTAATCACTTGCGAGATTTCGGCCAGGGCCGCCAACTGCTGGGCCCGTTGGCGGATGTCGGCTTCGAGGCGCAGGCTGTCGAGCGCGCCCCCCAATTGATTGGTGAGGATGATAAAGAGTTCCAGATCATCGTCGGCAAAGGGGGTGGGGGTGCGGCGCGACCCAATGAATAGCAAGCCCGCCGGTTCGCCCCGGCTGAGGATGGGCACGTTTAAGAACGAGCTGACTTCGGTGGCGACGACGAGCGGTTGATTGCTCCAAGCGCCGTCTTTGGTGTTATAGACCAGCACCGGATCGTAGTGGGCAGTGGCCCGTTGATCGGCGGCGGCCAACAGGGGGCCGAAATCAAAGTCCGGGTTCAGCGCGCCCGCGCGGCCCCGCACGGTCAGCCGCGCGCCGTCGTTCAGGGCAATCAACGCCACGTCCACGCCCATTTCTTCAATGAGCGATTCCGCCACGGTCTGCCACAATTGCGTGCGGTCGGTCAGGTAATTGGTATGTTCAATCACCCGGTGGAGGGCCAGGAGCCGATTGGCCCGGCGCTCGGTGGATTGGTAGAGCCGCGCGTTTTGAATGGCGAGCGCGCCCTGATTGGCGAAGATTTCAATGATTTCAATGGTGCTCCGGTCGGGCCGTTGGCCGTCGCGCGGGTCATCCACCGAGAGCAGGCCCACCGCTTCCTGCCGCGAGCCTAACAGCGGCACCAGCAACATATCTTCGGGGCGCCAACGCGTGGCCTGGTCGGAGGTTTTGGCCGACTTAGCCAGGGATACCAGGTCGAGGTTCTCGCGCGCGGCCTGGGCTTGGTCGCGCGCGGCGGGCAGGAAATACGACTGGCTGATTTGGAAAGTTTCATCAAACGCCGCGGTGAGGTTCTCCCACGGTTGTTCGACTTTTTGCAATTCGCGGAAGATGGTCAGGGGGATGCCCGCCGCCGCAGTGCGCCGCAGCCGATGCGTTTGCGGGTCGAGCACGCTGATGAGGACCAGGTTGAACCCGACAGCTTCCTGCAACCCGAACGCAATCGCATCCAGGTTGTCTTCCAGCGACCGGTCGGTGCGCACGGTGCGCGAGATTTGGAAAAGTTGCGCGAGTTGGTCGGCGCGGCGGCGCAAGAGTTCGCCGCGTTGGCGTTGTTCTTCAAAGCGTTGCGCGTTTTCCACGGCAATGGCCGATTGCGCGGCCAGGGCCAGCGCGGCTTCCTCGGCGGCGTCGTCGAAGCCCTCAACTTGGTGGCTATGCATGTGGATGAGTCCGACGGTTTGGCCCGCGGCCTGGATGGGGACCACCAGCGCCGCACGGACGCCGGGATGCGCCGCGTGCGGTGAACCATCGGGCAAATCTGTGAACCGATGGCGGGTAATCTCGCCCGTCACGACTTGCGCCTCGAGCGGCGTGAGCCGCATCCCCAACTCATCCTCGCCAATGCGTAAAGCGACTGCCCCGGGCGTGTTCAGATCGAGCAGGACAATGGTGCCGCAAGTGGCTTGCGTGGTATGCAAGGCCTCGTCGTACACCAACCGCAAAACGCGTTCGCGATCGAGGGTTTGGTTAAGTTCGCGGCCCACCCGGGTGAGGGCGGTCAGTTGGTCCACGCGGCGACTCAGGTTCTGGTCGGTGGCGGCGTAGAGGCGCACGCGCTCGATGGCCGAGGCCAGTTGGGCGCCGATGGTGGCGAGGAGTTGCAAGTCCTCGCGGGTGAAGGCTTTTTCGCGCCGCGCGCCCACCATCATCTCGCCCAGGGCCTGATCGCCCACAATCAGCGGGACATCCAGCACGCTGTTCATTTGATAGTGGTCCACCAACTTGCGATAGAGAACGCCAATGCGGCGATCGCGCTGGGCGCGGCCAGTGATGAACGGGCGCCCGGTGCGGGTGACCGAAAACGCGAAAGCGGGGTCATCGGTCCTCATCCGCACCACTTCGGCGTCTTCGGGCAGGCCGCCGTAGGCCGAGGCCGATTGGGGGGTGAGCTCGCCGCGCGCTTCATCGAGCAACGCGATGATGCCCTGATCGGCGTGAAGCAGGCTGGCCGCCTGCCGCATGACCGTGCTGAAGATTTCGTCGAGGCTGGTGCTGGCCGCGATGGCCGCCGCAATTTGCCGTAAGCCCTCGGCGCGTTCGGCGCGGTGTTGCGCTTCGCGGACCAGCCGGGCGTTATCCAGAATGGCGGCGGCTTGCCCGGTGAAGGTGGTGAGCAGGCGCACATCCTGCTCGGTGAAGAGGGTGCCGCTCAGTTTGTTGGCCACATGCACCAGCCCGAGGCGCCGGTCCCCCATGGTGATGGGGACGAGGAGCGAGGTCTTGAGACTTACGGTGTCGGCCCAGGGGCGGAGTCGGATTTCATCCACTTGCGGGTCGGTGGCGACATGATTGGAAAGCCAGAACTGGCCTTCGCGCCAAACCCGTTGCAGGGTGGTGTTGCCAGCGAGGGGCAGATAATACACCTCGCGCACCACCACATCCGGGACGCCGTAGAATGGCGGCTGGCCGACAAGGGTGTTGCCGCTGTCATCGGGTTCGACAAAGCCCACCATTTCGACGCCGATCAGGCGCGCGATGTCGGTGGTGAGGCGCGCATAGAGCGCGTAGGCATCGGCGGTGGATTCGATGGCGCGGGTGATGTCGGCCAGCCCGGTGAGTTCAGCCACCCGGCGTTCTTGCAGGGCGAAGAGTTGCGCGTTCTGAATGGCAATGGCCCCCTGGCGGGCAATGGCCGTCAGAAGGAAGAGATCGGTTTGTTTGTAGGCCTCGGCCTTGTAACTCACCAGTTCGAGCGTGCCGAGAAATTGTTGCCCGGCAGTGAGGGGCGCGCCCATGTAGGCCCGGATGGGAAAGGCCGCGCGTTCGAGTTTGGGGCGGGTCTCGGTGAAGGTGGGCACATTGCCGATGATCAATGGCTGGTGATGGGTGGCGATCCAGCCGGAGAAGCCTTCATCGGGCGTGTAATAGTAGTTGCCGCTTCGTTTGAGTTCGCGTTCGTATTCGGCCTCGCCCGCGTACCGCGCCGGGCGGAGCACCTGGGTGGCCTCATCCCACAGGGTGATTTCGGCGATGTTATAGGAGAAGGCGCGCCCGACGCTGTTGAGGATGGTGGTTAGCGTCTCGGAGAGTTCGAGGCTGGAGGCGATGGTCTGGCTGACCTCGGCCACCACGCCCATGGCTTGCATGGTGCGTTCGTCGGCGTTGGCAATTTCGGGGAGCTGGTTGGTTTCGCGGAGGAGCACCACCAACTGCGGCCAGCCCTCGGGGCGAAGTTGATCGCGCAGGGCGGTGGCTTCGAGCCGCCGGTCACCCACGGTGAAGTTGGCGGTGGCGGTGGTGGTGAGCAGTTCCCAAAAGGTCTCGGGGGCCTGGGTTTGCCGCGCCATGCGTTCCAAGTTGGGCAGTTGATCGTCAAGGCCAAAAAATTCCTTGGCCCGTTGGTTGGCAAAAACCACGCGCCCGCCCCGGCCGGTTTCGACCACCAGCACGCCCGTATCGCTGGTCTCGGGTTCAACCGGCAGTTGCACCGGCGAATTGGCAAATGCCAGCGGGCGATTTCCCATCCAGCGCACCAAACCATAGGTGGCGACCAGGAGGGCGCTACCGAGGAGAATAGTCGCCAGGGCGACGGGGAGGGTGGCGAAGAATTCCATGCTGAACCGGAAACCGGGCGAGGCTTAGGCTTTCGGCGCCGCTGGCGTGAGGGAGCCCGAATCCTGGCGACGGGCTTCCGCGGCCAGTTCGGTGATTTCACGAATATCCGAGAACTGGCGGTTCTCCGGCGAGACTTCGCCGACGGTCATCTTCATCAGGGGCACCTGGACATCCGTGCCTTCCTGGCCTTTGGCGACAATGTAACCGCGCTCGCGGTCAATGAAGGAATAATGTGTCTGCACTTCGGCGTTAAACCGGGTTTTCAGCCGGTCACGCGCTTTTGCGGCGCTGGCGGAGGTGGTGATGACCACAAAGTTGTCGCCGCCCGGGTGGCCGATGAAGTCGTTGACCGTGCCCAGTTCGTCAATGACTTCGCCGAGGAGCAGGGAGGTGAAGCGCAAGACCTCATCGCCGGCGATGAAGCCATAGACATCCTTGAACCGCTCGAAATGCATGATGCGGCAGTCGAGGAGCGACCAGCTAGTCTGCCGGATGATTTTGCGGAGTTGCTCCTCGATGAGGCGCCCCGACGGAAGGCCGGTGCGCGGGTCGAGTGAATTCTCGCGCTCCTGCCGGGCAATGGCGTTGGTGACGCGCAGTTTTAATTCCTCGATGTCAAAGGGCTTGGTGATGTAATCATCCGCGCCCAGTTCGAGGCCCGCGATCTTGTCGCTCCGCTCGTCCTTTTGGGTCAGGAAGATGATGGGGATGTGACTGGTGCGGGTGGTAGTGCGCAATTCCTTGCACACGCTGTACCCGTCCATGTCCGGGAGCATGATGTCGAGGACGATGAGGTGCGGCAAACTGCGCCGGGTCATCTCCAGAGCGTCACCGCCGCGCGGGGCCACATTCACCTCGAAGCCCTGCCCCGTGAAATAAATCCGGAGCATGTTCGAAATGTCGAAGTCATCTTCCACTACCAGTATCCGGCCTTTGCTCATAACAAACCTCCCTCCGCATTACACGGAGATAGCGCCCGGCAACCTGCCACCCACCCGCTATTCACAGCCGGGTGGGGCCGGGGCAATAAATATAAGTTACGCGGCTGACACCACCACTTTCAGGGTCATCAGCGGCGTTTGAATTTGTTGGCCATTGGCATCCCGAATGAGCACATAGCCCTGTTCGCGATCCGTAAATGAATAATGCGCCTTCACCTCATCGTTAAACCGGGCGGCGATTTGCGCGCCCAACGCGCTGGCCTCCGGGGTCTGGGTCAGGATGATGAAGGAGTCGTTGGCGGGATGGCCGATAAAATCGTCGGGGGCGCTCGCCTGATTCAGCAGATCGCGCAGGAGCCGCGCGCTAAGCTTGAGCACATCATCCCCGGCGGCAAAGCCGTTCAAATCCACAAACGGGCGAAACGAATCAATGTGGCATTCGATTTTCGACCAGCCCGCCTGCCCGGCCACCCGGCGGATTTGGTCGTCGAGAATATTGCCGGTGGGCAGACCGGTGCGCGGGTCCAGCATATTGTCGCGCTCGGCGCGGGCGATGATGTTCTTAATCCGCAAACGCAATTCTTCCAGATCAAACGGTTTGGTGATGTAATCCTGCGCGCCGGCGCTCAAGCCGGCCAGCCGGTCACTGGCCGTGGATTTTTCGGTGAGGAAAATAATGGGAATGTGCCCCGTGCGGGCAGAAGTGCGCAGGGCTTTGCAGACGGCGAGGCCATCCAATCCGGCTTCAGGCAAAATGATGTCGAGTAACACCAGGTCGGGCGGTTGCTTGCGCGCATTCTCCAGGGCCACACTGCCGCGTTCGGCAATGTTCACCTCATACCCATGCCCCGAAAAATACGTCTGCAACAAGTGCGACGTATCCGGGTCGTCTTCCACCACCAATAAATTGCGCATTCGCAGCGCTCCAGTTGCCATCACAATTTCTCCTGCGCGTTAGCTCGCGATTGGCGGGCGCGCATTTTCACTTGGTCTATCTGCTCCGGTGTCACCGCGCGCTCAAACGAGCGGAACCCGCCCAATTTGAAACCATGTTTCGCCGCCATGCCAGCAATGGTTTCCACCTGCTCCACCGAAATCTGCTTGCCGAGCGTGTAACTTTCGTACCGACCTTCCAACGCCAGCGCCATGGTCTCGGCCATGCAGGCATACGCCATGCCGGGCGGAAACCCGAAATTGAAATTGAAATTCACGTCACCCGGCACGGCCACCATGCCGCCGTCAATCACCAACACATCGTCCCGTTGGGCGGCGACTTGCGCCGACACATCGCGCGGTCGCGCCACATCACACACCACCGCGCCGGGCTTAAGATGGTGCGGCTCGATGATGGCCTCCACCGCGCTCGTCACGGTCAGGATGAGGTCGGCCTCCGCCAAAACACTCACCTCCGTTGCCACTTTGACCTCCGCGGCAGTCCGGGCGCGAATCCGGTTGCCCAACTCGGTCAGCGCTTGCGCCCGGTGGGGCCGCCCGATGAGCCACACTTTCGCCACATCCCGCGCGATGAGTTCGGAGGCGGCGGCGCCGATGGCGCCCGTCGCGCCGACCACGGCGGCCGTGGCGCTGGCCAGCGGGATGTCCATCACCCGCGCGGCCTCGCGCACCGAATCCACGGCCACCGCCACCGTATAGGCATCGCCCGTAGTGACCGGAATGGACAAATGTCTGGCAATGGTCACGCCCGCATCGCCGATGACCGATGTAAAAGCGCCCAGCCCCAACAGCCGCGCACCCAAACGCTCGGCGAGCTGGCCCGTCTGTATTATTTTACGGTACACGGTCTTTTCGGGCAATTCCAACATCCGCGCCGGGGTATACGGACAAGCCACAAACCAACCGCGGATTTCCTTCTGGGTGGCCGCCGAGCGGATGCCGGTAATTTCTGAAATGTAGAGTGGCGGGAAGAACGTGCTGAAAAAATTGATTTGCTTGACGGTCAGGTATTTGCCCAGCAGGGGGAACTTGCGGCTGACATCCCGCTTTGGATCAATGGGGTGAATGATGAAGGCGAAGGTGTCCACGAAGAAATCCCAAGTTCAAAAAATCAAACTTCAAACCAGCGTCTCACGTTGACCTAGGCTAGGTGAGCTTTGAAGTTTGGCATTTGAAATTTGGGATTGGTTCTACCACGTCTCGGCAATCTTTTCGCCCTTGCGTGGATAGAGGCGCTTGTGCAAGTGCGCCGCGCGGGAGCCATGATGGTCACTTTCCTCGAAAGTCACATTGCGGTCAATGACCCGCCGATCCTTGGTGGCGAACAAAATCACATCCGATTCAACCGTCCGGGCGGGGTAAATGACCATCCCCGACCCAATGCGGCAATTGTGGCCCACGCACCCCCCCAGGACCGGCGCATTGGCTTCTTTTAATTCCCCATTAGCATTCATGGCGCGGAGCGGGGCCGGGAGTAGATTGTAATCCGTGAAGGTGTTGCCCGCGCCGATGAAGGTGCGGCGCCCGATCACACACATTTGCAGACAGGTGTTCTGCGCCACAATCGCATAATCCATCAGGGTGGTGAGAAACAATGACGCGCGGAAAGGCAGAAACGCGCCGTCACCGACGGTGCACAGCATGAGCTGACACCCCTGCGAGATGTTCACATTGTCGCCGATGGTGCAGTTTTCCACGACTGCCCCCGCGCCGATGGTGCAATTGTCGCCGATGACGGTGGGGCCGTGGATGATGGCGGAGGGGTCAATCGAGCAGTGGCGGCCAATTTTTACCAGCTCGGAGCATTCCAGGACCTGCTTCTGTTCGAGCAGGGCATGCCACAAGACTTTAAGTTTGTAGAAGTTGTCATGATTGATGCGCTCTTCAAACCGCGCGCCCCGCTTCCACACCCCATACACGGCATCGGCAATGTAAACGTGCACCCAGGCGTCAATGGCCAGCAAACCACGCAGGGGCACCTGATAGATCAGTTCGCCGCCTTCCGTGGACATATAGGTGGGAACTCGATAATAGCCCAGTTCACGTGTCTGAAAATCAATGACGACCGGGTTGGGATTGGGTTCAACCCCGTTGGGGAAATACCACAAGTCGGTCAGGTACAGGTTGCCTTCTTTGATATAAGAGGTGGAGAGGGGCAGGGCGTGTTGGGTGAAGGTCTTGTTGTCGGGCGAAAAAGCGGCGCGACAGGGCACCCCTAGCTTTTTGGAGGCGGCGAGGAACTCGTCAATATACTCTTGATCGAAGAAGAGATTGTCCCGATAAACAATCGATTCGACCTGGTCGCGGGGGATGAAGTCAAACGCCGGGTATTCAATTTCCTGGGTGGTATACCGGGCCAGCGTGTCGCGTTGATGCAACCACAGCGGCTTGTTCTGAATCCGCAGGTCGCGCGCTTCTTCGTTGAAGGGATGGATATGCCGGTCATCCCGGAGGATAATTTTGCGCATGAGTATTCAGCGAGTTAGGCTCAGCTCCGTCAGCCGTAATCATAACTTCTGCGCCTTCATCCTACCACAAAGGCGAAAAACCCACGCCCTAAAAAAGTTAGGTTATCGTGAGAAAGGCCGGGGCAAGGCCGAATTAGTCCAACGGCTTCTTATCAATTACAAACGTGCAACACTCGTCGCCGGCCGCCAGGCACGCCGTCTCTTGCACTTCAAAATTTTTGCCACCGCTCACCCAATACAACGATTCCTGCAAAATCCCCACCGCCAGATGACAGCACGGGGTTTCTGATTTACGCCCCCAGCACATGGGGCACCGGGTGTTCTGCCAGATAAAATGATCTGGCTCATCGCCCAGCACCACGCTTTGGTCGCTGAACTTGTTGAAGGTCTCGGCAAACACATCCGCGCCAACTTTTAATTTCATGGTCAACGGCAGGAGGCGGAAGGCCAGATCGGCAATGCCCAGTACCGGGCCAAATTCCTTGATGCCATATTTGAAGCAGGCCCGCCCCGCCCGGAGCGCCAGCCCGCGCCCGCCCCGGGGGCCATACATATCGTCCAGCGCATGCATCAGTGCGCTGATCTCTGCAAAGGTAACCTGCCGGTCAAAATTATTGGGAGGAAAATTGTTCACCAGATGATGCAGGTGCGACAGATTGAGCACGGCATTTAAACCGTTCCGGCCCATCACTTCCTCCATGGCTAGGAGGACAATGCGCACCATTTTGTTGGGGTAGTACAGGTGGGGTTCGCCGGTGGCCGTCACCGGGGCCGCCGACAGCGTCATGCCGCTTTGGTCTCCAGGAAGGAGCGAATCAAAGCGAGATACTTGTCCGGCTCGTCAATCATGGGGAAGTGCCCCGAATTGGGCATCACTTCCACCCGGGTTTGTTTAATGCCCGCCTGCAACGGCTCGTATTGTTTGGGGTTGACGATCACATCGCGCGCGCCATACATGCCCATGGTGGGCACATGGATGGCGCCCAACTGGGGGCGCAAGTCGGTGCGCCGCAACGAGCCAATGCTACTGAAAAATGACTCAACCGTGGTGCTGGAAATGTCGCGGATGACCGTCGGATACCAGCGCTTGTGTTCCCGCGTAATCATGGGCGCAAACAGCCGGATGCTGGTTTTCAGAAAAGTCGGCGAATTGCGCGCCATCCGGCCAATCCAGGGCACGCCAGCCAGTTGCAGAACCATTGACAACGATGAGCCGACAATGGGGGAGCCGATGACACAAATTTTGGTTACCCGCTCGGGGTGATTAATGGCCGTGCCCAGACTGGTGGTGCCGCCCATCGAATGGCCAATGAGCGGCGCGGCGACAATCCCCAACCGATCCATGAACTGGACTACCAGGTCGGTGAAATCGCCGACCGCATAGGAGTCGCGTTTTTTGCCCGACTCGCCAAACCCCCAAAAGTCCAGCGCATAACACCGGTATTGTTTCCCCAGGGCTTCCATGGTGGGTTGCCATAGCCCCCATGAGCCAATCCACCCGTGCAATAAAATTACCGGCGGACCCGAACCATAGGTTTCATAATGAACCATGCCTTGGTCAGTTACGATGGAGCTCACAGGGGTGACCTTGTCTCCCCAAGTGGAGACGGCCCCGGGCGGGGCGGGTTTATTGGGATTCCATCTCGGCGAGGATGGAATAGAGGAGTTCCAGCAAAACGTCTTTGACCTTTTCGCGGTCGGTGGCGGTGCAGGGCAACAACTTTACCGACGGGTCCAGACGCAAAGCAATCCGTAAATCTTCCAATTCCCAGGCTTCCGGTAAGTCCTGTTTATTGGCGGCGACCACGTAGGGGGTGGGGGCGTAGGCGCGGAAGGTTTCGAGAATGCTTTTGGCCTCGCGGAAGGTCTCGGGCTTGGTGCTGTCCACCATCACTACAAACCCCAACATCCCTTCGGACAGAATTTCCCACATGAAATCGAAGCGCTTTTGCCCAGGCGTGCCGAACAAATACAAAACCAGTTCATTATCCACCGTAATCCGGCCAAAATCCATCGCGACCGTGGTGCTTTCTTTGATCTGCTCGGCGCTGGAAGTGATCTTGCGTTCCGTCGCCACCACGTCAATTTCACTGATGGATTTGATGAACTGAGTCTTGCCTGAGCTGAAAGGCCCGGTAATGACCATTTTTACAGCTTGCATGATGGCTCGTCCTTTATTTCACTCTCAACGGTTGCAAGAATAAGACCTACAGCGATTTAATCCGCGCAATTAATTTATTAACCACGCTGGCTTGCTGGGCTTTGCCTTCGGGCGAGGTGGCTTGCGCCTGCGCCTTTTTGGCCGCCGAAGTCACCGGTTGGGGCCGCTGATACCCTTCGGGACGGATCACTTCCACCAGCCCGGCCTGCAACAAGCCATACACGACCTTGCGAATTTCCAGGTCGCTCAAATTATTGGCCTTGGCAATGGCCTTCATCGAATTCTTAGGGTTGATGAAAGACACCACCCGCCATTCTTCCACACTGAGATTCATACTGCGGATGTTCGCGGCGTTGGGGCGGTCGGTGAACTTGAGGGCCATGTCCAGATTGGGCAATTCCTCGTTCAATTGCTCCCATTCCTTCATGCGCCGCGCCCCCTCCATGATGACATTCTCCAGATCAATGGGCACCATGATCTTGTCATCGCCGGGCATCAAGGTCGGTTCAAACCGGAACAACCCTTCCACCCACGTAAACAGCTTAAAGACCACTTCGGTGGTGTGCGTCTTGATACTGTTAATGATGTCCCCTTGGCTGGCATAACCGGCGTTGATGAGCAACAGCCCCAACTCTTTGTCGGTGGCATTCCCCGCGCGCGTCTTAAGCGCCTTGGCCTGCTCCTCGGTCAGCTTCCCAGCCTTATGCAAGATGGAGGTGAGACTCCCATCATCCTGACCCATTAAGGCATAAATCAATTTGCCATTGCGGAACGACATCTGGGCACCTCGCCCCGGCGCTTCGATCACGAGCGTGCCGGTTTTCTTAGCCAGGTTGATGAGGTTCAACAATTGGGTGGTGGAAAAATCGCGCAGGTTGCCCTTGAGCGCCATTACAGACCTCGGCCGAATAAACGGCGAAAGATAACATTTATTATCAAGATGGCGGCGATTATACAAGCAAGGGTGACAAACGGCAAATCTCACTGCCAAACCCTGAAACTGTCAGGCCCTCGCCCTCAGCCCTATGTTACAATCGCTTTCACATCGGGTCGCCCCCGATAATTTTTTTTCTGGAGAATTGTTCATGGTGTGTTTGCCATTTGCCAGACGGCCTGGGTTAGGCAGTCTCGTGGGTTGGGGCTTGTTGATTTTGACTCTGACCGCCTGCGCGGCCTCCCCCACCCCGACCATGCCCCCGCCCGCCG
>CAYUFY010000076.1:0-17304 GCA_964443795.1 uncultured Anaerolineales bacterium | reverse complement strand
AAGTGAAAAATGAATAAAGCAGGCGGGTTGGGAGAACCTATTTACTTTTTACTTATCACTCTTTAGCTTGACGCTCGCTCAAACGCTTTGGTCAACGCCCGCTTGGTTAAGACCCGCGCCAAGTGGCGCTGATATTCGACGGAGGCGTGGACGTTGCCGGAGGGGTTGATTTCCGAGTCAATGGCGTGGGCGACGGCGGCGATGGAGGCGGCGGTGAGGGCTTGGCCCGCGAGGAGGGCGGCGGCTTGGGGCGCGTCCATGGGGCCATCGCCCGCGTTGAGGAAGACGAGGCGGGCGGATTGGCAGTGGCCGGTCTCGGTGAGGGTGACGAGGGCCGCCACGCCCATGAGGGCGTAGTCGCCGCGCCGCCGCGAAAATTCGATGAAGGCCGAGCCGGTGCGCGAGGGCAAGGGCGGCAGGGCCACTTCGGTGAGCATTTCGTCGGGGGCGAGGTCGGTGGTGAAGAGGCCTTTGAAGAAGTCGCGGGCGGCCACCCAGCGCTCGCCGTGAGCGGATTGAATTTTAAAGCGGGCATCGAGGGCGAGGGCGATGACGGGCAGTTCGGCGGCGGGGTCGGCGTGGGCCAGGCTCCCGCCGAGGGTGCCGCGATTGCGGATTTGGGGATGGGCGACCAACGGTAGGGCTTCGGCTAACGTGGGGGCATACCGGGTGACCGCCGGGGCGCGTTCCAACGCGCGGTGGCGGCACAACGCTCCGAGATGCAGGTCACCCTCGGTCACGGTAATCCCGTCGAGGCCAGTCAATCCATTCACATCAATGAGGAGCGCGGCTTGGACGAGGCGGAAGTTCATCGCCGGGATGAGGCTTTGACCGCCCGCGAGGAATTTGGCGTCGTCGCCGTGTTGGGCTTTGAGGGCGAGGGCTTCGGCGAGGGAGGCGGGCGCGAGGTAGTCGAAGGAGGCGGGTTTCATTTGGTCGAGTGGTCGAGTAGTCAGGTAGTCGAGTAGCAATCACCCGACTACCTGACTATGTGACTAACAGACTAACCGACTGCTTACTTGCCGCCTTCGGTGACTTGCACGGTCTTGGGGGTGTAACTGGCGCCGGTCACATCCATGCCAGCGGCTTTAAGCGCATCCGCGGCTTTTTGGGCGAGGTCGGCCCGGTACGCGCCCGCATCCGGCGCGGCTTTGAGTACGCTTTGCGAGGTGGCGACGGAGATGGTCTGGTCCCAAAGGGCCTTGTCCATCACGCCAATGCTACCCGCCGACGGCCAGATGAGTTTGTTGATTTCGTTGAGTTGCCAGGCCATGTGGCCCTTGCCGAGGGTGGGGCCGTTCTTCAGAACGATGTCCACGCACTCGTCAAAGTTATCGCGGCAGAAGATCCAGCCTTTGAAGGTGGCCTTGAGGAAGCGCACGGCCACGTCTTGATTCTTGGCGTCGCCCAGCCAATCTTCGCGCGCCCACACCGCATCCTGCAACATGGCGGTGCCAACATCATTAAAGTTGATGACGCTCAGGTCTTCGGGTTGATATAGCTTGCCGGTGGCCGGGTTCATGGCTTCCAGCACTTGGGCGTACTCGTTGTAGGTCATCGCTTCGGCGGCGTCCACTTCACGATTGAGCAGGAGCGACATATCAAACGGCTGTTGGATGATGGTCAAGTCGGTGTCTTTGTTCAACCCGGCTTGCTCAATAGCGGCGGTCAGTTCGAACTCGTTGCCGAAGCCCCAGGTGCCGACTTTCTTGCCTTTCCAATCCTCGGGTTTGGTGATGCCCGAGTCGGCCCAGGAGACTTCGAGCGTGCCGGAGCGTTGGAAAATTTGGCCAACATTAACAATCTTCGCGCCTTCTTCACGCGAGACGAGCGCCTTGGGCACCCAGGAGACGGCGAACTCGGCCTGGCCGGAGGCGAGAACTTGTTGCGGCACAATATCCACCGCGCCTTCTTTGATGGTGACATTCAGGCCTTCGTCATGATAAAAGCCCTGGTCCATGGCGGCATAGTAGCCCGCGAACTGGGATTGGGTCACCCACTGCAATTGCAGGGTGATGTTGGTCATTTCCGCCGGAGCGGCGGTGGGCGCCGACGTCGCCGCGCCGCCGCCACAGGCCGTTACCACAAACACCATCAAGGTCATCAGCGCCATGAGGCGCATCCAGAATTTGGACTTCATGTTTTTCTCCTCCAGAGAAATAAAAGTGAATGGTAAGTAGTAATTAGAGATTAGCGTATGACAATCGGCAGGGTATCACCTCCAATCCGATTACCGGTTTCAATCTTCCGTCTCGCGCAACGAAACGTGCCAGGGCATGACCAGCCGCTCGATGAGCAGGATCGCGCCATAAAACAGGATGCCCATGAGACAGGCGATGAGAATAGCGGCCCAGGCCTCGGCAAAGTGGAAGAGCGCGGCCTGCTGGGAGATGTAGACCCCGAGCGCTTCCCGCGACCCGCCGAAATACTCGCTCACAATCGCGCCGATAACACTGAGCGTGCTGGCCACTTTGAAAGCACTAAACATGTACGGGAGCGCGTTAGGAATGCGGACTTTGAACAACGTGCTGAACTGACTGGCGGCGTACGACCGCATCAACTCCAGCGCCTCGGCATCCACCTGGGTCAGGCCGCGCACCGTGTTAATCATCACCGGGAAAAAGACCATAACGGCGACGATGCTCATCTTGGCCAGCGGGTTGGTAATGCCAAACCACTGGTTCATGATGGGCGCGAGGGCCACAATGGGCGTGGCGTTCACGGCGATGGCGAAGGGCATCAGGCCTTCGCTCACGGCGGTCCAGCGCGCGGTGGCTAACGCCGCCAGGATGCCCAACACGCACCCCAGACTGAAGCCCCCCACCGCCTCGCGCATGGTGAATAACCCGGCGGGCCAGATGACGGAAAACTCATCCATGAAAGTGAGGGCGATCACACTCGGCTTGGGGAGTAAAAAGTTTTCGATTTTGAAAACAATGACCGCGCCCTCCCAGACCACCAACACCAGGGCAAATAAAACAATGGCCGGCCCGAACTGGCGGAGACGCCCCTGCCAACCGAGGCGGCGCGGCGGCAATAATTCGGCTTCAACCGGGGCGGCGAGATCGGCAATCTGGCTCATGAGCTGGCACTCTTCACTTCATCGCGCCGCAGACATTCGCGCACTTCAGTGATTTTTTCAAAGAAGTGCGGGTGCTCGCGGGTTTCAAATCCACGCGGGTGCGGCAGGTCAATGTCAATAATGCCGCTCATCCGGCCAGGGCGCGGCGACATCACCACCACGCGATTCGATAGAAACACCGCCTCGGGAATGCTGTGGGTCACAAACACCACCGTGGTCTTGGTTTGGCCCCAAATCCGCAGGAGTTCCATCTGCATCCGTTCGCGGGTCATCTCATCCAGCGCGCCAAACGGCTCATCCATCAGCATAATCGAAGGCTCAAAGGCCAGCGCGCGGGCAATAGCCACGCGTTGTTGCATGCCGCCCGAAAGTTGCCAGGGGTAGTGCTTGCCAAACTCTTCCAGTTGCACCAACTTCAGCATCTCGGCTGAGCGCGTCTCCCGCTTGGCTTTGGGGTAGTTCATCACTTCCAGCGGCAGTTGCACATTCTTGCTCACCGTGCGCCAGTCGTAAAGTGTGGCTTGTTGAAAAACCATGCCGTAGTCGCGGCTCAGACGCGCTTGGGGCGCGGCTTTGCCGTTGACGGAGACCATCCCCACCGAGGGCGCGGTGAGGTCGCCGATGATCCGCAGGAGGGTGGATTTGCCGCATCCCGACGGGCCGAGGAGCGAGAGAAATTCACCCGCGCGGATGTCGAGATTAATGTTCTCAAGGGCGACCACGCGGTTATGGGCACCCTGATTGAAAACCTTGCTGACGTTGCTGAGGGAAATGACGGATGAGCCGGACAAGGGGGATACTCCCAAGAAAAGTTATTCGGCGAGACGGCGCTCGGCGGGCAAAACCACCCGCTCGATGAGCGCCACGATGATCGAGAAGATCAGGCCCAACAGGGAGGCGCCAAAAATGGCGGCGTAGAGCTTCTCGGGACCGGAGATGAAGTAATAGCTAAAGGTGAGCAACACCCGCCCCAAACCGTCGGGGATGCCCGAGGGCAGTTCCCCCACAATCGCGCCGATAACGCTGATGGTGGCCGAGACCTTGAGGGCGGTGAAAATGTACGGGAGCGCGGCGGGCAAGCGCAACTTCCACAACACTTGCATTTCGGAGGCGGCGTACGAGCGCATCAATTCCACCGCCATGGGGTTGGGCGAGCGCAGGCCGCGCAAGGTGTTAATCGTCACCGGAAAGAAGGTGAGATAGGCCGAGATGATGGACACCGACCACCACGCTTCCCACTTGAGCCGACTGCCCCAGATGACGATCATGGGGGCGATGGCGAGGAGGGGCACGGTCTGTGAGGCCACGATGTAGGGCATGAGACTGCGCTCCAACAAAGTGAAGCGGCCCACCAACGCGCCCAACACCAAACCGAAGAGGCTTCCGAGAATAAAGCCGACGCCCGCCTCGCGCCAGGTAAAGAGCGCGGCGCGCAGGAGGGTGGTGAGTAAAATATCAACACTGCCCCGGCGCGTCTCGGCAAAAAGTGAGCCAAAGATGGTGGTGAGGTGCGGCATGGAAGAGTCGTTGGTACAGACGGGCATCTTCCGCAGACCACAGGGGGTAGCGCCATCCACGGCCACGCCAATGGCTTTGTAGCCCTCCCAAGCCACACACAAAATCAGCAGAATCGCGCCAAACGCCAAAGCCCGGCGTAGGGATGGCCACCAACGCGGCTGGGTGGATTGAGGAGCGAGGTCGGGGTCGAGGGCTGATGCCGCCATGGTTAGGCTCTCCCAGCGTCAAACACTGCGCTCACATCCACACTCAAGCCAGTTAGCACCAGTGAGGTGGCTTGCACCCCGCGCCGGAATTCGCCATGCAGTTGATAGGCCTGACCTTCGAGCCGGAACACGGTGACGCATTCTTCCAGTGGGTCAACAATCCAATACTCCAGGATGCCCGCCCCGGCATAATCGGGGGCCTTTTTTTCTAAGTCGCGCTTCCGCGATTTGGAGTCGTCGCTGACGATTTCTATAACCAAGTCCGCGCCGAGCCAGGCATCCTCCTGACAGCGGGCGAGATTTTCGGTCTTCATAAATAGAATATCGGGCTCGCGGTATTTATCGGGGCGGATGGTGACGCGCAAGGGAGAGAATAAGATTCGGCCTAATTGTCCGGCCATGACAAAAGCGCGCAAGGTGTCAAACAGGTAAATTAATAGTAACTGATGTGATTGCTTCGGCATTGGCAACACCTCAATCACCCCATCGGCGTATTCCACCCGCCGCCGGGGGCGCAGGTCCATGTACTCATCCACATCCCAGTCCCCCTGCCCCGGATAAAGATAGGCAATCTCCCATGTCGCGTTGGGATAAGCGGCTACGAGGTCGGCGGGCGGTTGGGGTTCGTCATCCGTGTGCACAAATTCCAGCACGCCGTCTACATACTCCACCTTCCGCATCGTATCCAACGCGAGATATTCTTCCACCGTCCAGTCACCCTGCTCGGGAAACAAAAAGGCGATTTCCCAAGTGGGTTGCCAGTTGATGGCAGGTGAGGGGGCCGATTTTTCAGGGGCAGGAGTGACGGTCATAAGATTAACGGACGCTATTGCGTCACCGGCATCAACGCTTCACTCGTCGGCACGCCATCATCAGCCCAATGCCGCAGACGATAATAGTCGGGGAGCATCACTTTCATATCCGGCAGGACTCCGGCGGCGGTGCCGCTGGGGCGCGGTTCATGCTCGAGACGATACGGCAGAACATCATCTTTGCGGCGGATGCCCAGTTTGACGTTGATCAGGCGCTTGTAGTTAAAAATGCGCGCGCCCGTGTCCAACACCTTCTGCCCGTCCCAGTCCCACCCCATGGCTTTATTGAACAACTCCGCGGTTTGTTGGGGCGTGAAGGAGCCTTTGGTGATGAACTTGCACAACCCGCCGGGATTGTAGACCCCCATATAATTCTGAAAGTCAATCGCCGTCGCCGCGCCAATGGACGAGTCGAAGCGCTTCTTCTCAACCCATTCCTGCGAGCCGCCGTCTTGCCAGCCGGGCCACTCCAGGCCAACACCGCGCCAATACGAAATTGCTTCCAAGTGGCACGCGCCGCGCACAGCGGTGGCATAATTCGCGGCCATGCTCACAAACCCGCGCGGGTCGTGGTACGGCAACTCCAAGCCTTTGACGTGCATCGCAAACTTATCCGACTCATGGCCGATCTTCTGCGAGGCCGCGCGCACGCCCTCGGCCAGCAAGTCGCCAATATGTTCACGCTTCGCAATCTTGTGAATCATCGCAATAATCGCGTCGGCATCGCCCCACTTCAACTCAATCCCGCCCGTGTCGTCTTTTGTAATCAAGCCCTTCTCGTAACACTCAAACGCAAAACCCAACACCCCGCTGGTCGAAATCACATCCAGCGTGTAGCGGTTGCACCAGTCGTTCATCGCGGCAATCGCGTTCAGGTCATCGCATTGCAGGTTCGAGCCGAAGCCGCACAGGGTTTCATACTCCGGCCCCTCGCCCGACACGCCCGCATATTTGCCGTCCTTCACTTCCACCGCTTTGCCGCACCCGATGGGGCAGGCATGGCAAAAAGTGTGCTTACTAAAAATCGTCTCGGCGATGGCCTTGCCCGAAGTCTTCACCGTGCCCTCGAACCAATTGCCGCCGCGCCAATTCATAATGGCATTGTCGCCAAACTTGTCGGTGGTGGGGTGACCGCCCGCCGTGCCAACCAAATGCAGAGCCTCAGCCGGGCCATGCGCCATGATGTAGTGATTGGATTCTTTGACGGTGCTGTGAAAACCTTTAGGGTCGGCGTATTGCGGCTTCTCTTTGCCGCGCACCACAATGGCTTTGAGATTCTTTGACCCCATGAGCGCGCCCATGCCCCCGCGCGCCGCCATGCGCGTATGCGGTTGCCCGCCCGTGGCCACGCCCGCGATTTTGACCAAATTCTCGCCCGCCTGCCCGATGGACGCGCACTGCGCCTTGGGGTCAGTCGCCGCCCGCAGGGTCGCGTGCGTCTCGAACTGATCCTTGCCCCAGATGTGCGTGGCGTCACGAAATTCCAACTGATCGCCATTGAGCCAGAGATAAGTGGGGGTGGCGCACTTCCCGGTGAGGATGATGCCATCCCAACCCGCAAAGCGCAATTCGGCGCCCCAGTGACCACCCAGGTTGGCTTCGTTCCAGATGCCCGTCGCGGGCGAGCGTCCGCACCAGGAGGAGCGACATCCGGTGGGCGCAAACGTCCCCGAGAGCAGGCCATTCAAAACAATCAGCGGGTTGCGCGGGTCGAAGACCTCCAGCGCCGGGTCAAGCGCTTCGGCGTATTCTTCATAATAAATCTTCGCGGCGAGGCCCGACCCCATGAGGAAGGCTTGGACTTCGGACTCAGTCACCGCGCGGGTCGAGGTCGTGCGCGTGGTCAGGTCAATCACTAAAATTTTGCCAGCGTAAACGTTGGGCATTCCCGACAACTCCTGTCAATTGATTTTGGTTTAGTCTAACATTCTCAAGCGGAGAGGGCAAGCGAAAAGGCGATGATAAGCAGGGCGTTTGAAGCGCATGGCAACTTGCTCACACGCAACCCTGCGCCGAGGTGCGGGCATTGTATGTCAAGCAAGGGCAAAGTCAAATGATATCGTGGTCGTTGCCAGGCTCATGGTGGAAAAACCCAGCCTCCGCGCTGTGGCAGAACGGGCAACCAGGGCACATAGCCACAGGCGACACCCACACGCGGCCAAGACCAAACCGGCCCCATAATCGAACTCATCCACGGCGGTTGCCAATTGAACCCCACCTGAAAAACGCCACCGGTATTGACTCCCGCGCACATGTGCACTACATACCCAAACGGCATCCCTTGCAAAAGCCAGCCCTGCACCGCCCACACCGCCACCGCGCCGCTCAAACAAGCCAGCAACAAGGCCAGGCTCACCCCGGCACACCCCAGCCACAGCCAGCGTTGAGGGACGGATGTTAGTCGCTCCGTGAAAGCGTTCATAGGATATTAATTATTGTACCTGACCCAAAAAAGGCGTATAGTATTTTCACGCTTTTAGAAGAGCGTTACCAGACTCGCATCAATTTCATTTTACCGGGAGGTAATCATATGAAAGTCGGTTTTATCGGATTGGGTAACATGGGGGGCGCGGTCGCGCGCAATATCCAACGCGCTGGGTTCGAGTTAGTCGTCCCCGGGGTTGAATTGCGCGTTGCGGGCGATTGGTTGCCCTTCTGGGAAGTGAACCCCCCGGACGATGAATGATTATTTTCGTGTAGAGAGGTGTAAAGACCATGACCCGCTATAAAAAAACGCGCTTTGGCGGACTCCCCCCCCGTTATAACTTCGCGCTCAATCCTTATCCGGACATGCGCATTTCCAGTTGCCCTTATTGCGAACGCAAAACGGGCCAACGGAAAATCCCGTTGCTGATCCATGTCGAGCCGCTCCACCTGATTGCGCTGAATTACACCTGTCGTTACTGCGCTAGTTGTAATGTCTTGATCGCCCACAAACATGAACTGGAGCATTTGCTGACCACGCTGTTCAACCAAATGGAACCGGCGATGGTGGGCAATGAATACCTAATTATTGGGACGGTAGATAAAGCGGTCTGGCGGGAAGGGGTGCGCCAGCCCAAACTGCCGGGGGAATTCATCCCCCACACTAGCGACTTCATAAAGTACTATGAAGAACTGCGATTTACACAGCCGGGGTGGTATCCGGTTGACAAAAAGCCACCCATAATGGAGCCGCCGCCATCACAGGAATGGGTGAGCCCCAAATCCAGATATCAACGGTGACTTATGCCAAAATCACGCCCCTCTTTTCTAAAAATCGTCTTTGCCGTCAGCCTCATCAGCCTGGGCGCATTCCTGTGGGCCTCGGCCTCTCAGGCCAATAATGCCTCCCCCTTGTTTGGGATGCCGACCTCGGCCGCGGCCCGTAGCGTGACCGACAGCGATTGGCCGGCCTTTGTCACCCGCGCCCGCGCGGTCACGGTTGACCAGTCACAGTTGGGGCAAACCGCCCGAGCCGTGTGGTGGGTCGAGCCGACGCCTCGTCCCAGCCTCACCCTCAACCTCTTCCCGGACGCCACCTTCATCGCCATCCTGGATTCATATCAGGTGCTGGAAAATAACGGCCTGCTGTGGACAGGCCATCTCGAAAACCAACCCCTCAGCTCGGTGATTTTTGTGGCGCAAGGGGGGCAGGTCACGGGGCACATCAATGCGGTGGAGACCGTGTACGAAGTGCGTTACACCAGTGCGGGCGCACACGTCATCCGGCAACTCGATTACTCCGCCTACCCGCCGGAATTGGAACCGCTCCGCCCCAGCCCCAGTTCCCGATCCCCGGCGGCCCCCCGCGGCCCGCTCGACGACGGCTCGATCATTGATGTGTTGGTGCTCTATACCGCCTCGGCGCGTAACGCGGTTGGCGGCGCGACCGCCATGCAAAATCTGATTACCCTGGCCATGGCCGAGACCAATCAAATCTATGGCAATAGCGGCATCACCCAACGCCTGAATTTGGTGGGCCTGGCTGAAACCGTCTTCGCCGAAACCGACTTCAACACCGCGCTCGACAAACTCACCAAACCTAGCGATGGAAGCATGGACGAAGCGCACACCCTGCGCACCTCCACCGCCGCCGACATGGTCGCCCTCATCATCAATAGCCCGGCCTCCTGCGGGCTGGCGTGGTTAATGACCAATAACTCGAGCAGTTTTGAGAGTAACGCGTTCAGCGTTACCCACTACGATTGCGCCACCGGTTATTACTCCTTTGGGCATGAATTGGGGCATAACATGGGCGCGACCCATGATCGCGCCAATAGCGGCGGGTCAGGCTTATATTCGTATTCCTATGGTTATCAAGCCCCGGACAAATCTTTCCGCACCGTGATGGCCTATAACTGCCAGGGTGGGTGTCCGCGCGTGCCTTATTTTTCCAATCCCAGCGTAAATTACAACGGCCAACCCACAGGCATTGACCAAAACGCCGCCAATTCTGCCAATAATAGACTCACCCTCAATAACTCGGCGTTGACCATTGCCAACTTCCGCCAACGCCCGCAACCCAACACGCCCACCCCTACCAGCATCCCAACTAATACACCCACCCCCACGACTCCCCCGGCCAACTCGCCAACGCCTTCGCCGACACCTACCTCCACGCCTGCGCCGACCGATGGGCCATCCCCTACCCCAACCGCCACCCCGACCGGTTTATGGGTAAAGTTATTCCTGCCTTCCATCGCGCAAGCGCCAGCGCCCGTGGTCCCGCGCGGCATTTACGGCAAAGTTCTTTTGTCTGGTCAAAATGCCGCGAACATTACCATCAATTTGATCTTGCGTAATGTGGGTGTCGGCTCATCCATTTTATTAACCTCCACCACCGACACGCAAGGCAACTATGCCTTCACCAGCGCGCCCAGCCTGGCCAACAACCAGATCTATTACGTGCGTTATCTCAATCGCAGTTTCACCAATGACCGCATCTATCTGTGGCAAACCGGCGGCGTCCCCACTTATCAAGCCGGGGCCGAGGTCAAAGTTCCCACGTTCGATATCGCCGACATTCCGCTGGTGTCTCCGTTGGGAGGCAGTAGCCCGCTCCCGCTCACCTTCCAATGGCAAGTCCGGCCCAACACACCATCGGATAGTTATGAATTTAACCTGTTCAATGCCGATCGCTCACTCTGGTTCTATACCTACCCGGCCCTGGGGTATGTCTCCAGTCACACACTGAACACGTTACCAACCGATTTTACTTTCAACCAGACCTATTACTGGGAGATGTGGGTGTATAGCGAAGATGGTGGCACCGGGATCAGTTTGGGAACCGGCGAGGTGACCATTAACTCAGCCGACTACCCCCGGCAGGCCCCCCCCGCCCTACAGGATAAGCGCCTCCCGGAAATTATTCGGCGCCTGGAATCATCCCCTCCGTGATCATATCCCGAACCAAGTCCAAGCGGCGGTGTCCTCAGCGGCGAATTGGCCAACTCCGGGTCGTTGCCCCGGTGGTGTTTAAGAAAATGCGATGAGTGTTCCGCTCCTCTCGACAAAATATACGAGCCACCCCACCCTCTCTGCGGCGCAGCTGCATCGCCGCCGCATGGAGGGTGGCTGGCACGCGCCGCCGCCAGCGGGCATCATCTTGTGTTTTCAACCGAGTCTCGCCCCTCAGGTGGAGCGCCGTTACCGCCCCCAACGGCTGGCTGGCTTTTTCGGTGAGGTGCGCCTGTTACCGAAAACCAATCTCGCGCTCGCCACCGGTTTTGGTGTGGGAGCCCCCGCGGCCGCCGCGCTCCTGGAAAGTTTTGTGGCGTGGGGCGTTACACGCTTCTTTGCCATCGGCTATGCTGGTGGTTTGCAACCCCACCTCCACAGCGGCGATTTTGTGCTCTGCCAGCGCGCCCTGCGCGATGAAGGCACGTCGTATCACTACCTGCCGCCCGCGCGCGACATCACGCCCACCTCACCCATTACCCAACTGACCTCCGCGCATCACGCGGGCACCTCATGGACGACTGACGCGCCTTATCGCGAGACCCTGCTCGAAATTGAAACTTATCAGCGCGAAGGCTTGCTCACGGTTGAGATGGAAGCGGCCGCCCTGTTTGCCGTGGGGCAGGCGCTCAATGTGGCGGTAGGCGCGGCCTTTGTCGTCGCCGATACTTTTCGGGCGGGCGCCTGGCAACTGAATTTTGACGCGCGCCATAATCAACGCCGATTGGAAGCCTTGTTTGATGAAATTCAGGAACTGCTAAGCCGCGCCGTCGCCTGAGGCCATGATCTTTTTTTTCGCGCTGTCTGCGCCGACTTGGTAAAAGTGATGCGCCCGGCGATTGTCCTCACCGCTTACAACCGCCCGTCCGCCCTGGCCCAATTGCTGGCCTCGCTCGCGCGCGCCGCATACCCACCGGGCGCGGTCCCGCTAGTGCTCTCAATTGATTTCGAAGCTAGTCCCGCCCACGCGGAAGTCTGTCGTCTCGCGCAGGAATTCGCCTGGCCCCACGGCCCCAAAGAAGTCATCGCCCATCCCACGCATTTGGGGTTATTTAAAAATTTTTTGTTTAGCGGCGGCCTCACCGAGCGTTATCCAGCGGTCATCCTGCTTGAAGATGATTTGTACGTATCGCCCGTGTTTTATTTTTATGCCCAGCAGGCCCTGGAGTTTTACGCCACCGCAGAACATCTCGGCGGGGTCTCGCTGTATACGCCGTGGTTCAATGGGTACACCCACTACCCCTTTATCCCTCTCGCCGATGACACGGACGCGTTTTTTGTCCAAGCGCCGTTCTTTCATGGCCAGGCCTGGACCCAGTCGCAATGGCGCGCTTGGGCGCAGTGGCACGCCACCGCGCCGCCGCTTTCGCCGCTGGATAATGTTCACGCCTTATTTCTTCACTTCCCGCCCGACGATTGGTTTCCGCGCCTGGTGCAGTACGGGGTGGCAACGCAGAAGTTTTTTGTGCATCCGCGCGTATCACTCGTGACTAATTTTGGAATGCGGGGCACGCACTTTGCGCAGGCAACGGCCTTTTTGCAAGCGCCATTACAACGCCACCGAACGCAGTTTGCCTTTAAAGCGCTGGAAGCCTCGGAGGTGGTCTACGACGCGTTTTTCGAACTATTGCCGGACCGACTCAATCGGCTGACCCCGGCGCTACGCGCATACGATTATGTGCTGGATGTGAACGGCACACGGGCCCGAAACAATATGCGGGCGGCGCAGGTGCTGACCGTGCGCCCGGCGCAAACCGCGCTCCGCACTTTTGGCTTGCAGATGTTCCCGCCCGAGGCGAATGTGATTGAAGGCGTGGCCGGGAATGAATTGACGCTCTGCCACACGGACGCAGTGCGCTGGGATCAATGGGCCGATTGGCAGACACAAAAACGGGTAGCCGATTTTTTTACGCGTCACCGTCACCCAGCGTTGAAAAAACTTTTAGGGTTCAGGTTGCTCAATTGGGTCGAGACAATTTTGCGCCGCCGGGGCTGAAACAGTGCGGCGCGAGCTCTATGGCAGGGGCAATTGGAGCAATTCCGGCGGCCTCACCGCCGAGCCCACCGAATGGCGAGACAGCCCTAACCCACCGCCCCCGACTTCAAATAAATCGGGGACGGTGTCTTTTATCTCATAATCAACGGCAGTTGAAACCTAAAAACCTGTGGCACAACCAGCACAATAGCCGAGCGCGTATCCGCGTCAGCGTTGACCGGGTGGCTCAATTTCAGTCCAAAACTCCGCCCGCTGGTATTCGCGGGGTCGTTCAAAATTATCAGGGGAATGGCCTGCGCCGTCACGCCCGGGGCAAAGGTCAACGTGCCGGTCGCGGTCAGGTAATCCGTCCCGGCCTGGGCTGTGCCATCCTGGGTGGCGTAATCCACCGTAATCGTCAGGGCCGAAGCGACATCCAACTGCGCTGACACCGTGAATACACCGCTGTCCTTCGGGGCGATATAAAAGCCGGGCAGATGCGCCTGCGGCGGGGAGATGGTGATACTGGCTGAACTGGTGTTGTTATTCACATCAAATTCAGGCGTCGAGGTCGCCAGGGTGGCGGTATTGGTAAACATTGCCCCCAGCGTCAACGCCGGGTTGACCACGCCGCTTACCGTAATCACGCCACCTGCGCCCAACGGCAAGTCGGCCACTTGCCATACGTAGCGCGGCCCGCCCAGCGGGGTGAAGGCCGCGCCGCTATTCGTCACGTTTACATTGGTGAGGAAGGATGGCACCACATTGGTGAGTATCACGCCCGTAGCGGTGGTGAGGCCCAGGTTATTAAATGCCAGAGTATAGGTGTACGGCTCGCCGGGATGCGCTTTGGTTTGTTGGGCGGTGAGGCGGACCATGACATCGGCTCCAGCCACTGCCTCAAACGCGCCGATGTCACACCGCCCGGCCTGAGGCCGTGCCACCCCGCGCGCGTCGGTTGTCGCGCAGGTTCCCGCGCCCGAACCGGGCGCGTTGGGGTTGCCCGCGTTGAGGGCCGGACTGCCCGCCAATAAACCATGCGTGGGGACAGCACCGCCGTTATCAGCCAGCGGGCCGAGGAGCGGGTTGGTATTGGTGAGGTCGCCAGTGGCGTTCAGACCACAGGAGTTGTCACTAATTAAGTTGTAGCCCAGAGAAACAGTTTTCCAGCCGGGCGTAAATCCTGGAATAGTTTGGGGAATGATGCAATCAGCACTTTGATTGTTCGCTAAAATGGAATTGGTCAAGGTAATAACCGAGTCGTAGTTCTGCATCAATCCACCCCCGTTATTAAAAATGGTTACGTTGTTCAACGCCGCGCGCCCGGCCTCTATTCCAACTTCATTTCCACTGATGGACGTATTACTGATGGTCACATTGGGAGAATAGCCGGCTATCAATCCACGCCCCGCATTGTTATACAAATTACTGTTGACCACTTGGAGCATGCCGTCCATGGCATCATTCACCACCCCATTGCCTGTATTGCCATAGACAACCACGCGGTCCAACGACATAAGGCCGGGGAGTGAGCGGTAGGAATAAAAATCATAACCGCTCGAATTTGTCAGGCCACTTCCCACATTGGAATAAATGCGGCTATTGACCAACGTCAACGTTCCCCCGACGTTATGCGCCCCGGCGCCCAACTCCGCTTGATTATGATGCACCTGGGTATTGATTAGAGTCGCTCGGCCTCGATCGTTATATAAGCCTCCACCAGAGCCAGCATAATAGGACAAGCCGTCCCAATTATCGTGAATGGAGCAATCAATTAAGGTTAGCGTGCCGCGGTTATAAATGCCCGCGCCGTTTTCATCGGTGAAACCATAAGCCAGCGCCAAACCGGAGAGGGTCACTTTGCTCTCGGCTGAAACGGATAAAACCCGATGCCAGTTATAGAAACTACTGCCACTCAGGGTAAGTTTGTCCGCGCCCGGGCCAATGAGGAACAAGCTTTTATCAATCACTAATTCGTCCATTGTCAATTCAATGGCCCCGCTGATGTGTGGCGCGAAAGTAATCGTATCCCCGGTCACTGCGTCGGCCACGGCCTGCCGCAATGAGCCTGACCCGGTGTCGGCTTGATTGGTGACCACTAAAGTGTTGCCCGGTACGATTAATACCGAGGCTGAAGTGTTCAGCAAGATTGCCCGGGCTGGATTGTTCAATGTGACCGTGAAAATCCGCCCGGTAGTGTTGGCCGGGTTATTCAACAGACCAACGGGGAAGGGTTGTGCTATCGCCCCCGGGGTAAAAGTCAGCACGCCCGCAGTGGCAAGATAATCCGTCCCGGCTAGCGCCGTGCCATCGCTGGCCGCGTAGTTTATCGTAATCGTGGTCGCCGCCGGCACGTCCAGAGTCACCGTAACCACCGCATTCCCCATCAGCTTGTAATACCAGTCGTCAGTAACCAGACTAACCCGTGGCAGTTTGACCGACAGGCTGGCCGAACCAGTGTTGTTGTTCCGTTCGGCTAAGACTTCGGCCGGGCTGGTGATAGTGGCCACCGCAGTTGAGGTCATATCAGCCACTAGGGTTGAAACCACTCGACCGGTGAAGGTCATGATGCCGCCCGCGCCCGGTGCCAGATCGGCCACCTGCCACGCGTAACTTCCCAGCGGGGTAAGCGCCGCCCCACTGCTCGTCACGTTCACATTTTCCACAACACTCGGCAGGCTCTCGGTGAGCACCACGCTGGTGGCGCTGGTGAAGCCCACATTAGTAAAAATCAAAGTGTAGATCACGGTCTCGCCCGGATGAGCTTCCACTGGCGAGACGGTTTGGGCCGCGACCACATCCGGCGCATCAAGCGCTTCAACGGCGCCGATATCGCACCGCCCCATCTGCGGGCGCGGGATGCCGCGCTGGTCGGTGGTCGCGCAGGTGTTTTCACTTGAACCCGGGGTATCAGGGTGGCCCGCATTCAGCACCGGACTGCCAAACAACAGCCGGTGGGTGGACAGGCCACCATTGTTTGCCAAGGGAGCGAGCAAAGGGTCCGTGTTAGCTAAATCCCCCAGGCCATTAAAGCCGCATTCATTCCGGCTTTCGAGGTTGTGGCCGCCAGAGGCAAATAGCGAGGTTCCATAAAGGCTACTGTAACAATTAGAGAAGGTGTTAGCCAAAATCGAATTGCTAATTTTTATAGCCTGTGGGTTTTCTACAGTCGATGATTGAATGCCATATTCGTTATTGACAACTGTGACATTATTAAGCGTCAGTGCTGTCCCGTTGTTTAAGAAACTGTAACGATGCCCGCTGACAGTCGTGTTCGTGATAACAACCCTGCCGCCAGACAACATCAATCCCACATCATTTGCATAAATACTGCCATCCGTAATGGTGAGCGTATCTCCATAATGCATTAACCCGACATTGTTTTTATAAATCGCGCTTGCTGTCAGGGTTGCTTGGCCGTTGTTCTGTAACCCGTACAGATTATTGGCATAAATCAGGCTATCCACAGCCATGAGCGTGCCCCGGTTAATAACCCCTATTCCCCAGGTAGCCCAATGTTGATAAATATGGCTCGTGTTGAGAGTCAAAAGGCTGGTGGTCTCATTAATAATGCCTATCCCAGCAATGTTGAAAGTTCCTCCGCCGCTGGAAATAACATTGCTATAAACAGCACTATGATTCAATGTAGCCACACCGCCCCGGTTATAAATGCCTCCTTCAGTGTTGTTATAGACTTCGCTATTGGTCAGAATCAGCGTCCCGCCAGCATTATGGATGCCCCAACCGCCTTGAGGGTAATAATCGGTGACGGCACCATTGTTGTTGTAAATCAAATCACTGATGAGAGTCAGTGCCCCGGCGTTATAAATCCCTGCCCCGTTACCGCCTGTGCGGCCATCTGCCACTGCCAGATCAGTCAGGGTTACGGCTATTCCAACGGTGACGGAAATAACCCGACTGGCATTGTTGCCACTGATAATCAATTGCTTCGCCCCCGGCCCGGTAATCGTTACATCTTTATTAAGAGACAACTCACCGCTGGTAAGAATAATTGTGCCGCTTACTTCGGGGGCGAAGGTAATCGTATCCCCCGGCGCGGCGGCGGCGATGGTTTGGCGCAGGGAGCCCGGACCGCTATCGTTGGTATTCGTCACCAGGCGGGTAGCGGCCTGAGCCGGGGAAACCGCTATTACTCGGACAAACAAAGCTAATAAAAGGCCGCCTACTAACCAGTGGGTTGGGGCTACAAAAGAGGCAACACGAACAGACTGTGACATAAGGTGTTTCCCTATAAATCATGACCGCGATTAG
>CAYUFY010000075.1:0-17397 GCA_964443795.1 uncultured Anaerolineales bacterium | reverse complement strand
GGGGGCCGTTGGCTTGGCCGGCGGGGCGGTCAGGGGCTTGCTCGCCGCCGGGGACACGCGGGGTCTACCGGGGGCGCTCCCCGCGCTGGTTTTGAAATCCCGCGAGAGCGAGTCCACCAAAATTTTGGCGCTCCCCTGCCCGCCTTTGGCGTCCACTTTGCCGCGGATGATGACGATTTGCTCCACCGCCACCCACTTGCTCACTTCCTTCCAGGTCTTGGGGAAGAGCACCAGTTCGAGATGCCCTTGCAAATCTTCGATGCTGACGAACCCCATCGGGTCGCCTTTCTTGGTTTGGTGAGGGCGGATGTTGGTGATGACGCCCGCCATCACCACCCCTTTGCCGTCCATCTCTTCGGTAAGCTCCTGGCTGTAGCAGGTGACGATTTGTTGGAGTTGATCAATCACGGGTTGGAGCGGGTGGTCGCTCACATACAAACCAATGAGTTCTTTTTCCCACGCCAGCATATCGCGGCGCGCGATTTCGGTTTTCACTTTGGGGAGGGCCACGCTCTCGAACCCGCCGCCGCCCGCGCCGCCAAAGAGCGACATCTGCCCCAAGTCTTTGGCGCGGAAGTGCGCGGTGCTGGCATTCAAAATCGCATCAAGGCCTTCATAAGACCTATTTTTTTTCTTATTGCCGGATTCATTTTCACTGACGCTCTCATCCGAATTAACATCATATTCACCGGACTTTTCATTTCCCAGCAGTTGACCGCGCGGCGCAAACTGGTCGAGCGCCCCAACCTTGATGAGGCATTCGATGGCGCGCTTGCCCACCTGCCGCAAGTCCACCCGGTGCGCGAAATCATCCAACGATGTAAACACGCCCCCCGCCTGCCGCGCGTCCAAAATAATTTGCACCGCGCCCTCACCCACGTTCTTCACGGCGGCCATGCCAAACCGGATGGCAAAACGGGTGTCGGGTGTCGGGTGTCGGGTGTCGGAGGGGGCAGTTTCGATGGTGAAGTCAATGCCGCTCTTATTAACATCCGGCGGCAGAACGGGCAGGCCCATGCGCCGGGCATCCGCCGAATAGAGCGCGACCTTGCCCGTGTCGTTCTTTGAAACCGACAACAGGGCGGTCATGTACTCGACCGGGTAATGCGCTTTGAGATACGCCGTCTGGCAGGTGACCATGGCGTAGTCGGCGGCGTGGGCTTTATTGAACCCGTAGTTGGCGAAGTATTCAATATCGCCATACACCGCCTCGGCCACCGCCGCGCTGTAGCCGTTCCTGAGCGCGCCATCAATAAACTGCTGGCGGTGTTTAGCAATCTCTTCCTGTTTCTTTTTGCCCACCGCTTTGCGGATCTGGTCGGCCTCGCCCGGCGAGTAGCCCGCCAGTTTGGTCGCGATCTGGATGATTTGTTCCTGATAGACAATGATGCCGTAGGTCTCTTTGAGCAGCGGCTCGAGGTCCGGGTGGTGGTAAGTCGTGGCCTCGCGCCCATGCATCCGGTTGATGTAGGTGGGGATGTAATCCATTGGCCCCGGGCGGTAGAGGGCGACCACCGCGATGACGTGCTCGAACTCGGTGGGCTTCATGGACGTGAGCACTTTCCGCATCCCCTCGGACTCCACTTGAAACACGCCATCCACATAGCCCGTGCCGAGCAGGTCAAACAGCTTCTTCACTTTCGCGTCTTCAACCGGGTCATCCGGGCGGCGCGTATAGGGGATGTTGGTCAGATCAAAGCGCACGCCATGCCGTTGCTCAATCAATTCGCAGGCGCGGCGCATGATGGTGAGCGTGGCGAGACCGAGGAAGTCCACCTTGAGGAGACCAATCTTTTCAATAATCTCCATGGGGAACTGCGTCACCACACCGAGGCCGCCGGAGGTGTCGGCATCCTTGGTGGGGCGGTTGAGCGGCAGGTATTCGACCAGCGGCTTGTCGGAGATGACCACGCCCGCCGCGTGCGTGGACGCATGGCGGTTCACGCCTTCCAGTTGTCCGGCGGTGTCCACCAGTTGTTTGACATGCGGTTGCGAGTCGTACAGGTCTTTGAACTCTTTGTTATCAAACGCGTCTTTGAGTTTGACCTTGGGGCCAGACGGGACGAGTTTGGCGATCTTATCCACTTCGGGGAGCGGAATGTCCATGGCCCGCCCGATGTCGCGGATGGCCGCGCGGGCGCCGAGCGTCCCGAAGGTGATGATTTGGGCGACGTTGTCCTTGCCGTATTTTTGCACGGTGTATTCAATCATCTCACCGCGTCGGTCGTCGGGGTAGTCAATATCAATGTCGGGCATGGAGATGCGGCCCGGGTTAAGGAAGCGCTCAAAGATGAGCGAGTTGCGCAGGGGGTCGAGGTTCGTAATCCCGCTGGTGTAGGCCACAATCGAGCCAGCGCCCGAGCCGCGGACGTTCCACCAAATGTCGCGCGATTGGGCGAACTGGCATAAGTCCCACACGATCAGGAAATACGCGGCGAAGCCCATCTTGTTGATGACGCTCAGTTCAAATTCCAGGCGTTGCCGGATGGCGGGGTCATCGGCGCGGGCGGCGTAGCGCTGGCGTAAACCAGCCTCACAAATTTGGCGCAGATAGGTTTCGGCCGTTTCGCCGGCGGGGACAGCAAAGATCGGCAGATGATAGCCTTTGGTCTTGAGGTTGACATCGCACATCTCGGCGACGAGCAGGGTGTTGTCCAACGCGCCGGGGTACTGGCCGAAGAGCGCTTCCATCTCGGCGCGACTCTTGAGGTAGTACGACCCATCGCTCATCTTCATGCGGTTGGGGTCGGTGACCAGTTTGGAGGTCTGGATGCACAGCAGGACATCGTGCGGGTTGGCTTCGCTTTCGGTCACATAGTGCACATCGTTGGTAGCGAGGAAGCGCGCGTTGAAGCGCGGGGCGAGGTCGGCCAGGGACCGGTTAAGCTCGCGCAGTTCGGAGATGCCGTGATCCTGCAGCTCGAAGAAGAAGTTCTCGGCGCCAAAGACATCGTAATACCAGCCGATTTCCTTTTGGGCTTTTTCAAAATTCCGGTCGTCCACCAACAGCCGGGGAATTTCGGCGGCGAGACAGCCCGTAGTGCAGATAAGGCCTTGCGCGTGCGCGGCGAGCGTTTCTTTATCCACGCGCGGTTTGTAATAAAAGCCTTCGAGTTGCGCGAGGCTGGCGAGTTTGAGCAGATTTTTGTAGCCGGTCATGTCTTTGGCCAGCAACAACAAGTGATACGGTTTGCTCTCCTCGCCGGGGAGCTTTTCGGTCATCTTGCCTTTAGCCAGATAACTTTCCATGCCGATGATGGGTTTGATGCCCGCGTCGGTGGCGGCCTGCCAAAATTCAATCGCGCCATACATCACGCCGTGGTCGGTGAGCGCCACCGCGGGCTGGCCGAGTTCTTTGGCGCGGTCCACCAATTGCGGGATGCGCGAGAGGCCGTCGAGCAGGGAGTATTCGGAGTGGCAGTGGAGGTGGACGAAGGACATACGCGGAGTCAGTAACCAGTGAACAGGAAGCAGTAATTGGTAATGAGTAATTAAATGTCAGTGAGTGGGGCAGACGAGGACGGGCAAAAAGATTATAGCACTGGTGGTCTAGGGCGCGGCTTAAAAAATTTCACTGGCGGGGAGGGCGCTACCAACTCAGCTTGCACCGTCTCGCGTGCCTGTCGTTCCCGCGAAAGCGGGAAGCCAGTATCTGCGAACTAGACTCAACGCGGTCATCGTTTGCGGTTTCCGATCCCCGACCCGGCCAGATCGAGTAGGACGTTCACGACTTCGCCCACCTCGCGTTCGCTGATCATCACCAGACTGAGGCCCGCCGCGATGCACACTAACCCGATCAATCCTGCGCCCCCGCTGAGGATGACGACTAACAAGAACTCGTTGGTCAAACCGTAAGCAATTGCCCCCCGCCGAAAAATGTGACTGCAATACCAAAAATAAGAAGTAGGATTTCCATTTTTTCCTCCGCGTGAATTGGACAAGCAAAGACTCTCGCACGGTTCCCGTTGGAAGTCTGACAAGCATCGGTCAGTCATCGGCCAGCGCCATACCCGCGCTGACCGATGGCAATAAAAAGCCCGTTAGGGTTGGCTAACGGGCTTTAAAAAACACTATCTAAAATTCTAACATTGTCGAAGTAGGCTCTGGTCTGGCTGGCCTTCAACTTTGCAAATAAGCTTGCAATTCCCGCACCCCCGTCACTTCCATCAAATGCCCCAGCGCCCGCTCGCCAATCTGCCGCACCCCTTCGGGACTCATGGCCCATTGGGCCGCGATTGACCGCAAGGGCCGCGCCTCCCCGCCATCCAAGCCAAAGCGTAAACGCAACAACTCGGCCTCGCGCGGGTCGAGCCGGGCCAGCGATTCAGCCACGGCATCGGTCAAGCTGTGCTCAATCGCCAATTCTTCGGGGTCGAGTGCGGTATCGTCGGCAATGCGCTCCCACACGGTCCGATCTTCCGGGTCAGTGGCCGAGGCTTCCAGCGAAATCACGGCCTGCCCATCGCGCAACATCTCGGCCACGGCGTGAGCGGGCATCTCGGCTTTGCGCGCGATGGCTTCCACGGTCGGCTCCGCCCCGTTTTCCTGCGCTAGTTGGGCCGCCATGCGCCGCAGTTGACTCACGCGCCAACCGCGGTTCACCGGCAAACGCACGGCGCGCCCGGTGTTCGCCACGGCGCGGCCAATGCTTTGCCGAATCCACCACACCGCCAGCGTGCCAAACCGCGTGCCGCGCCGAGGATCATACTTCTCGGCGGCCTTTAGCAAGCCGAGCATGCCTTCCTGAATTAGATCATCGGTTTCGAGGCCGGTATTCCGGAAGCGCCCCGCCACACTCACCACGAGTGGTAGATTATGCACAACCAAGGCCTCTCGCGCGGCCAGCCCCGCCCGCGCGGTTTTCTGCAAAATGCGCCGCCGTTGAGGGGTGAGGCGACCCCGTTGCAAGTGCTTCTCGGCGGTTTGGCCAGCGCTCACCTGCCGGGCCAGCGCCATTTCCTCGGCATGCGTCAGGCGAGGGAGGGGGCCGTGTTCGCCTAACATGGTGCTCAGTGGGTTGGAGGTGGTGGTCATGGCAATCCTTTTCGGTAAATAAGACCGTATTGCTCTGTAATTGCCAATAGTATATGTGATTTTTTGAACAAGTCTAAGACGTGATATGCTTGAGAACGATAAGTTTGGCTTATGGGTTACGAAATACGGAAACAGCTATTTCGTATTGCGTATTGCGTGAGGCGAATAGGCTATGGAACTCCGCCATCTCACTTACTTTATCGCTGTGGCCGAGCGGCTAAGCTTCACCCTGGCCGCCGAGGATTTGCATGTGGCGCAACCGGCCATCAGCCAACAAATCCGCGCGCTCGAACGGGAACTGGGGATGGCGCTCTTCGATCGGGTGGGCCGCAAGGTGATGCTCACCGAGGCCGGGCGCGCGCTATTGCCCCATGCCCGCGCCATTCTTTCGGCGGTGGAGTCGGCCAAACACGAAATCACCGAGCGCGGCACCCTCGCGCGGGGGCAGGCCAGCCTCGGGGCCCCGGCCACCGTCAGCACGCATCTGCTCCCGGCGCGCCTCACCCGTTTCCAAAAACAATATCCCGGTCTCGAAGTGACTTTGCGCGAAGCCGGAACCGACACGCTCTTGCGCCTCATCGCCGATAACCAACTCGATCTCGCCATCGCTTCCATCGAGATCGTCCCCGACTATATTGAGTGCGCGCCGTTCCGTGAAGAAGACTATGTGTTGGCGGTGGGCCAACAGCACGCGCTCTTCAAACGCAAAACCACGCGGCTGGCCGACCTGAGCGCCGAGGCGTTTATCCTGTTCCCCGAGGGCTATCAATTGCGGGAGGTGACGCTCGCGGCCTGCCGCGCCGCCGGCTTCGAGCCGAAAGTGGCGCTCGACGGGGGCGCGATGCAAAGCGCGCTGGAGTTTGTGGCGGCAGGCCTCGGCGTGGCGCTCGTCCCCGAACTGGCTTTACAAGGCCGCCGCGATATTCACGCTGTGCGCGTTAGCGACCAGCCACTGCGCCGCGCCCTCGGCTTGGTGTGGCGCAAAGGCCACTATCTCAGCCCAGCGGCCCGCGCCCTGCGGGATTTTTTGATTGAGAAGCGGTAAAAGCAGAACACAAAGGGCGCAAAGATTAAATCTTTGCGCCCTTTGTGTTTCTTCGTGAACTTCGTGTTAAAGCTCGGGGGTTATCCCAACTTCGGCACAAACAATTCCATGGAGAGATTCACGCCGCGCTCGCGCAGGTTCTTCATAAAGGCGGGAATTTTGCCGGTGGGGATATGTTTGCCCACCACCCGTCCGTTTTCAAACCCGGTCTGCTGATAGACAAAAATATCATTGAGTTTAATCGCGCCGCCTTCGAGACCTTCTACCTCGGTCACGCGCACCACTTTGCGCGAGCCATCCCGCAGGCGTTCCATGACCACGATGAAATTCAACGCGCTGGCGATTTGTTCGCGCAGGGCGAGCAAGGGAATGGCCGGGTTGGCCGACCCCGCCATGGTTTCCAACCGGGTGAGCGCGTCTTGCGGGTTATTGGCGTGCATGGTGAACATGGAGCCATCATGGCCGGTATTCATGGCGGCCAAGAGATGCAGGGCTTCGACCGACCGCACCTCGCCCACGATGATGCGCTCAGGGCGCATGCGGAGGGCGTTGATAACGAGGTCGGTCATACTGACTTCGCCGCGCCCTTCGAGATTGGCCGGGCGCGATTCGAGGGCCACATGGCGTTTGTGGGTCAGCTTTAACTCACTCGCATTTTCACAAGTGATGATGCGTTCTTCCTTGCCAATCCAGTTGGCGAGGAAGTTGAGCAAAACGGTTTTGCCCGCGCCCGTGCCGCCCACCACGGCGATGGTCGCCAGGCCTTCGACACAGGCTTGCAAAAACTTCACCAGGGCTTCATCCAGCGAGCCAAATTCCAGGACCTTTTCCAGGGTCAGCGGCTCTTTGTAGAACTTGCGGATGGTCACGCTCGTGCCATTGAGCGCAATGGGCGGAATCACGGCGTTGACGCGCGACCCATCGGAGAGGCGCAAATCCACCATGGGGTGGCTTTCATCCACCCGGCGGCCCATGGTTTCGGCTATCCAGCGCACCATTTCCAGCAATTGCTCCTCGTCGCGGAAAGGCGAGGGTTCAATGTCAATCAATTTGCCGTCTTTTTCAATGTAGACGGTTTTGTAACCGTCAATCATGATTTCGGTCACGGCGGGGTCTTTAAGGATGGGCTCGAGGGGGGCGAGGGGGTTGGGGTCGGTAGACATGGGGGCTCCTTTGATAAGTGAAAAGTGATGAGTAACGCGTTGGTATGACAGTAAGATAGCAGATTGGGGCGGGTGGCAGAATGGGTGGTTGGCGGGTTTTGACCTGTTAATTTAGACAGGCCCCCACCCGGCCTCCCCCGTCCCGCTATGTTGTGGTTTTTTCGGGCGAAAGTGGGGAAACGCGGGACAGGGGAGGAGAAAGGCGCCGGGGGTGAGGCTTACAATAGCTCCTCACACTTCAGTTCTTGATACGCCAGCAGGGTGCGCTCGGCGTGGTTCCACCAGCCGAAGTCGGGGCCGCCGTGGGCGAATCGCCAAATGGGGTAGAAGAGGTAGTAAATGGCGGCGAGGCGATA
The DNA here is from genome assembly GCA_964443795.1 of uncultured Anaerolineales bacterium. Classification (GTDB taxonomy): domain Bacteria; phylum Chloroflexota; class Anaerolineae; order Anaerolineales; family UBA6663; genus DATDRS01. The sequence continues at coordinate 9,799 of CAYUFY010000075.1, read as the reverse complement.
GTCGTGCCACAGGTCATCCCATGCATAATTTTTTACGCCGCGCTCTTGCAAGCGGGTGTGGTAGCGCCGCAGGAGGTGGTCTTGCAGTTGGGCGCGGCGCGTGGGGAACCAGAACACGCACATCATGTGGGCGAGGTCGCGAGGGCCGGGGTTAATGCTCCAGCTTTTCCAGTCAATGAAGCGCAAGTGGTCATGGGCCGGGTCGCGGGGGTAAAGGAAATTGCCGATGTGCGGGTCGTCGTGGATGAGGGTAAGGTTTTGGCCCAAGAGGGCGCGGGCAATATGTTTGGGCCAGTAGTCGCGGAGAGCGCGTTCGTAAATGGCGCGGCGCTCCGGGGCGAGGCGGTCGCCGAGAAAATCGGCAAAGGCGGCGAAGTGTCCGGCCAGTTCTTCGGCTTCGGCGCGGAGGTTGGCTTCATTGGGGGCTGGGCCAAAGTCGGCGGCGAGGCGGGGCGAGTCCCAGTGGTGGGCATGGAGGTGCGCCATCGCCTCAATGATTTGTTCGGCTTGGACTTGGGTGGCGGGGAGCATGGACGGCGGGTGCGCGGCATGCGTGGCCGAGAGGTCCTCCATGAGGATGTAATGCTGGTCGGTGCCCTCCAGTGGGGCCACAGCATAACATTGGATGATGGGCAGGCCGTGCGGGTTGCCAACGGTGGTTTGATAGAAACGGGCCTCGCGCTCCCAGACGGTTTTGTAAATCAGGTGCGTGGGCGCGGTGGGCGGCGCGTCGGGCGAGTAGGTGAGGGTGAGCGGGATGATGACGGAGACACCGGGTTTATCGGGCGCGGCTTCGAGTGCGGTGACTTGGCCGGTGGGGAGGTGGCCGGCGGCGCGGAGGGCGGTGGTGAGAAATTGGGGAGTAGGTGATTGGGTCATGGGGTTAATGGTCAAGGGAGACAATGTTTGGGTTCAAGTGACCGCGTGGGCGCGGTTAAAAACGTGTGGGGTGATTCAACGGCTCGGGTTTCTCCAGCTCCAAAGTGATGGGTGCTCAGCCACCACATTGTTTGCGTAAATCCCATTTCAAAATAGCAGACTGAGTCAAACGGGGTAACGGGAAGTTGACGGGGGGAGACCGGTTAATTTGACGGGGGTGTTGCTCCCACCCGGCCTCCCCCGTCCCGCTATGCTATGGTTTTATCAGGCGAAGTCAAAGAAACGCGGGACAGGGGAGGGGAAAGGCGTAGACCTCACCCCCGGCCCGCTTCGCGTCCTGCAACGAAAGGATGTTTCGGGAGAGGGGAGTTTAGCGTCGGCGCACCCAACCGTGGCGGAGGGCGTAGATGGCGGCTTCGGTGCGGGAGGAGACACCCAATTTGGAGTAGATGTTGTCGAGGTGGAAGTTGACGGTGCGCGGGCTGACGCTGAGGGCGCGGGCGATTTCTTTGTTGCTCAGGCCCTCGGCCACGAGTTGCAGGGTTTCGATTTCGCGCGGGGTCAGGTCAACCGGTTTTTCGAGCGGGAAGGTCACGCTGAGTTCGTGTTGGCCGTGTGGATTGAAGACCGAGCGCACGGTGCCGCCGAGTTGGGTGAGGCGTTGGAGGGTGACGCGGAGGATTTCTTCTCCGGCGGGGGCAAGGCCGTTGTCGGTATAGGTGAAGGCCAACCGGCCCTCGCGATGTTCGAGGCGGATGGTGGCCTGCGAGCCTTGCGCGTGTTTGAGCGTGCGATCGAGCGCATCTTGCGTGGCGCGGAAGAGGGCCTGTTCGATGGGCGTTGGCAGACGTTCGCGCATCCGTTCGAGATTTAGCATCACTTGCAGGCCGCTGGCGCGCGTGGTCTGGCTCACCAACGCTTCGAGCGCGGGTTCGAGCCCGAGTGAATCAAGGATGGTCGGATGCAGATTGGCGGTGAGGTCGCGCACTTGCTGGATGACCTGCCGCGCGAGACTGGTGAGGACGGAGACCGCCATCCGCGCGGTGGGGTTGGACCCGAGCGTTTGCTCGTAGATGGCGGCTTGCGAGAGCAACAAATTGAGGGGTTCGATCGCTTGCGTTTGGATGAGCGCGGCCAGGCGGCGACGCTCGGTTTCGACGGCGGCGGTGGTGTCTTCGAGCGCGGCGTAGACGAGGAGTGCCTGCCCCAGTTGCGCTTGCGTGGCCTCGGCAGTTTGGGTGAGCGCCACGAGCGGTTGGTCATCGGCATCGGGCTTGGTTTGCTTGAGGGCCACCGATGAACTGCGGAGGATGCGCTCGAGCAGGGACAGCGAACCCCGCTCGGGCGCGGCTTCGGCGGGCGCGGGTTCGATTTCGGACTCGGTGGGGAGCGCGGCCAAGGCTTCTTCGGCGGATTGATAGCGCTCGGCGGGGTCGCGCGCGAGGAGCGTGACGATGACTTGCTCAATGTTGGCGGGAATGTTGGGGGCGAGGGTGCGCGGGGCCGTGAGCGGCGCGGTGAGGATGCGCGAGAGAATGCTCATCATGTCGTTGCCGCCAAAGGGCGGTTGGCCGGTGAGCAGTTCGTAGAGGATCGCGCCGATGGCGTAGAGGTCGGACCGCTGGTCGGCTTCGGCGCCAGTGATGAGTTCGGGCGCGAGATAGAGCGCGGTGCCGACGAGCGCCCCCTCTTGCGTCAGCCGGGCATCGCCGCGCGCCATGGCCAGCCCAAAGTCGGTGACTTTGACCTGCCCGGTGTCGGTGACCATGACATTTTCGGGTTTGAGGTCGCGGTGAATGAGGCCGAGGTCGTGGGCGTAGGCGAGGGCCGAAAGCACGCTCCGAATGACCTGCACGGCTTCGCGCAGGGGCAGGGCCACGCCGCGCGTGAGCATGAGGCTGTGCAAGTCCTGGCCGGGGATGTATTCGAGGACAAGGTAATGCCACACGCTTTCGCGCCCCACGTCGTAGAGGGTCATGATGTTGGCGTGGGAGAGGCGGGCCACGGCGCGGGCTTCGCGCAAAAACCGGGCGCTGGCCTCGGCCCCACCCACTTTTTCGGGTTGGAGGAATTTGATCGCCACCGTGCGGTCGAGGGTTTCATCGGTGGCTTTGTAGATGACACCCATCGCGCCCTCGCCGAGGCGGTCGGTGAGGTGGTAGCGCGATTGGAGCGTGGTGGGCGGGGCTTGGAGGTCGGTCATGCAGGATATATTAGACGAGAGTGAGGATGAGTCAAGCGGAAAAGCTCAACACGAAGAACACAAAGATTTCACGAAGGGGGTGAGATGTCCCTTTTAAATTCTTTGTGGTCTTTGCGCCTCCTTTGTGAACTTCGCGTTAAAGCTTGTTCAAGTCGTTGCCACCACAACATATTCTGTAAATTCCACCGGCGCAACACATTCCGGATAAAGAATCGCCGTGAAGGCTTGCGTCCCTGCGGAGTGGGAATGTTTCTCGCGGGCTTCGGTATCGGCGAAGGCGAAGAAGTGAACAAACCGTGTGGGGTCGCTCTTGTCTTGCAAAGACATATAGTTGAGCGTGCGCGGCTCATTGGCGCGAATGTAATCAATAAAGTCGGCAATGGCTACTGCCACTTGTTCGCGGGCCTCGGGTTTGATTTGGAACCGGGCGGTCATGAAGATGGTCATGCGGCACTCCCATTAAATAATTCAAAGCTTAACCACTAAGCGCGCCAAGAAAGGTGCAGGGGCAAAGGTGTTCAAATCGCATGGCATCCCTTGCGCCTCCTGAACGGCTTGAGCGCTAAAGTTTGAAACCTTACGTCCGGGGTTCAGCCCGTCGCGTCGCGCTTGAAATCCACCGGGCCAAACTCCTCCGGAAACTTGGCCCCGATGCCGGAGTAAAACTGGCGGAAGATGGCGAAGTCCGCTTCCATATCGCCCGTCGGTATGACCACCTGACCGATGCCCGCGGACTTGCGTTGATAATCGAGATAGGCCAGCGCAATGGGGACCTGGGCTTTGAGCGCGATGCGATAAAAGCCCGTTTTCCAATAATCGCGGCGTTGACGCGTGCCCTCGGGGGTGATGACCAGCAACATGCGTTGGGTATTCCCCAGAACTTCCACCATGTGGTCCACCACATCCTGCGCGGCATGTCGCCGAATGGGGATGCCGCCAAAAAATCGGATCACCTGCCCAATGATGGGCCAGCGGGTGGCCGACTCTTTGACCATGTAGCGGATGGGCCAGTTCGCAAACAGACCGAGCGCGTGGGCGCCGACCAGGCCCACAAACAAATCCCAGTTCGAGGTGTGGGGCGCGACGATGGTGACATATTTTGACTGGGGCAGAAGTTCCAAACCCTCCACCTGCCACCCCATCAAGACCAGCATTAGGCGAGCCAGGCGTTGGAGTAAGGGGCTGTTGACAATCGAGGGGCGAACTGAAAGATTAGAAGTCATGGGTGGCACACTTGAGAGACGTGTATTGAGGCCTAGTTTAGCACGAACTTTCGCGGCAACAGCCGGCTCCCGCCCGGCCTCCCACCTCACTCGAACTTCAACGCCTCTCCTTCGGCTTCCACCCGCACCGTGTCCCCATCCTTGAATGTGCCTTGCAGGAGTTGCAAGGCCAGCGGGTCTTGCAAATGCCGTTGGATGGCGCGCTTGAGAGGCCGCGCCCCAAAGGCGGGATCCCAGCCCGCGCGGGCCAGCAGGACCTTGGCGGCCTCGCTGACCTCGAGCGTGATGCGCCGCTCGGCAAGCAGTTGCCGCACCCGGTTGAGTTGAATATCCACAATCTGTTTGAGATGCGCCTCGCTCAGGCTGTGGAAAACCACAATCTCATCAATGCGATTCAAAAACTCGGGCCGGAAGGTGGCGCGCAAAGCCTGCCACATAAAACGCCGATTTTCTTCGTCAGTGTCAACTGCGGGTTCCTCGACTCGCGTGCCACTCCCCACATTGCTGGTCATGATGATGACCATGTTGCGAAAATCCACGGTGCGGCCCTGTCCGTCGGTCAGGCGACCATCATCGAGCAATTGCAACAACACATTGAAAACTTCCGGGTGGGCCTTTTCGATTTCATCGAACAACACCACGCTGTAGGGCTTGCGCCGCGCGGCCTCGGTGAGTTGGCCGCCTTCGTCGTAGCCCACATAGCCGGGCGGCGCGCCCAGCAACCGCGCCACCGTGTGCTTCTCCTGATACTCGCTCATGTCAATGCGAATCATGTTCTGCTCATCGTCGAACATGAACTCCGCGAGGGCGCGCGCCAGCTCGGTCTTGCCGACCCCGGTGGGGCCAAGAAAAATGAACGAGCCGATGGGGCGGTGCGGGTCCTGCAAACCGCTCCGGGCGCGGCGCACGGCGTTGCTCACCACCCGCACCGCCTCGGCCTGCCCGACCACGCGCTGGTGCAGACGGTCTTCCATCTTTAATAATTTTTCCACCTCGCCTTCGAGCAATTTGGCGACTGGGATGCCGGTCCATTTGGCGATGACCTGGGCAATATCTTCGGCCCCGACTTCTTCTTTCAGCAACCCGCCGCCCGCCTGGAATTGCTTGAGCCGGGCTTCTTCCTCGCCCAATTGTTTTTCCAGTTCGCGCAGTGTGCCGTAGCGCAGGCGTGCGGCCTCTTCCAGATCGGCGTTGCGCTCGGCCTGTTCGATTTGCGTGCGGGTCTGCTCGATTTTTTCTTTCACACTCTGCAAGCCACCGATGGCCTGCTTCTCCGTCTCCCAGCGAGCGCGCAGGGCTTGGGAGTCTTCCTTGGCGTTGGCGATGTCTTTTTCGAGTTTGGCGAGGCGGTCTTTGCTGGCGGCATCGCGCTCTTTCTTCAAGGCCTCGCGTTCGATCTCCATCTGCATCACGCGGCGATCCACCTCGTCCAGTGCTTGCGGCTTGGATTCAATTTCCATCTTGAGCCGCGAGGCGGCCTCGTCAATCAAATCAATCGCTTTGTCGGGCAGATGCCGGTCGGCGATGTAGCGGTGCGAAAGCGTGGCGGCGGCGATGACGGCGGCATCTTGAATCCGCACGCCATGATGGACTTCGTAGCGCTCCTTCAGGCCGCGCAAAATGCTGATGGTCTCCTCCACGCTCGGTTCATCCACCAGCACGGGTTGGAAGCGGCGCTCGAGGGCGGCATCCTTCTCGACGTGCTTGCGATACTCGTCGAGCGTGGTCGCGCCGATGAGATGCAGTTCCCCGCGCGCCAGCAGGGGCTTGAGCAGATTGCCGGCGTCCATCGCGCCTTCGGCGGCTCCCGCGCCAACGACGGTGTGCAGTTCATCCACAAACAAAATCACTTCGCCATCGGCATCGGTCACTTCTTTAAGCACGGCTTTCAGCCGCTCTTCAAACTCGCCGCGAAACTTGGCGCCCGCGACCAATGCGCCCATATCGAGCGTGACCACGCGCTTGGACTTGAGGCCCTCGGGCACGTCGCCGTTAACGATGCGTTGCGCCAGCCCCTCGGCGATGGCGGTTTTGCCCACGCCGGGTTCGCCCACCAGGGCCGGGTTGTTTTTGGTGCGGCGGGAGAGAATTTGAATGACGCGCCGGATCTCCTCATCGCGCCCGATGACCGGATCGAGTTTGCCGTCGCGGGCGGCCTGAGTCAGGTCGCGCCCATATTTTTCGAGGGCGTTGAAGGTGGCCTCCGGGGTGGCCGAGGTGACCCGCTGGGAGCCGCGAATGGCGGCCAGCGCTTTGAGGATGGCATCACGCGTGAGGGCATGGCCGGAGGGGGATTGCCGCAGGGTGTTTTCCAGCGCGAGCAGGATGTGTTCGGTGGAGGTGTAATCATCCTTCATCCGCTTGGCTTCGCTCTCGGCATTGTTGAGGGCGTCGTTGGCCGCGCGGGAGAGCGCCACCTGCGCGTTGGAGCCGTAGACCTTGGGGCGGGCCGCCAGCTGGGCTTCCACCTCGTCCACCAGAGCGTGGAGCCGCCCCTTGCGCGCAATCACCTGCGGGACCACGCCATCGGTCTGGCGCAGTAATGCCAGCAGGAGGTGCTCCGGCTCAATTTGGGTATGGCCATATTCGGCGGCAATGGCTTGCGAATCGAGAATGGCCGTTTGGGCTTTTTCGGTAAATTTATCGAGATTCATAACATCTGCCTCCGCCCTTGAGTTAGCACACAAAAATCAGCTGTGCGTTGGCGGCGGGTCAGAGGAAGATTAGCATAGTTTGGGGGGAAACCCAACGCCCCGCGCGAGGCGGGGCGTTGGCATTCAGAAGGTGCTGAGACCGGTTGGCCGTATGGCCCGGGCGGTTTCCAGCGAGGCTTGAATCATGAGAAGTTCGCCGATGTTTTCGGTGGTGAGCAGACCCACTAACTGGCCTTGGTGCAGGACGGGCACGGTGTGACAGCCTTGTTCTTGCAGGTGTTGGTATACACCCGTGAGCATGTCATAGGCGCTCACGGTGTGAAAGTCGCGGCGCATGATATGGCCGACGGCGCCCACTGGGCCGTTGTGAGCCAGCGCGGCTAACAGATCAGTGCGGGTGAGCAGGCCGACCACGCGCCCGTCCTGCACCACCGGGAAATCCTGTTGCGACCCGGCGAGGATGTATTCCACCACTCGGGTGACCGGCTCGAGCGGGGAAAGGATGCGAAAATCGGTGAGCATGGCACGGCTGACCGGCACGCCGTTGAGCGCCGATTTCATCTGGGCCAGGCCCGCTTCCTGCGCCGCGCCAATCCAGACAAAGAAGGCAATGAAGAGCAGGGAGGGGTTGTTGAACAGGCCGACGAACCCAAAGATGAGCGCGATGCCCTGCCCGAGCAGGGCGGCGATTTGGGTGGCGCGGGTGTAGTCGAGGCGGGTGGCGAGCAAAGCCCGCAATACACGCCCGCCATCCATGGGGAAGGCCGGAATGAGGTTGAACACTACCAGCGATAGGTTCACCGTCATTAACCGTTCCAGGGTTGAGCCTTCGGTTATACCCAATTGTGAGAGCGGCACGAGCGTGTTGGTCAGGGTCAGCCACAGGAACAGCCCCCCGGCGATCACCACATTCACCGCCGGGCCGGCCAGTGCCACCCACAGCTCCTGCAACGGCTGTTCCGGCATGCGCTCCAGCCGCGCTACCCCGCCGATCGGGTAAAGTGTGATATCGCGCGTGGGAATGCCGAACCGCCGGGCGGCTAGCGCGTGCCCATATTCATGGAGCAACACACAGCCAAATAACGCCAGCGTGAACAACACGCCCTCCACCATGGCCGTCACCCCACCGCCGGTCAGCCAGTAATTGACGCCAATGAAACCAATAACCAGCAGGAAGGTGGCATGCACATACACATCAATGCCCACATATCGCCCAAGTTTCCATGACCATTTCATAGGATTTACCTCTCATGAACATTATAGTGACTTTGGTTGAGAGTATGGCGGGTTTGTATAAGATTGACACAAAGCCAGATTAAAGCGGGATAAACAGCGGGTGGGTTTGTTAACAAACCTCCTATGTCCCGCTGTCAAAATTCTTATGCGCGGCGAGTAAGATGCTGGCATAACCGAGAACGAATTTACTGGTGTCAACATTCAATTCAACAAGGAGAACAAACCATGTTAACCCTACGCAATGCTTATCGCCCCGCACGCCTGACCGAAGTGATGGACCGCTTGTTTGAGGATGCGCTGGCCCGCAACGGTGGCGCGACCTTAGATGCTTATGCGCTCCCGGTGGACATTGTGGCCAAAGGTGACGAGTACGTCATCACTGCCGCTGTGCCCGGCCTCAAGCCCGACGAGGTGAGCGTGGAAGTCGTCGGCGATGTGGTGACCATCCGCGGCGAGACCGCCACTGAGAACAAGGACGAAGGTAGCGACTATCTCTTGCAGGAGCGCCGCTACGGCAAGTTCACGCGCACCATCACCCTGCCCACCGACTTGGATAGCGTGAAGGCCGAAGCCACCGTGGCTGACGGCATCCTCACCCTGCGCGTACCGAAAGCCGAGGCCTCCAAGCCGAAGGCGATTAAGGTGAAGGCGCGGTAATCAGCGTGTAAGTGTGTGAGTGTGGGGGTGAGTGAGTATGTGAGCAAGAGAAAGCCCCGCTATGGAAAAGTAGCGGGGCTTTTTTATTCACTCACCTTACGCAGTTGAGCGTGTTTTTTAGAATGTCACCCCGAGTACTCCATACGGCGGGGCCGCCACCTGCCTTGCGGCATAAACATAAAATTTAAGTTTCTGAGTAGTGGTAGCGAGGCGCTTCGCGTCTACGCTAACTGTAAAGATTTCTCGCTTCGCTCACGCATCACTTCGCGTGACAGCGCGTAAGGCGAGTAATTTAACTCTTTAGAAACTGTGTCTTGGGGATTGTCTATGGCCTGCCGGGTCAAATATATTCTTTGCACTTGGCTTACGTCAAAAACCTTATCACCTGCATATTCTATTTTGTAGTCTCCCACAGCCGTCACCCTGCCACGCACCACATAATTGGTCTCAAAATACTGGTCGTCTTTGCCGGGGTTTGTGGAATAAGCCAAAACACATTGAGCAATCTGGCTAAGTTTTGATATATCAAATTTGGATTGGCCTTGTTCTTGTACTTGAACTCTGGTCGGGGTAACTACGTTTTCTTTGGGACGAAAATTATCTTTATCCTGCCGTGCAGACTTAAACCACGCCCCATATCCCCACTAATGTGATCACCAACACCATCGCAAGCAACGCCTTTATATTATTGTTCCCCATCCAATCCTAAATTTAACTCACTGCTTCGCCTTTTGCAATACAAAATAATTTCTGCTCATTGAGACGCGCACAAAATTCCCAACATACCTGAACCTTTTGCAAAGACTACTCTAGCGCCGGGAACAAGAACCGACAAAACTTCTTCTACTGAAAAGCTTACCGGAACCACGGTTGTTGAATCAGGATTACCATTCAACTTTAGTTTCGGCTAACTTGTTTGGCTCTTGCACCTTTTCAAACCGCATAGC
>CAYUFY010000074.1:0-17409 GCA_964443795.1 uncultured Anaerolineales bacterium | reverse complement strand
TTACAAAGTTACCACTACCGAAATTTGAAGTTGCCTATGGCAACAACCGCTTGAACAAATCAAAGCCCTTCCCCCAGTCCATCGAAATAATGCGCGGGCCGCCTTTTTTCTTCTTCGTGCGCGGGGCCACATGGCTTTCGCGTTGCGCCCAAACCAACAAGCCCACGCTGGTGGAAAACGCCGGGCCGATCAGTTTATCCACCAACCCGTGCAGGTTCTGGGGCGCGCCAATCCGCGAGGGCAGGTTCAAAACATCGCTCGCCACTTTGCGGATGCCCGGCAGTTGGCTCGAGCCACCGGTCAACACGATCCCCGCCGGCAACAGACCATCGTAACCGGTGCGTTTAATTTCCTGGAGCGCCAGCGAGAAAATCTCCTCGACCCGCGCCTCGATGATGGTCGCCAAGTCCGCGCGGGCCACGGTCACGGGCTTGTCCTCGCCAAACGGCTGAACCGTGAATCCATCGGTGGAGGCCACTTCGCGCGTACTGGCGTGGCCGAATTCAATCTTCACGCGCTCGGCCACATCAGCGGGCAGGCGCAAGCCATGCGCGATGTCGGAAGTGAGATGATTGCCGCCGACGCTGAGCGAGAGCGTGTGCCAGACGTTGCCGTCAATATAAATCGCTAAGTCAGTCGTGCCGCCGCCGATGTCGCAGACCACCACGCCCATTTCCTTCTCGGTGTCGGTCAGCACCACCTCGGCGGAGGCCAGCGGGTTGAGCACGTAGGCTTCCACTTGCACGCCCGCCGCTTCCACACACTTGGTCAAGTTCTGCACCGAGGCGGTGGCGGCAGTGATGATGTGCGCTTCGACTTCCAGCCGGAAGCCGTGCATCCCCAGCGGCTGGCGGATGCCATCCTGCCCATCCACCGTGAACGAGCGCGGGATGACGTGCAGGATTTCGCGCCCGTGCGGAATGGCGACGGCCTGCGCGGCATCGAGCGCCCGGTCCACGTCGTCCTGGTCAATACCGTGACTGCCACCCCCCACGCCCACCACGCCCCGGCTGTTCACCGACGCGATGTGCGGGCCTGCGAGACTCACAAACGCCGTGCCGATTTCGTAACCCGCGCTGTGTTGCGCCTTATCCAACGACGCGGCAATGGCCTGACTGGCCTGCTCCACATCTACCACCACGCCCTTCCGCATGCCGCGCGCCGGTTCCACGCCCACGCCGAGGATGCGCAACACCCCACCCTCATCAATATCCGCGATGAGGGTGCAAATTTTAGTGGTGCCGATATCCAAACCTACAAAGAGAGGGCTGTCAGCCATATTGAGTATCGCAGGAGGCGTAAATTACGTCTTACGTATCCCGCTCCTTTACTTCCGGTAATACGCCGCCAATGGATTTTCCACACTGATCATCAGCGGGTGAATGCCGCGCGCCATCAAATTGTCCACCAGGGTTTCATACACCGCCAATTTTTTATCCATATCCGCGCCAGTGCCAAAATAACCGCGCCAATTCCGACCATCCTGATAGCTCAACCCATGCGCCGCATCATAGTGTAGCAGTTCGATGTTGGGGCGCAACTCTTTAAGTTGGAGCGCGCCAACGATGGCTTCCACTGGCACCGGCTTGGGCGCGTTGCCGATCTCACCGACCGGCGCATCGTCCACCGTAATGGGGAGCAGACTCTCCAAGTCACCGCGCGATTTAAACTTGCGGCCTTGCGCGTCCACCCACCACTTTTGGTCGCCCTCGATCCACGTCGCCACCGGCACGCGCTCGACCACCACCACCGTCACGATATTCGGCCATTGCACCGATACTTGCGCCGAGGCAATGCCCGGAATGGAAGCGATGCGGGTCTGCGCCGCCGTGGGGTTGACCCAAAACATGTGTTGCCGCGCTAGGCCCGACTCGGCGAAGATTTCCTCGCCCGGCACTAAAGACGCGCCGCCGAGGTTAATGCCATCCACATACATGCGCGGGTCGCTCAACAACCGCAACAACATCCCCATCAGCAAGACTACTAATGAAGCGCTCGCCAACCGCCAACTGGCGTTGATGCGCGGCATAGTTGGCGCGTGCAAGGCCAGCCCGCCCGGCAGGGCAATCTCAAACCGACTGCGCTTCTTCCCAAAGGTGGGCGTGGCCGCCTGCCCCACCACCTTGCGCGGCTGGCTGACCAGCGGACGCGTAGCACCCGTGGCCGTCTTGGATGCCGACGTAACGCGTTGCTTGCTGGCCTGCGTGCGACGCTTGCGGACGAGATCGGAGCGGGAGGAAGGAGGAGTGGGGCTGGACATTTTGTTTATATCGCAGGGGAGCAGATGGGCAAGGGAGCAGGGGAGAGTTTACGCTCTCCCTTGCTCCCCCGCTCCGTTGCTTATCTTTTCTTCACTGTTCGATCTTTCTCCGCTTGTCGCTCCAGGGCCAAACTCACTAGTCGGTCAATCAATTCGCTGTAACTCACACCGCTGGCTTCCCATAATTTGGGATACATACTAATTTGGGTGAAGCCCGGAATCGTGTTGATTTCGTTCAAATAAATCGTGTCCGTGTCCTTATCGAGCAGATAATCCACTCGGGCCAGTCCGGCCGCGTCAATCACGCGAAAGGCCGCTACCGCATACTGCCGGGCTTGCTCAGCCACGGCCGCCGGGATGGGCGCGGGGATGAGCAGTTGCGAATTGTCATCTACATACTTCGCGTCGTAATCATAAAACTCACGCCCCGGCACAATCTCGCCAACCACCGAGGCCACTGGCTCATCATTGCCCAGCACGCTCACTTCAATCTCGCGCGCGTTAATGCCGCGCTCAATCAGCACCCGCCGGTCGTACCGCGCCGACTCTTTCAGCGCTTCCATCAATTCCGCGCGGTCATGCGCCTTCAGCACGCCCACCGATGAACCCAGGTTCGCGGGTTTGGTAAAGAGCGGATACCCAAACTGAGATTCCGCCCGGTTGGCCACATCCGCGAGGGCGCGCTCAATCTCCGCGCGGGTCGCCAGTAACCACGCCACTACCGGTATCCCGGCGGCGCGCAGTAACTCTTTGCACACCGCCTTATCCATCGCCACCGCCGAACCCAGCACGCCCGAACCTACATACGGCACATCGGCCAGCTCGAGCAGACCTTGCATCGTGCCATCCTCGCCATACGGGCCGTGCAAGAGCGGGAAGATGACGTCCAACTCGGTGATGGCGGATAACTGCGCCCCGTGGGACTCTGCGTCCGCGCGGATGGCCATAAGCTCGCGCTTGCCCGGTTCCCCGAGGAGCGCGGCTTCCGTCAGCGGGTCGGCGGCCCCGGCGGAGAGCGCCTTCAGCGAATTGCCACCGGCCACCCACTTGCCCTCTTTGGTGATGCCGATGAGCGTCACCTCATATTTATCTTTGTTAATCGCCTGCAACACCGACCGCGCCGACATGAGCGACACATCATGCTCTGCCGAGCGCCCGCCGAACAGAAGGCCGAGGCGAATCTTATGGGGCATCAAGTCTGATGTTAGAAGTAATTGGTAATTAGTAATTGGGCCAATTACTAATTACCAGTTACCACTAACACTGCCCGCCCCACTCCCCCACCAACTCCACTTCCAACTCCAAATCTATTCCAAACCGCGTCTGCACCGCTTCGTGGGCCAGATGGATCAGCGACAACACATCGGCGGCGCGGCAGTCGCCATGATTGACAAAGAAGTTGGCGTGCACCGGCGAGATTTCGGCCCCGCCGATGCGCTTGCCTTTCAACCCGGCCATCTCAATCAACCGCCCGGCATAGTGACCCGCCGGATTCTTGAACATGGAACCAATGCTGGCCCCCGGCGGTTGAGTGCGTTTGCGGTGGGCCACGAACTCATCCACTTTGGTTTGTAAGGTGTATGCGTCGCCGTGCGTCAGCGCGAGTTCCACGCCCAGCACCACCCAATCCTGGCCATTCTTACGGCCTTTGAGTGCGCTGGTGCGGTAACCAAAGCTCAGTTCAGCCTGTGACCACTCGCGCACACTCCCATCATGATGCAAGATTTCTGCCATCACGAGCGTGCCCGCCATATCGCCGCCGTGCGCTCCGGCGTTGCCATACACCGCGCCGCCGACTGTCCCCGGCACGGTGGCGGCCCATTCCAGGCCGCTATACCCACGCTGGAGACATTGCCGTGCCAGATTGCCCAAATTCGCGCCCGACTCGGCCCACACCATGACACCATCATCGGTTTCTTGAAATTCCACGCCTTTGGCGCGGTTGATGACGACCAGGCCGCGCACCCCGGCATCACTCACCAGCACGTTCGACCCGCCGCCGAGGATGGTCACCCGAATGCCGAACTGCCACGCCATCCGCACATGTTCAGCCAACTCGCCCGCGCTGTCGGCGATGGTTAGAAATTCCGCCGGGCCGCCAATGCGCGCCGAGGTGTACTTCAAGAGCGACTCACGTTCTTTCAACGCCTTGCCCAACGCCACGCGCAAACGCTCACGCTCGGCCATGTCGAGGAGGAGTTGGGTGGGGTGAAGGGTGCGGGTGGTCATGGGCAGGCGGGAAGTAATTGGTAAGTGGTCATTGAATGACTATTTACCAATTACTTTTTACTTTTCACTAATCTGGCGCAACACTTCTTCCCCCACCCAATCCCCATCGCCCGCGCCCAGGGTTATCAGCACGTCACCCGGTTTCAGGCGTTCGCACAGGTCGGTGGCCGCGTCGGCGAGGGTGGGGATGTAATGCGCGTCGGCGTGCTTCATGGCTTTCACAATGTCGTGTGCGCTCACGCTCGGGTCAGAGGTCTCGCGTGAGCGGAAAATATCCACGACGATCACATGGTCGGCGTCTTTAAAGCTCTCGGCGAACTCGGCCAGCAGGGCGCGGGTGCGGGAAAACGTGTGGGGCTGGAACATGGCCCACAGGGCGCGGCCCGCGAAACGGCGTTTGGCGGCGGCGAGGGTGGCGCGAATCTCCGTCGGGTGGTGCGCGTAATCGTCCACCACCGTGATCCCACGTGTTTCACCTTTCACCTCAAACCGCCGCCCGGCCCCGTGATATTCGGCCAGGGCGTTGCGCGCGGTGTTGAACGGCACGCCCAGGTGGTCGGCCACGGCGAACGCCGCGAGTGAGTTGAGGACGTTGTGCTCGCCCGGCAACCGGTTGCGCGCCAACCCCAGGGTCTGGTTGTTCTTGACGACCAAAAAGTCGTAGCCGCCCGCCCCGTTGGTCTGCGGCAGATCCGCGCGGAAGTTGTCGTCCGGGCGGAAACCGTAGGTCAGCGCGGGGCGGTGCTGGTCCTGCCGCTCTTGCGCCAAGCGCTTGGCAAACACATCGCGGGCACAGACGATGAGCAATCCGTCAGGCGGCAATAAATTCGTGAAGGCGCGGAACGCTTCTTGCATCTTCTCTAACGTCGGGTAAATGTCCGGATGATCGTGTTCAACATTCGTTATGACTGCCACACTCGGCTTGAGACCGAGAAACATCCAATCGTACTCGTCGGCTTCGATGACGAAGGGCTGGCCTTTCCCGGCCCGCGCGTTGGTGCCGTAGTCTTCCAGCATCCCGCCGACGATGAAGGTCGGGTCAAGCCCGGCCCGATCCAGCGTGAAGGCCACCAGGCCGGTGGTGGTGGTTTTGCCGTGCGTGCCAGCCACCGCCACCCCCGCGCGACCTTCCATCAGTTGCCCGAGAAAGTCAGCCCGCTTGAGCACCGGGATGCCGCGCATCCGGGCGGCTTGCACTTCCACGTTGTCCGCCGGCACGGCGGAAGAGATGATGACCGCCTCCACGCCCGCGCCCACGTTCTCGGCGCGATGCCCGGTTTGCACTTGCACGCCCTGCCCGACCAGCGCTTGCGCGTAGGGCGAGGGCCGTTCGTCCGAACCGGTTACCGTCCAACCCGATTCCACCAAAACCTTGGCGATGGCCGACAAACCCGCGCCGCCGATACCGACCAAATGCACTGTTTTCATGTTAGCGGGTTACGGGTTGCGAGTTGCCACTTTGCAAACGGCGCAACCCGAAACTCGCAACACAGAACTCGAAACTCATTAGACAAACACAATAATCACAAACACAAATGCCGCGCCGATGGCAAAGAAAATATACGGTTCGCCCAACAGTTTCGGCGGCATGTACGCCAGGTATTGCAACACGTTCGGGTCGGTGGGCGCCAAAACAAATTCAAAGGGATAGTTGGCCAAATGCATGTAGTACCACACCGACCCGATGATAAAGTACCCGTTGATCGCGCCCAGCACCGCGCCGAGCATCCAGTCTTGCAGTTTGTCCTTCGCCAGTTTGCCCGTCAGACCGATGGGCAGGCCCGGTGTCTGATAACCAAAGTAAGCCAGGGTCAGGATCAACGCCACGCGAATTTCCACTTGGGTCGCGCCATCCTGCAAATTGATGGCGTCGCGCACGCCCGGCACGAACTTCTCCAGCACATACTGAATGAACAACGCCAGGATCATGCTGAAGATGACCAGCATTTCCTTGGCCCAGCCGCGGAAACCGCCAATGACTCCGAAGAGTGCCACAAAGAGCCAGAAGACGGCGGATAAACTCATCATGCGCAGACATCCATTTATGCGTTCACCCCTAACCCCTCTCCCGCTGGGAGAGGGGAACCTCTCCGTGAGAGTGACTCCCTCTCCCCAATGGGGAGAGGGCCGGGGTGAGGGTAGCAGTCAGCATTACAACTCTATATATCCTTGGCTAACGCGATTAACTCCCGCGCGATTTTCTCAGCCGCCTGCGGTTGGGTGGCGGCCCGCGCGGCCTGCCGCATCCGCGCGAGTTTTTCCGGGTCCGCGAGGAGGGCGCGCGCCTCGACGGTTAACTTCGCCTGCAGGTCTTCGTCGTTCAAGCGGATGGCCGCACCGCGCGCCGCGAGATAGTCCGCATTCACTTGCTGGTACCGCCAGGCATACGGGTACGGCACCAAAATCGCGGGCAGTCCAAACAGCGGATACTCGCCGAGAGCCGAGGCCCCCGCCCGCGAGATAACTAAATCAGCGGCCACCAACGCCAGCCCCATCTCATGTAAATACGGGAAGGCATGGTAGCGAGTCTGGAGCTCGCTGGGCAAACCATTCCGCACTTGCTCTGCCTCAGCCCAGTCGAGTTGGCCGCTGAGATGAATAATTTGGTAATGTGCCAGCCACTCCGGCAGGGCGGCGAACACGGCGCGGTTAATGCTCCGCGCCCCGCGACTGCCGCCCGTGACCAAGATGGTCAACCGCGCCGGGTCGAGGCCAAAGTGCCGGGTCGCGGTTGCCCGTGTGGGCGTGGTCAGGTCGGGGCGCGTAGGGTAACCGGTCACCACCATCTTCCGCGCTTCCACGTACCGGGCCGAGTCACCCGTCGTCACCGCAATCTTCTTCGCCAGCCGCGCAATAAACTTCAACGCGAGACCCGGTTCAATATCCGGCAGATACATCAGCACTGGCACCCGGCGCAACCACGCCGCCAATGCCACGGGGGCGGTCACGTAACCGCCGGTCACCAACACCGCTTGCGGTTGGTAATCGCGCAGGATGCCGAGCGCTTCCAGCAACCCACGCGTCAAACCCCACGCATTGCCAAAAAACTTCAGCCCCACCCCGTGCACGCCGCCGCCATGAATGGCCTGGAACGGAATATCGGCGCGGGCGACTAAATCTTTTTCCAGCCCGTCATGCGAACCGATCCAGAGGATTTGAGAATTGGAGAATTCTCTAATCTTCGTCGCGACGGACAACGCGGGGTACACGCCCCCGCCCGTTCCCCCGGCTGAGATCAAAAGTCGCATTCGGTTTATATACCCGGCCCTGCCCGACGCTTCGCGTTTGCTCGCGCAAAATTCCAGCGCTCCGCGTCTTGCGCTGAATGGTCTCGGTGTCATCGCGGCGCGAGATGTTGAGCAAGATACCCATGCCCACGAGCATGACCACCAGGTTCGAGCCGCCATAGCTGATGAACGGGAGCGCGTTGCCCGCGAAGGGCATGGCCCCGACCATCACAGCGACATTGATGAGCGCTTCGAGAGCGACCCAGGTGGTGAGGCCCGCCGCGAGCACCGCGCCCAGCGGGTCTTTGGCGCCCGAGGCAATCTTGAGGCCCCGCCAGGCCAACGCCACAAACAGCACCACCACAAACAAGCATCCGATCAGGCCCAACTCCTCGCCCACAATGGCGAAGATGGAGTCCGTATGCGGCGTGGGCAGGAAGCCAAATTTCTGGTGACTCTCGCCCAGCCCGCGCCCAAACACCCCGCCGTTGACAAACGCGATGGCGGCCTGTTTGATGTGCCACGAGGCCTGCGTAATATCCTGCATCCCAACAATGTACTCGGCCAACCGTTGGCGCCCGGTGGCCGAGGTCTGCAACACCCCAAAGGCCGAGACCGACCCGATGAGCGCCACCGCGCCCATCTGCAACAAATCGGCGCCGGAGACGAAGAACATGATGGTCGCCACCAGCACGATGGTCGCCGCCGCCGACAGGTCGGGTTGCAGGAGGATGAGGCCGGCCACAATCCCGACAATCACGCCGAAGGGGATGAAGCCATAGCCCATCTCGCGGATCTTCTCGCCCTTCGAGTCCAGCCACACGGCCATGTAAATAATCGTCACGATCTTCGCCAGCTCCGAGGGCTGGATGGAGCCATTGATGAACGAGCGTTGCGCGTTGAAGGTGGTAGTGCCGAACACCAACACCAGCACCAGCAAACCGATGGTCCCGGCCATCATCGCCACGGCCAGACGTTTCCACCACCGATACGGCACGCGCGCGGCGATGGTCATGAGCACCAGGCCCAGCGCCAGCCATTTGACCTGCCGCATAAAGATGACCGAGGCATCGCCATAAGCGCGATACGACCAGTCAAATGTGGAGGAGTAAACCATCATCAACCCAAATGACACCAACCCGCCCACCACGACCAGCAGGAGGGTATCTACGGGCAGGCCAAACGCCTTTTTGCGGGTGGGGGTCTGGATTTGTTGTTGGTCAAGTGTGGTGGTCATAGATTCTTTTGGTCAACCGCTAAAGCTTCAAGTTACTGGTTACAAATTTCGGACCCAGTCTTTAAATTTCTCGCCGCGTTCGGCAAAATCCTTGAACTCATCAAAACTGGTGCAACCCGGTGAGAGTAAAACCACATCACCTGGCTTGGTCTTGCTCGCCGCCACGTTTACGGCTTCGCGCAATCGCTCACAGCGCGTGTACTGCGCCCGATCAACTTCAGCCGCCACCAACGCTTTTTCGATCAGCGGCCCGGCCTCGCCAAACAACACCGTGTGTTTCACCCGGGTCTTCACCAGCCGCGCCAGATCGGCCCACGGCAATTTCTTGTCACGTCCGCCGAGCAATACCACCACCGGCTCGGTAAAACTGTTCAGGGCGGCCACCACGCGCTCGGGCGCGGAAGCAATTGAGTCGTTGTACCACTTCGCCCCGCCGCGCTCGGCCACAAACTCCAGCCGATGTTCCACGCCCGTAAAATCCGCAATCGCCGCCCGCATTTGCTCGGGTTGGGCACCCGCCACGCCGCTAATGGCACAGGCCGCGAGGACATTCAAGACATTGTGTTGCCCGCGCAAGCGAATATCGGACACCGGACACACCGCTTGCTCGCGCCCATCCCAACTCCACACCACATCTTCATCCCGCAGGAATGCCCCTTCGGGCAAGCCCGCGTTGGCACTGAAGTACACCGCTCGGCCACGGATCACATTCAAATTGCGGCTACCAGAATCATCCCAGCCCAATACCGCGATGCCATCCTCCGGCAAATAGCGGAGCAGGTTATGCTTCGCCGCAATGTAGGCCTCCATCGTGCCGTGCCGGTCCAGATGATTGGGCGTGATGTTCAAGATCGCGCCAATCTGCGGGCTTCGCGTCATAATCTCCAATTGAAAGCTGGAGAGTTCCATCACCGCGATATCGCCTGCGCTCATCCGCTCGACCTCGCCGATGAGCGGGTGGCCGATGTTGCCGCCGACGAAAACCATCACCCCCGGCCCCTCTCCCGCGCCCAAAGCGCGGGAGAGGGGAGAGGTGTCCAAAATCTTTCCAACCAAAGTCGTTGTGGTCGTCTTCCCGGCGCTCCCCGTAATCCCGACCGTTTTCACTCCGGCCGGCACATGCTCAAGAAAGATTTGCGAGTCATTGCTCAGCGGCACCCCCCGCCGGCGAGCCTCCTGTGCTAGCGGCAAATCGGCGGAAACTCCGCCGGAGAGGCACACGAGGCTCGCGCGGTCGACGAGGGCGAACGGGTGACCGCCCAGGGCATATTCAATTTTTAAGTCCGCCAGCGCCGCCAGGGCGGCTTCTAACTTTTCGGCGGGTTGGGCATCGCTGACCACCACCTGCGCTCCGGCCTGCGCCAAATAACGCGCTAGCGCAAGGCCCTGCCGGGCCAGGCCGAGGATGACGATGCGTTGACCGGTGTAATCACTCGGCATACAAATTCAACTGTAATTGGTAAGTGGTAATTACCACTTACTAATTACTCTTTGCCTTTTTCCTCTTACTTTCCTCATCCCCCGCGCCCTCCCCCACCCCGATCCAGAAATGATGCGCCATCACTTGCCGGGAGGGGCGGAGCAGAACCCCGCCGGCCATATCGGGCGCGTCTTTGTCTTTGAGCAGAGCGGGGTTCACAAAGCACAGCGTGGGTTGCGCGCCATATTTGGTTTTGTAATGCGCCACCGCGCGGCCCACCTTGTCGGTGAGCGTCCGGCGGGAGTCATCGTCGTACCACAACATGCCGATATCCATAAATCACACCTTCCAGAATTAAGGCAAACATCAAATTCCCAATCTCAAACTTCAAAATTTGAGATTTAAAGTTTGGCATTTGCAGTTTGAAGTTGCGTCCTATAGCAATGCCAGCGCAATCCCCACCATCGCCGCTAACAGCGCCACCAGCCAATAGCGTTGCACAATCTGCGTCTCACTCCAGCCCAATAGTTCAAAATGGTGGTGGAGCGGCGCCATCTTGAACAAGCGCTTGCCTTCGCCGGTGGCCCGGCGGGTCCATTTGAAATAACTCACTTGCAACATCACGCTCAACGCCGTGCTCACCGGGATAATCGCGATCAACGGCAGAAGCATCCAGTGCCCGGTCATCAGCGCCACCACTGCCAGCGTGGCACCCAGCGAGTACGACCCGGCCCCGCCCATAAATAATTCGGCGGGGTGCGCGTTGTACCAAAGAAAGGCGAACAACGCGCCAATGAGCGTGAAGCAAAACCGCACCACAAACACCTGCCCTTGCAATAACGCAATCACGCCGTAGGCCACAAAGGCAGTGGCCGCAATCAAGCCCGCCAACCCATCCAGCCCATCGGTGATGTTGACCGCATTCGAGATGCCCACAATCACAAACGCCGCCACCGGCACATAGAGCAAGCCCAGGTCAATCTTGAACGGCACCGCAGGCAACACCAAACTGTGAATATCCAGATACCGATACAACCCCCAGGCCGCGCCCAACGCAATCACTGATTGCCACATAATCAAATACCGGCCCCGCATCCCCTCGCCGCGCCGCACCCCGCTCAGGCCCAGCCAGTCATCCCACGCGCCCAGCAGGGCGTAGAGCGTGAGGGTGGTGAGCGGGAGCAGAGTCGAATAGCCTTGCAAATTACCGCGCACCAGGTTGACCACATTGATAAACGTCGTGATGCCCAGCACCGGCACCACAATCATCAACCCACCCATGGTCGGCGTGCCCATCTTGGTCAGATGCGTTTGCGGGCCGTCAATCCGAATCTGCTTGCCAATCTTGAACCGGCGCAAAAGCACAATCAGCGGCTCACCCCAAATTACCGACAGCAGGAACGTCACGCCGCCGAGCGTGAGCGCAAACGTCGCCGCCGCGTTCATGCTGTGTGGCCGGTGGTCAACGCGGGCGCCATTTTAGCCATCCACATGCCGCGCGAGCCTTTGAGCAAAACCACGTCCCCCGCGCCGATGTGCGCCTTCAAATACGCAATCGCCTCATCGCTAGTCTTCAATTCAACCACCGCGCTGGCGGGCAACCCGGCCAGCCGCGCCTCATCCGCAATCAAGTGGGCGCGCGGGCCAACCGTGACCAACACCTGCGCCACATCCCGCACCCGCCGCCCCACCAACCGATGCCCGGCTTCTTCATAAACGCCCAACTCCAGCATATCGCCCAGCACCGCAATCCGCCGCTGCGCATCCAATTCACTCAGCAGATTGAGCGCGGCGATGACTGACTCGGGAGAAGCGTTGTACGTGTCATCGAGGATGAGACTGCCGCCCGGGCCGTTGACCGCGCTCAAGCGGAGTTGGGTGGCCCCGAGCGCTTGTAGCCCTTCGACGATTTCCTGCCACGTCAGCCCCTCGACCAACCCGACCGCCGCGGCGCGCAAGGCGGTATGCACCGAGTGAGTGCCCAACAGGGGCACCCGCACATGAAGCGTCTCATGCCGATAATGCAAATGGAAGAAAATCCCATCCAAACCGCGCGATTCGATGTTGTCGGCCCACAAGTCAGCGGCGGGGTCGAGGCCATAGGTGAACACCCGCGCGCGCGTCCGGGCGCGCATCCCCGCGACGAGCGGCTCATCCACGTTGAGGATGGCAGTCCCGGCGGGCGGGAGCGCCTCCACCAATTCGCCTTTGCCCTGCGCAATGTTCTCAAGCGTCCCGGCGCGTTCCAGATGCACGGCGTACACATTGTTCACCACGCCCACCGCCGGGTGGGCCAGATCGCACAGGAATTTAATCTCGCCGACCTGGTAGAAACCCATCTCCAGCACGGCATATTCATGCGCCGGAGAGAGTTTGAGCAACATCAACGGCAAACCAATTTCGTTGTTGTAATTGCCTTCAGATTTAAAGGTGCGATAGCGCGTGCTGAGCACGGCGGCGATCAATTCCTTGCTGGTCGTCTTGCCCACACTGCCGGTCACGCCAATGACCCGCAGGTTAAGCTGTTTGCGCCAGTAAGCCGCCAGGGTCTGCATCGCCTGCAGGGTGTCGGCCACGCGCAAGCAAACGGGCAACTTCACGTCGGTCGCTTGCGCGCGCGTAGCGGTCACTGGCTCACGCAAATCCAAAGTGTAAAAGTCAGCAGGCCCATCGCGTTGCACAATCGCCGCAATGGCCCCTTTTTTGAACGCCGCCGCCACATACTGGTGGCCGTCAGCGCGTTCGCCGGGCAAAGCCACAAACAGCGCGCCCGAGATGGCCAGGCGGGAGTCAATCACCACGTCGGTGATAATCTGCGACCCACCCGCCGATTGGTAGCCCGTAAGGGCCTCGAGCACATGACCGAGCGTGAGCATGGTTTTAGTTATCCGTTATCAGGGGCCGATACTGATGACTGATAACGGATGACTGCTCACTGGTTGGGTTTCATTGGCCCATCAGCGCCGTCCGTACCGCATCCGGCGGAATTTCCATCAGGACCACTAAGCGCTTCACCATTTCGCCAAACAACGGGGCCGCGGTTTCAGACCCCCAGATGCTGGTCGAAGGCTGATCGAGCTTGACCAACACCAAAAAGCGCGGATCGTCCACCGGCCCCCACCCCACAAACGAAGCAATGGTCTTGTTTTCGTCATAACCCCCGGGGACAGGGATTTGGGCTGTGCCCGTTTTGCCAGCGATGCGATAACCGGCCACCAGTGCGTCAGTTGCCTCGCCGCGCTCCAATGAGTCGGCCAGCATTAAACTCAAAATTTGCGCGGTCTGGGGCTTGATCGGGCGACCCAGAACTTGCGGCTGAGTGGTGAAAGAACGGTTGCGGCTCTCGACGCGCATGAGGATGTGCGGTTGCATCATCGCGCCGTCATTCGCCACGGCAGCAATGGCGGTGAGCAATTGCAGGGGCGTCACCGCCACGCCTTGACCAAACGCATTCGTGCCCAGATCGGAGTCAAACCAATCCGAGTCGCCGGGGAACTTGAGGCGTCCCGCCGACTCAGCGGCCAGGTCAATGCCCGTCGCGTGTCCGATCCCAAAGGTGGACATGTAATTGTAAAAGGTCGTCGGCCCCATCTGCGTGGAGAGGTGCGCCATGCAGACGTTGAGCGAGTGCTCCAAACACCCGGTCATATCCACCGGACCAAACGCGCCCAAGTTCCAGTTGTAAATTGGCACGCCCCCCACCTCAATCACGCCATTATCCACAAAGATAGTGTCGGGTTTAACCGTCGCGGAGTCGAGCGCGGCGGCCATGGTGAGAATTTTGAAGGTCGAGCCCGGCTCATATTGGCCGCTCACCGCCGGGTTCGCCGGATCGCCGGGCGGGGATTGGGTGTAGTTGTTTGGATCGAACGTCGGCCAGGAACCCATGCCGAGGATTTCGCCGTTGCGCGGGTCGAGGACAATAATCGAGCCGCCGACCGCGCCGTAGTGGTTGATCGCGTCGGCCATGGTGGTTTCAACCAAATATTGGATCTCGCGGTCAATGGTCAGATACAAGTCCGCGCCGGAGTCGGGGGTGGGGTCGGGTTGCACATCGAAGGGGATGAACCGTTCAATGCCCTTGACCGCGCGCCCGGCGAGGAGGTCGTTGTAAAAACCTTCCACCCCGAAGTAGCCCAGTTGTTTGCCATCCTGGTTATAAGCCACGAACCCGAGCACTTGCGCGCCCAACTGGCCGCCGGGGTAAAACCGGTGCGCGATGGGGGTGAGATCCACCCCACTCAGATCAACCTCCCCACCCTGCGCTTGCTTATTTTTGAGCAAGTCGCCAATCTCGGCTTTGACGGGCCGCGCGACGAGCACATAGGGCCGATCGCTACGGGTGGCAAGTACCAGGTCGGTCACCGACTTATCGAGCAGATCGGAGAGGGTGGTGGCCACATCCTTCGGGGCGACCACATTCGGCGGGGAGATGCCGATTTCGTATTGCACATCGTTGGTGGCGAGCAGTTCACCGTTACGGTCATAAATCCGTCCGCGCGCCGGGGCAAACTCCCGCTGGACCTGGGAGATGGTGTCGGATAGGCCGCTGAGGTAGGCGCGGTTGTCGCTGGCGAAATCAATCCGCAGTAATTGTACAATGACCAGACCCGTCAACAGGGCCAAGCCAATGAGGATAATGCGGAAGCGGACGAAGATGGTTTCGGTCATGATTGTCGAAACCTGACAGGTCTTATAGACCTGTCAGGTTTGTGTTCTTACCCACCGCCTTCGGCGAGGGCTTGCGCCGTCAAACCGTCGGGGAGGGCATAAGCGTGGGGGTAATTGCTCACGCTGAGGTATTCCACTTGCTCGGCCTGCGCCGGCACAAAGCCGAGGACGCGCGCCCGCTCGGCGAGCCGGGTGACCGCGCGGAGTTCGGCGAGCTTGGCGCGCAATTCGTCATTCTGCTGAGTCAGCTCGGTCTTGAGCATCTCATAGTGTTGTAAATCGCGCCCGGCGGTGCCGGCTTTAGAGGCAATCGTGAGGTAAAACCCGCCGAGAATGGCGATCACCAGCAAGGCAATGGCCAGTAGAGCCACAAATTGGATCTGCTTGCGCCAGGGAGCCTGGCGAAAAGCGCGGAGGAGATGATCGGGAGCGAGGGTGTTCATTGGAATGTGTTGGGTAGCAAGTATTAAAGTGGCAACTTGCCACACATCACTTATTCTGCAAGGTTTGTGCCAGACTAAAGCCGTTCAGCAATCCTGAGTTTAGCGCTTCGAGCCCGGGGGTTCTGGGCGATCTCTTCCGCCGTGGCCTCGATGGGCTTCCGGGTGATTTCCTTGATGGTTGGCTCAAAGGGTGGCGGTTCGGCCACAAAGTAGGGGTGGGTCTGAGACCCACCCGTACTGGCCGGGCCGCGCGCCTGGAGCCGAAAAAAGTTTTTAACCAGCCGATCTTCCAACGAGTGGAAGGCGATCACGGCTAATCGCCCGCCGGGTTTAAGCAAGTTTAGTGCCAGTGGCAAAACCATCTCAACCGCTTCCAGCTCACCGTTGACGGCGATGCGTAAGGCCTGAAAAGTGCGGGTGGCCGGGTGAATCTTTTCTTTCCGTCCACCCACCGCCCGCTGGATGATCTCGGCCAGTTGGCGGGTGGTTGACACTGGCCGCGCCGCCCGAATGGCTTGCGCTATCCGGCGGCTGTACCGGTCTTCGCCGTATTCCCAGATGATGTCGGCCAATTCATCCAGCGGCCAATCGTTCACAATCTCGGCGGCGGTCAGCGGGGCCTGCGGGTCGAAGCGCATGTCGAGCGGGCCGTCGGTCTGAAAAGCGAAGCCGCGCGCCGGGTCGTCCATTTGTAAGGAAGACAAGCCCAGGTCAAGCAGGATGCCGTCCACCGGGGCAAACCCTCGGGCGGCAACCGCCATTTGGGTATAGGAAGACCGCACGAGCGTGGCGCGTTGGCCGTAGGGGGCCAACGTCGCGCGGGCCGTCTCCAACGCCACCGGGTCACGATCCAAACCCAGAAGCAAGCCATCGGGTGATGAAAGTTCCAAAATTCCGACGGCGTGCCCCCCCGCCCCGAGAGTGCCATCAATGTATTGGCCGCCCGGGCTGGGTTGCAGGCCGGTCAGGACTTCTTGGTAAAGAACCGGGACGTGCTTACTCACTCGCGGTTGACGCGGGTTCGACAGGTTTAACTTCGGCGCTCGGCGCGGGCGCTGGGACCGAAGCGGGTGCGGTGGCCGGGGCGGGGACGATTTGCAAAACGGTGGGAGCGGCTTGTTCCTGGCCGGTGGCCAGGTTGAGGGTCGCAAAGCGGCGGGCGTTCACTTCGGGGTCATTGACGACTTTGAGTTGCTCGTCCCAACCATCCCGGCTCCAGATTTCAATGTAGTCGCCCACACCGACAATGACGCACTCACCGGTCAGACCGGCATAAGTGCGGAGGAAGGGCGGGACGTGGATGCGACCTTGCTTGTCGAGCGCGGCCTCGCTGGCGCCCGAGAAGGCCAAGCGCAAGAGGGCGCGGTTTTCGGGGTCGGTGGGGCTGAGGTTTTTGGCGCGCACGGTGAGGCGGGTAAACGATTCGGTGGTGTAAAGGAGGAGATATTTCTCGAACCCACGCGTGACCACAGCGCCGCCCGCCAATTCCTCGCGGAACTTCGCGGGGATGGTCAGGCGCCCTTTGTCGTCAATTGCGTGCTGAAATTCGCCTAAGAACATAAGTTCTAAATTGCCTTTAATAACCAAACGCCGAACAAGGTTAATTTGCTCGGCGAAAAAAACCACGCTCCCCCACTTTCCCCCACCAACGCCCACAGTATATACCAATTCACCCACTAAAGGCAATAGTTCTAGGGAACTTTTAAGGCAATTCACCCACGTTTGTCCTTTTTAGCCTAAAAATTGCGCTTTCGTGCTCCTAACGTGAGTGGGGGAAGGTGGGGGGAAGGCACTAAACTAGCAACCAGTGGTGTGGAGAAGTGTTGTTTTCCTGTGGAGAGACTTGGGGAGAGGTGTGGAGAAAGGCGGCTCTACCAGATTTAACGTGAGCGCGGGTCAAAGGCGACGAGAATATGTAAGCG
>CAYUFY010000073.1:0-17472 GCA_964443795.1 uncultured Anaerolineales bacterium | reverse complement strand
GGGGCGCATCCCCCTCTCCCTCCGGGAGAGGGCCGGGGTGAGGGCGGTATCCTGTGCGACTCTGCCACTTATCAGGCCGCGCAAGCCCGACTCAACTTTGAAGCCCTCGCGCCCATCAAAGCCAAAGGCAAGGCCGAACTCGTCGCGGTTTACCGCCCAGTAAACGAAGTCCGCGCGGCCCCGGCACCCACCGCCCCCGCGCGGGGCCTGGAAATGGTCGGGCGGCAGTTCGAGCGCAAGACCATCGCGGCGCAACTCGGTGCCCTCGAACGCGGCACAAGCAGTGTCATCCTCATCGAAGGCGAGGCGGGCATCGGCAAATCGCGCCTCGTCGCCGACCTGCGCGAGCAAGCCGCCGCCTTAAATCTCACTGTCTTCGCGGGCGCGGCCACGCCCATGGAAGCCAACACCGCCTACTTCGTCTGGCGCGCGGTCTTCGACCAACTCTACGACCTCGGCTTGCTCACCGACCCCGCCACGCGCGGGCAACACATTCTCAACTTACTTGAAGACGCGCCCGACGTGGCCGCGCTCGCGCCCCTGCTCAACAGCATCCTCCTGCTCGACCTGCCCGAGACCGAACACACCGCGCGCATGGAAGGCCAAGTGCGCGCCGACAACACGCGCGATTTGCTCATCCGCATTTTGCAAGAGTCGGCGGCGCGCTCGCCCAAAGTGATTGTGCTGGATGACGCGCACTGGCTGGACTCGGCTTCGTGGGCGTTAGGGTGGCAGGTGGCCCAACGCGTGTGGCCGACCCTGCTCGTGATTGTCGCCCGCCCGCTGGGGGACGCGCCCCCCGACGAGTATCGGCAACTCGCGGCGGGCGAGCGTACTCACCTTTTGCGGCTCGAAGCCCTCACCAGCGCCGAGGCCGCCGCGTTAGTCTGTCAACGCTTGGGAGTCGAATCCCTCCCCAAACCCATCCTGCAACTCATCCGCGCTAAAACCGAAGGGCATCCCTTCTTCGCCGAAGAACTCGCTTATGCCCTGCGCGATTCGGGTCTTCTGCAAATCGAGGGCCGCGAGTGCCGCCTCACCCCCAATGCCGACCTCACCGCCATCGTCCTCCCCGACACGGTCGAGGGCGTTATCACCAGCCGCATAGACCGCCTCACCCCGCAACAACAACTCACGCTCAAGGCCGCCAGCGTCATCGGGCGCACGTTCCCCCTGCGGGTGCTGAGCGTCATTCATCCCATCGAGCAAGACCGCCCGCATCTCGAAACACATCTCGACTCACTCGCGCGGTTGGAGCTGACCCAAACCGAAACGCCCGCCCCCGACCGCGCCGATGCCTTCCGCCACGTCATCACGCAGGAAGTGGCGTACAACCTCATGGCGTTTGCCCAGCGCCGCACTCTGCATCGCGCCATCGCCGAATGGCATGAGCAAACCTACGCCGAGAATTTAGAAGCGTATTATTCGCTGTTGGCCTACCACTGGCAAAAAGCCGACGATGCGCCCAAGACCTTGCACTACGCTGGTGCGGCGGGCGAGTTCGCATTACGCAATGGCGTGTACGCAGAAGCGGTGGAGCATCTGCGCCACGCCATCGAACTCGCCGAGGCGCAAGCCGTGCCGCCCGCACAAGTGGCGCACTGGGAACGCTTGCTCGGCCAGGCTTACAACAACCTAGGCCGCAAAGCCGACGAGCGTCAACATTTGCAACGCGCTTTGCGCCTACTTGACCAACCCGTGCCGACAACCTCACTAGGCGCGGCTTGGGAATTGGGGTGGGAACTGCTGGTTTTCCCGTTTCGGTTTGCGTGGCCTCCGGCCCGATCCAATTTATCGCCTGTTGAACACGCCAAAACCTTGGAAGCTACGCAATGCTACTGGGGGTTAAATCTCAACTACTATGTGGATAGTTGGCTCCTGCCTGACCTCCACGCTAATTTCCGTAACTTCAATATGACGGTGTTGGCCGGCCAGTCGCCCGAATTACTGTACCTCTACGGGGGGCTATTTGGTATGTTCATATTCGCTCATTTGAATGGGCTGGCCGAAATTGCTAAACGGCGCGGCGAATCTTTAATCCCTAAGTTAAATGACGCATTAGCCACCAGCGAGTTTCATCGGGCCGTTAGTGTCTTTAGCATTGGAACACGCTCGTGGTCTCAAACAGAATACCACCTCACCCAACTGGTGGAGTTAGCCCAAAACATTGGCAATCGGCGCGGCGTAGGCGACGGTCTAACCCTGCTTGGATTGGTCAAAATGTATCGTGGCGAATTCCCAGCCCTCACGGCCATCGCCGAACGCATTTATCGGCTCGGTCTGGAAAATGCCAACATTGAGCATCAAGTTTTTGCGCTCAATGAGCATATTTTGGCGGCAGTGCGGCTCGGGGATTTTTCGCGCGCGCTCACGCTCGGCGAACAAGCGCTGACTTTACATCAAGAACTAACCTCCTCAAAAACCAGCCGCACCCTCACCTATGGCGCGCTTATCGGAGCCCGCTTGCGCCTCAACCATTTCTCCGTAGCCCAATCGCTCGCTGACCAATTGACTGAGTTGGTTTCACCCTTGATGTTTACTTTTACCGCAGTGGATGTTTATATGCCCTTATCCGAAGCCCGTCTCGCGCTGTGGGAACGTTCTCTGAAGATGGCTTCCGCCTCCCGCAGTGAACGCGCCCATCTCCGCGCCCAAGCCCGTGAAGCGCTCGGCTGGTTGTGGCAATTTTCTTTTCAATTCGCCATCGCCCGCTCAGCCGCGTGGCGTATGGAAGGCCGCTGGGCGTGGCTCAATGGTCGCAAGGGGTGGGCGCGCTTCGCATGGCGGAGAGCCATTGCTTCTGCCCGCCGGTTGCAAATGCCCTTTGACGAAGCGCAAGCCTTATTCGATTTGGGCCGCCACAGCACGGGCGCAGAGCGCAAAGAACTTCTGCAAAACGCGCTGGAAATTTTTGAGCGGCTGGGCGCGAAGTGGGATGTGAAGGAAGTAAAGGAAGTTTTACTCAAACCCTGAGACCTCACCCCCCGGCCCCCTCTCCTGACGACAAAGAACAAGAGCGTCGTCAGGAGAGGGGGAGATGTCACCCTCGGAATTGCTCTCCTCTCCTGAACGCGCTTCGCGAAGCGGCGTTCAGGAGAGGGGCTGGGGGTGAGGCCCGAGTGCTCTTATCGAGCGCGCGGGCATGACAAACAGTTTACTGATTACTGCTCACTGATTACCTTCGACCCCAATTACCATTTACCAATTACCCCATGCTCACCCTCACCGGCTCATCCCTCACCCTTGAACAAGTCCTCGCCGTGGCCCGCCACAACGAATCTGTCGCGCCGCTCGGCGATGAAGTCCTCGCGCGCCTCACCGCCAGCCAGCAATGGATTGAAGACGCGGTCTATCGTTCGGATAGAATCATCTACGGCGTGAACACGGGTTTTGGCCCGCTGGCCCGCACGCGCATCGCCCCCGAGCAAGCGCGCACCCTCTCGCGCAATCTCATCCTCAATTGTCTTGTTGGCGTGGGCGCACCGCTCCCGCTCGAAATCATCCGCGCCATGATGCTCATCCGCATCAACATCTTCGCGCAAGGCCGCTCGGGCGTGCGGCCCGTCGTCGCGCACACGCTTATCGAGATGCTCAATCGCGGGGTCACGCCCCACGTCCCGGGCAAAGGCTCGCTCGGGGCCAGCGGCGACCTCGCCCCCCTCGCGCACATCGCCGTCGTCTTCACCCGCGACGAAACGGATGACGGCGGCTACAGCGGCCAGGCCTACTATCACGGCGAACTGCTTACCGGCGCGGAAGCCATGCGGCGCGCGGGCCTCGAACGAATCATCCCCGAACCCAAAGAAGGTCTGGCCCTCACCAACGGCACCACCTTCATGGTCGCCGCCGGAGCCATCGGCGTGTACGATGCCGAAAACTTAGTGCGCCACGCCGAGCTCACCGCCGCCCTCAGCATCGAAGCCCTGCTCGGCCTCACCGATGCCTTTCACCCCGCCCTGCACGAAGCCAATCGGCAACCGGGGCAAATCGTCACCGCCGCCAACCTGCGCGCGCTCCTCGCCGACAGCCGCCTCGTCAACTCGCGCCCCGAGCGGGTGCAAGATGCCTACAGCCTGCGTTGCACCCCACAAGTCCTCGGCCCCATCCGCGACACCCTCGCTTTCCTCCGCGAGCGCTTTACCGCCGCCCTCAACGCCACCTCCGACAACCCGCTCCTCGTTGAAGGCCGCGCCATCTCGGGCGGCAACTTTCACGGGCAAGGCCCGGCCATGTGGCACGATTTCCTCGGCATCGCCATCGCCGAAGCGGGCGACCTCGCCGAGCGCCGCCTCTTCCGCCTGCTCACCCCCGAACTCAGCGACGGCCTGCCCTCCATGCTCGTCCCCACCAGCGGCCTCGACAGCGGCCTGATGATGCCGCAATACACCGCCGCCGCCCTCGTCTCCGATAACAAAACCCTCGCCCACCCCGACAGCGTGGACTCCATTCCCTCCTCCGCCAACCAAGAAGACCATGTGAGCATGGGCGCCAACGCCGCCCGGCACGCGCTCGAAATCATTGACAACGTGCGCTACATCCTCGCCATTGAGATGTTGACGGCGGCCCAAGCGATAGACCTGCGCCCCGACGGGCCAGCGCGCCTCGGGCGTGGCACCGCCCCCGCGCATAAAATCATCCGCGCCCACGCGGCCTTCCTGACCCACGACCGGGAAACCAGCCCCGACATCGAATCTCTCGCGCGCCTTATTCACTCTGGAGAATTACTCCTCGCCATCCGCGCCAGTGTGCCAAATTTTGTTTAACCACAAAGTAGGTCGGGCTTTTAGCCCGACACCTGATGCCACAAAAGCCGTCGCGCTACAAGCGCGACCTACGAAGCTCGACACATGACACTTCCCCCTGCCCAATTACTCATTACCAATTCCACCGAAACACTTACTTGTGCGAATAATTCTCTCGGCAGAATTCCAAACGGAGCGATAGCTATCAGCGGCGAACACATCCTCGCCATCGGCCCCACGCCCGAAGTGCTAGCGCAAGTAGACTCAAGTTCCGCGCAGATTCTTGATGCCTCGGGCAAAATCCTCGCCCCCGGCTTCGTGGACTCGCACACCCACCTCGTCTTCGGCGGCTCGCGCGCGCAAGAATACGCCGCCAAAATGACCCACACCCCCGCCGAAATCAAAGCCCTCGGCATCCCGGTCGGCATCCTCGCCACCGTCGGCATGACCCGCGCCACCAATCTCCAATCTCTAATCTCCAATTCTCTTTCTCGCCTCCAACAAATGTTGGCCCACGGCACCACCACCCTCGAAAGCAAAAGCGGCTACGGCCTCACCGTAGCCGATGAACTCAAGTTGCTGGAAGTTAATCAGGTTCTCCAAGCTGAAGGCCGCAAAAGCATCCTGAGCGGAGCGGCGAATGCCGCGCAGTCGAAGGATGCGGCTGACTACTTCCCCCCCGTGGACATTCTCAGCACCTTCCTCGGCGCGCACGACTTTCCCCAAGAAATCTCGCGCGAGAAGTATATTGACCTCGTCATCCACGAAATGCTCCCGCAAGTGGTTGACCGCCAACTCGCCGAATTCTGCGATGTGTTCTGCGACGATGGTTATTATTCCGTTGCCGACTCACGCAAGATTTTAGAAGCAGGCATGAAAGCCGGGTTAAAGCCCAAAATCCACACCGACCAATATTCCCAAATCGGCGGCTCGGTCATGTGCGCCGACCTCGGCGTGATCTCCGCCGACCATCTCAACTACACCGAGCGCGAGCACGCCCGCCGCCTGGCGCAGGCCGGAGTCGTGGGCGTGGTGACCCCCGTGCTGGATTTTGCCGTCAAACACCCGCGCCCCTTTGACGCGCGCATGATGCTGGAAGAAGGCCTGACTCTCGCCCTCGCCACCGACCTCTGCCCGGCGTGTTGGGTTGAGTCTATGTTCCTCGTCATGCAATTCGCCTGTCGCCAATACCGCCTCTCGCCCGCAGAAGCGTTGCTCGCCGCCACCGTGGGGGGGGCCAAAGCGTTGGGACTCAGCGACCGCGGGAGCCTCGTCCCCGGCCAATTAGCCGACATCCAAATTTGGGATGTGCCGACTTTCGAGGATGTGATTTATCGGCTGGGGAGCAATCCGGTGGTGGGGATAATCAAACGCGGCAAAGTTATTCATCATTTACCCTGATGGCAAGTGCTCTTAAAATCTGTGTAATCTGTGGTTTCTAAAGAAGGAGTCTCTATGTCTCGCCTCATCCGCGCCCCGCGTGGCACCACCCTCACTTGCAAGGGCTGGCTCCAAGAAGCCGCCTATCGCATGTTGCAAAACAACCTCGACCCCGAAGTGGCCGAGCGCCCCGACGACCTCGTGGTCTATGGCGGGCGCGGGCAGGCCGCGCGCAGTTGGGAAGCGTTCGATGCCATCCTCGAATCACTCAAGAACTTGGAGAACGACGAAACACTCCTCGTCCAATCCGGCAAACCCGTCGCCATCTTCAAATCTCACCCCGACGCGCCGCGCGTGCTCATCGCCAACTCCAACCTCGTGCCGCACTGGGCCACCCAACAACACTTCGACGACCTCGCCGCGCGCGGCCTCATCATGTACGGCCAAATGACGGCGGGCAGTTGGATTTATATCGGCACGCAAGGCATTTTGCAAGGGACGTATGAAACCTTCGGCGCGTTGGCGCGCCAAAAAGGCTGGGACTCGCTCAAGGGCAAATTTGTCTTGACGGCGGGCCTCGGCGGGATGGGCGGTGCCCAACCGTTGGCTGTGACCATGAACGACGGCGTGGCCCTGGTGGTGGAGATTGACCCCGCCCGCGCGGTGCGCCGCCGCGACAACGGTTATCTTGATTTGGTGGTGGACTCGCTCGAAGAAGCGATGACGCTCGTCGAAGAGTTTAAGTCCAAAGGCGAACCCAAATCCATTGGCCTCATCGGCAACGCCGCCGATGTGTTTCCGCAACTCGCAACCCTCGGCATCATCCCCGACGTGGTCACCGACCAAACCCCGGCGCATGACTATCTCTACTACATCCCACACGGCATGACTTTAGATGAAGCGAATAAACTTCGCGCCGATAACCCCGACGAGTTCACGCGCCGCAGTGGGCACTCCATGGCGCGCCATGTCGAAGCCATGCTCGAGTTCCAAAAGCGCGGCGCGGAAGTGTTTGACTATGGCAACAACTTGCGTCAACGCGCTTTCGATGCGGGTGTAAAAAACGCTTTCGATTACCCCGGCTTTGTCCCGGCCTACATCCGCCCACTGTTCTGCGAGGGCAAAGGCCCGTTCCGCTGGGTGGCGCTCTCGGGCGACCCGGAAGATATTTACGCCACTGACCGCGCGGTGATGGAACTGTTCCCCGAAGACGCGCACTTACACCGCTGGCTGAAAATGGCGAAAGAGAAAATCCACTGGCAAGGCCTGCCCGCGCGCATTTGCTGGCTCGGCTATGGGGAACGCGACCGCGCCGGGTTGCGGTTTAACGACATGGTGGCGCGCGGCGAAGTGAAAGCGCCCATCGTGATTGGCCGCGACCACTTGGATTCTGGTTCGGTGGCCTCACCCAACCGCGAGACCGAAGCCATGCGCGATGGCACCGATGCCGTGAGCGATTGGCCGATTTTGAATGCGCTCATCAACGCGGTGGGCGGGGCCACCTGGGTGTCGTTCCATCACGGGGGCGGCGTGGGCATTGGGTATTCGCAACACGCCGGGCAAGTCATCGTGGCCGATGGCACTCCCGAGGCCGCGCAACGTCTCAAGCGGGTCCTCACCACCGACCCCGGCATGGGCGTGGTGCGCCACGCGGACGCCGGGTACCCGGAAGCGCTCGAGGCGGCAAAACGCTGGGGGGTCAAAATCCCCATGGTTACGGAGGGTTAGAAATGCCCCATCCATCAATCCATCTGCCTATGGCGCAAGAACCCAGATTACGCTAAAGTAATTCCCATGAGTTCATTTGCCTCGCCTAAAAACATTCTGGTCGTCGAAGATAGCGCGGCCATCCGCGAGTCGTTGCGCCTGACGTTGGAGCTGGAAGACTATCACGTGTATCTGGTTGAAAACGGCGAAAAGGGGCTGGCGGTGTTGCAGACCTTGACCCCGGATTTAATTCTGTCAGACATCAACATGCCGGTGATGAATGGCATCGAGTTCTATAAGGCGCTCCGGCAAATTCCCCGGCTCACCCCCATCCCCTTTATTTTTCTCACCGCCAACGATTCGCCGGTGGAAATTCAGGAGGGTAAGACGTTGGGAGTGGATGATTACCTCACCAAACCCATCGACGGGGAGGCGTTAAGCGCCATCATCAACGCCAAACTTCTGCGCGCCGCCGAAGTGCAAATCGCGCAAATCGGACTGGCGTATCTGGAGACCGTGAATGTGCTGGCCAATACCATTGAAGGCCGGGATCAGTACACCCACGGCCACGTTGAACGCGTGGCCAATTATGCCCGCCGGATGGCGCTGGTGTTGGGCTGGACCGGCGAGGCCATGCGCCTGTTGGAGTTTGGGGCGCGGTTGCACGATATCGGAAAAATCATCATCCCCGATCAGGTGTTGAACAAGCCCGACAAACTCACGCCGGACGAATGGGTGATCATGCAACAACACCCGGTTGAAGGCGCCCGGATTTTGCGGG
Organism: uncultured Anaerolineales bacterium; assembly: GCA_964443795.1. Taxonomy (GTDB): domain Bacteria; phylum Chloroflexota; class Anaerolineae; order Anaerolineales; family UBA6663; genus DATDRS01. The sequence continues at coordinate 8,862 of CAYUFY010000073.1, read as the reverse complement.
GCATCAGCCATTTGCAACCCACCCTGCCGTATATTCTGTATCATCATGAAAAATGGGATGGCACTGGTTATCCGGAGCGGTTAGGGGGAAAAGATATCCCGCTCGAAGGCCGCTTGTTGGCGGTCGCCGATGTGTACGACGCGCTCACCAGTGTCCGCCCTTATCATCCGGCCCGCCCCCACGCCGAGGTGATGCAGTTCATCCTCGCCAATGCGGGCAAGCACTTTGACCCGGAGATGGTGCCGATCTTTGTGCAGGCGATGGAATCTAAGTAAAGCCGCTACTGGTAAAATGACCGCTGGTCTGGAGCGCGTGATGCCCAACAAAGCCGAGCATATTTTCGAAGTCAACGAAGCCACTTTCAATCAGGATGTCCTGTCCAAATCCCGCGAATTGCCGGTGATTGTGGATTTTTGGGCGGCCTGGTGCGGGCCTTGCCGGGCGCTCAGCCCGATTCTGGAAAAACTGGCCATCGAGGGCAAGGGCGCTTTTCTCCTCGCCAAAGTCAATGTGGACGATAACCCCAACCTGGCGACCCGCTACGGGGTGCAGGGTCTCCCGGCGGTCAAGGCTTTCCGCGAGGGCCGCATCCTCGCCGAGTTTATCGGCGCCCAACCGGAATCCAAAGTCCGCGACTTTCTGCGGAGTGTCGCTCCGACCGAAGCGGATCGCGCGCTGGCCGAAGCGCATAGTTTGCTGACCACCCGGCACTGGGCCAAAGCCGAGGCCGCTTTCCGCAAGGCGCACACCGCCCAGCCCGATAATGCCCCCGCCACGCTGGGGCTGATGAAGGCCATGTTGGCACAAGGTCGGGGGTGTGAGGCTCAGGAGTTGATCGAGGATTTCCCCCGGAGCGACCTTATCGTCCAGGCTGAAAAACTGACGGCACTGGCCAGCCTGCTCTGCGAGGTCGAAAGTTCGGACGCGCCGATTGACGAGCATGAGCTTGATGCGGCCTACCATCAGGCGGCCCGGTTGTTGGCGCGGGGCAATCTGGAAGCGGGGATGGATGGTCTGCTCGATGTTTTGCGCCAAAACAAGAAGTATCGCAAAGGCGAGCCCCGTCTGGTGATGTTGGGCATTTTTGAGTTGTTGGGCGAAGATGACCCCACCACCCGCACTTACCGCAATGAATTGGCCTCTGCTTTGTTTTGAAAACCCTCTATACAGGCTCAAATTGATGAGATGAAAGTAGTTCAGTAGTTCGATAGTCCCGTTGTTTATGTGTGGTTAGTGGTATAATTCGGTTGTTGGGCGTAATTTCTCGACAAGGGGTGTTTATGACAACAGAAAACTTGAAGGCTATGAGCTACAGGTTATATTGGTCGCTTAGCAACTGACTTGTTGCACACCTGTAGGGAGCCAATAGCGAAACCGGTCAATTTATATAAATTGACCAGTTTTTTTTATGGCGAGTTGTAACTTTTCTAAAGCTTTGACGGTTAAGTAGAGTGTAATAATCTTATATGCACTATATAGCGGAGAGATTTATGTCAATGAAGTCAATATTCAAAGTTGCAAAACTAAATTGGAAAAAGTTAGCCAGCCTTATAACTGTGTTGGTCATATTTTTGACGATTCCTTTATCATCCGCATGGGCTATTCACGAAACCAATTTGTTTCAATTGGATGGCAACGCCCAAAAACTCTCCGGTATCGGGGATGATTGGGACACCGTGTTTCCGACCAATTTTTCGACTACTGCCATCGCCACCAGCTTTGTCATTGACGGCCAAAACCCGCCCACCGACACTACCTACTTCACCAGCGGCGGCTCGAAAGATAACAACAACATCAATCAATGGCGCCACACCGCCACCGACCAAGCCCCTGATAAAGACGAAATCACCAACGCATATTCGGTCGCCTACAAAAACGAGGCCGGCGAATTGATTTTGGTATTCGGTGCGGACCGCTACGACAACAGTGGCAACGCGCAAATCGGCTTTTGGTTTTTCCAAAACCAAGTGGGCCGCAACGCCAATGGTACCTTCAGCGGTGCCCACAAAGTGGGCGATTTGTTGATTCTCAGCGACTTCACACAAGGCGGCAAAATCAGCACCATCAAAGCGTACGAATGGAGCGCGCAAGGCACTCTGAATTTGATTCTCTCCGGGATTGATTGTGTGCCCGGCATACTGAATGTGAATGACAATGTGTGCGCTACCGTCAATAGCGCCACCACACGCGCGCCCTGGGCCTACACGCCCAAAGGCGGCGCGGCGGGCACCTTCCCCACTGGCACCTTCTTCGAAGGCGCTATCAACCTTACTCATTTTTGGCAACTGGCGAATGATCCGGCCACTTGTTTTTCCAGTTTCATGGCCGAGACACGCTCTTCATCTTCGGTGGGCGCGCAACTGAAAGACTTCGCGCTCGGCGGCTTCAACCTGTGCGATGCGCGCGTGACGCTGTCGCCCGCGACTTCGGTGAAAGCCATCAACGGCACGCAAACCTATACCGCCCTCGTTGAAAAGCGCGATGCTTCCACGAACTTCGCTTTTGCGCCCGCTTCCGGCGCAACGGTCACTGCCACCTTAGCCAACACCTTCGGCGCTTCCGCCGTGTTTGTGGGGAGCAATGTTTGCACGACGACTGCTTCCGGCACTTGCACGGTGTCGGTGTCATCGCCAACCCCCGGCACAAACACGGCTTCGGCCAATGCCACGCTCACCGTCAACGGCCAAAGCGTGACGCGCGCCAGCAACACCGTCAGCACGCGCTGGGTGCAAGCGAAACTGGCGCTCACCCCCGGCGCTTCGGCGCACCCGGCGGGCGAAGGCCAAACGCTCACCGCTGCGTTGCTGTTCAACAAAGGCGATGGGCTAGGCTTCGTGGCCGCGCCCGCTAATGAGACCATTAACTTCACTGCCAGCGCTGGCGCTCCGAGCGCGGGCAGTTGTTTCACCGGCACAGACGGCACCTGCACCTTCAGCGTTTCATCCAACGTAGCTGACTTGAGCAACATTTCCGCCACTTGGGCGGGCGCGATTGATCGCGCTTCCACCTCCGCTTCTGCGACGGCCAAAGTGCGTTGGGTTTCCGCGACTCTTACGCTGACCCCCACTGAAGCCGCCAGCCAAGTCGGCAACGACCACACCCTTACGGCCCAGCTCACAGTGAGTGGCGGCAATGTCTCCGGCCAAACCATTCACTTCGCCATCACCAGCTTCCTCAACAACACTTCCGTTACTGGCCCCGGCGGCCTCACCAGCGACACCTGCACCACCGGCGCGGGCGGCGAGTGCACGACCATCTTGCAATCCAACTCCACCGGCCTCACGGGCATTGAAGCCACTTGGTCGGGCACCGTGTCCACGCCCGAAGGCGATGTGACGTTTACGGGCCTGAGCGCTATAGCTGAGAAACGCTGGGTGGATGCGCGCGTCATCTTCGGCTCGGACATTGACACCAACGAACCGAATGACCGCGCGAATGACGTGGGCGTTTTCACCCTCACGCCCGCCAATATCTTCTCGGGTTCCGCCACCTCCAACATCTCCTACATCAGCAGTTCGGGTGATTTCGACATCTATCGCGTGCAGGTGGATACGCTGTCCATTCTTAGCATCACTTTGGCTAGTGAAGTCTCTGGCTATGAGATGGCGATTTTCGCCGATCTGCTCGTGCCCACCGACGGTAACCCTGATGCAGATGTGGTCAACGACACTCAAGACATTCAGAATGTAAATGCCACTGGCACGTTGCTCGGGACTGGCACATTACTTGGCACTGGCACCCTGCTCGGGACTGGGACTCTGCTCGGGACTGGCACATTACTTGGCACTGGCACCCTGCTCGGGACTGGGACTCTGCTCGGGACTGGCACCCTCCTCGGCACCGGCACTTTGCTGGGCACAGGCACCCTGCTCGGCACCGGTACTTTACTGGGTACGGGCACCCTCCTCGGCACTGGCACTTTACTGGGCACAGGCACTCTCCTTGGCACGGGCACCCTGCTCGGCACGGGCGACCTCACCGTGCATCAAGCCGTGTTTGCCGCGCGCCCCGGCGATTATTATGTGGTCATCCTCAGCGCTACGGGTGATTTTGGTGAGACCCCTTACGGCCTCACCCTCGACCAACAAATCATCGGCGATGAAATCCCCGCCTGCACTTGGACGGCGCTCAATGCGGTCACTGCCGCAGACGCGCCTTACACGGGCGTAAACGTCTCCGATTCTGCCGAGACACTCATCCTCACGCATCAGGGTCGGCTCAACGCCACCTTCGGTGCGTCGGATGTGATGAGCAACTTGCGCGACCTCGCCGATGATGCTTCAGTGAACGGCATCGTCCTTCCCGTGGACAGCGACCCCAACGTGGTGGCCGCGTACGCCGCGTGGAACGCTGACTACTGCAACCCCGACAAAGCCAACGCCGTCGCCGTTGCCATTCGCGCCTTGATGGAAACCTATCTCGCCGCGAACCCCGGCATTCAATACATCGTCCTCGCCGGCGCAGATGACATCCTGCCCTTCTACCGCACGCCCGACGACACTGCCATCTCCAACGAGCGCGACTTCGCTTTCGAGTCGTTGACCAAGCACCTCACCAACACCGGCGATGACAGCCCGCTCTTTTGGGCTTTGAACAACGCCCTGCTCCTCACCGACAACTTCTATGCCGATGACAATCCGCAAATGTGGTTTGGCCGCAACTTGTTCGTGCCCGACCGCGCCCTGGGCCGCTTGGTGGAAACGCCCGCCGAAATCGGCAACACCATTGCCCAATACTTGGCGATGCCCGAAAACAAGACCATCACCATTTCTCAAAGTTTGGTCACCGGCTACGAGTTCTTGACCGATGGTGCGAATGCCATCGGCGACACCCTGACAGGCTTTGGCGCTTCGCCCGACACGCTCATCTCCGAAGATTGGACGGCGGCGGAACTCATCGCCGCGTGGCAAGCGACAGATGCGCCCAACCTCGTCTCCCTCAACGCCCACTTTGAACACTGGCGCGGTTTGCCCGCCGGTGGCGCGTCGCTGTTCTACAACAGCGATGTCACCAACACCGATAACAACTACCTCAATCAAATTATCTTCTCGATGGGTTGTCACGCTGGCTTCAGCGTCCCCGCCGACAGCAACCGCTACGCGGATGCGAACCCCGACTTCGCGCAAGCCTATGCGGAACGCGGTGCGGCCAGCTATGTGGCGAACACCGGCTACGGTTACGGCATGGATGATGCGGTCGCCGCCTCCGAACAACTGATGCTGTTCTTCACCCAAGAAATGGGCGCGGACTCCAGCGTCTCCATCGGCCAAGCGCTCGTCGCCGCCAAACAACGCTACATTGGCAGTGCGGCCTCCGGTGGCCTCGGCGTGTACGACGACAAAGTGGTGAGCGAAGCCACACTCTACGGCTTGCCGATGGTGCGCGTCGCCATGCCCAGCATGAACGCGCCCGCCGTCACCAGCTCTGATGCTGTCACCGCTGACCAAAGCGCGCCCGCCGCCGATGGCGGTTTGCAAACCATCAATCTCTCCGTTGACTTAGATGCTGATTTACACACCACCGCCAACGGCAACTACTACGCGCTTGATGGCGAAATCCAAGTCTTCCCCGGTCGCCCGGTGCAACCGCGCGGCTCCGTGGTCGCCGATGAAATTCCCGGCTACGCCCTACGCGGCGCGCTCTTCCTCGGCGGCAACTTCGTCGTGGATAACAACAGCGGCGACGGCTTCGACCCGCTCATCGCGGTGCTCATCACCGATAGCCAGACCATCGGCGGCACGCCCATCGGCTTGCCCGAACCACAATTCGATAAACTCACGTTGTTCCCCTCCAAGTTCTGGGGCATCAACGGCCTCGGTGGGCCAAACCGCATCGTGTTGGTGGGTGGGCAATTCCTGCCCGACCACACCCCGGCGGAATGGGTCTACACCGACATGGAACTGCAAACCTACTACGCGCCGGAAGGCAACACCGACTTCGCGCCGCCCGCCATCCGCGATGTGAACAGCCAACACAGCAACAGCGTGGATTTCGCCATCACCGTCGAAGACCCCTCCGGCGTGAAGCGCGTGCTCGTGACCTACCTCACCGGCAACAGTTGGCAAAGCGCCGACCTCAACTACGATGAAACGAGCATGATGTGGACGGGCAACATCGCCATTGACTGTCTCACGCCCTTCTTCGTGCAAGCGGTGGACAACGCTGGCAATGCAGCCTTCAGCGACAACATCGGCCTGCCCTATCTCACCTGCGTGGTGCGTCCCAATGCGGTGAACCCCGTCGGCCAAGAACACACCTTCTCCATCAAAGTCCAAGTAGATAACGGCTATGGCTTCGGCTTCCAACCGTATGACAGCACCAGCGGCATCGTCCTCGGCACCGAAGGGGTCGGCGGCATCCAAAGCGAAGATTGTTCAGCCCTCAACCCCGATGGTCAATGCGAAGTCGTGGTCAACTCCGCCGTGCCCGGCAACCTCATCCTCGGCGCCACCTGGGTCGGCGATTTGCTCACCGACGAAGGCTTAGCCTTAGAAGTCAACGGCCACATTGATACGGTCGTCAAGCAATATGTGGATGCCGACCTCAGCATCACCCCCGCCAATGCGATTGATGTCGTAGGCACAACGCGCACTTTCACCATCCGCGCCACGCAAGACTCAGGCGCTGGCCCGCAAGGCGTGCCGGGCATTACGCCCCATATCACCGTGGGCGCTGGCTTGACCATCATCACCAATGACTGCGCCGATAACGGCACCAACGCGAACGGCGAATGCACCATCACTGTTAACTCGAACGACCCCGGTGTATATCCCATCAACGCTGACACCACCATTGTCATCAGCGGCTATGATTTTCCCGTCAGCGCCTCCGCCACGCAACAGTACGTGGATGCCACGCTCGTCATCGGCATCAATGGCGTGGTTGAAGTCGGCCAGAACTACAACGTCGATGGCACCGTGACCGTGAATGACGGCACTGGCCCGGCCCCCGCGCCCGATGGCACCGTCGTTGATTTCCTCATCACCAGCGGCCCCGGCGAAGTCACGCCCGTGACCTGCACCGTCACCGGCGGCGCCGGCGCTTGCTCTGTCCAGTTCTCGTCCGATGAACCCGGCGCGTCGGTCATCAGCGGTACGACCACCGTGACAATTGGCGACTTCACCTTCACTCGCCCCGCGCCTGAAGATGTGACCATCCTCGCCGTGGATGCGCGTATCAACTTCACCCAACCCACCGCCACCAACGGCATTTACGAGCCACACACCTTCATCGTCACGGTCGAACAAAATGACGGCTCCGGCTGGGTCGCGGCGGCGGATGGCACGGTGGTCTACTTCACGCTCGAAAACAACACCGCAGGCGCGAGCTTCACCAATGGCAACACCTGCACCACCACCAATGGCAATTGCCCCATCCAAATCAACAGCACGCAGATTGGTAGTGTGGGCGTGCGCGCGCATGCCTTCGTCTCAGTGAGCAATCTGCTCATGGTGGAACGCGCCACCGGCTCCGGCGATAATGGCCCCAACGCCATGAAGACCTATGTGGCTGGTGACTTGGCTTGGCACAAAGTAGATGATGTAAATGCCCCGCTCGCTGGCGCGACCTTCCAAGTCTGCCGCACGTATGACCGCTTCGGCACCGACATTGCGAATGAATGCGTGAGCGTGTTGGACAACGGCGCGCTTGACACCAACGCCGCTCCGGGCGAGTTCGCCCTCATCAACTTGAAGTTGGGCCGCTACACCGTGCAAGAAAGCGCCGCCCCCGTGGGCTACTTGCTCTCGACGGTGATGCAAATCGCTGAACTCAACCTCACCGCCCAACACGGCGAACTCACCGTGGCCTTCATCAACCGCAGTCGCCCATTTGGGGCCGGCAAGATCGCGCCCACCCAGACCACCTGTCAGGACTTCACCAATGGCTTGGCCGCCGATCTAACCGAAGTGATGTATGGCGTGAAGCAGGGCAAGATTAACAACACCGCGCCCGGCGTGTTCTTCTACTACACGACGGTCATCGCCCCTGCGTCGAACTTCTCGGTGCAGTTGACCCAAGGCAACAATAACCCTGATGTACTACCGTTGTTCGCCGTGCAGAACTTCGAGCAAATGCGTCTCTACAACGCCGATTGCTCCAACAGCGCCCTAGGCACCTACGCCACCAACAACGGGCAAGTCACGCTCACCATCAGTGGCGCGGCCGCAAATCAAGTGTTCGTGATTTCCATCAAGTACGAGACGACGACCGTGGTCGGTTACAAAGCCCCCAACCCCTCCACCGTGCATTACGACTTTGCCACCTGGCTGGGCGCGGTGAAAGTTGACCAGGACGCCGATGGCGTGAACTTGGTAAAAAAATAATCCCGTAGCGGCGCGCTGTTACAGCCTAATCTAAAAATAAAACCTGTGGCCAGAAGCCACAGGTTTTATTTTTCTAGTCTTTGATGGGGTTGGCGCAGGTCGCGCTTGTCGCGCGACGGTTTTTGCCGCATCAGGTGTCGGGCTACAAGTCCGACCGACATCGGTTTCCCGTTAAACCCGGTAGAGCCATTTTTCTTCCACCAACTCAGCGGTTATCGCTTCTAGGGTTTGTGTTTGGCCGCGCGCAAGAGCGTTTTCAGCCACCGCCGCGGGCAATTGGCTTCGCAAATCGGCCAAAAGCGGGTCGCCGCGTTGATGGGTTTCATCATCACAGGCCGGATGATTGAAAACAAAACCGAGCAACTCCAGGGCTTTTTCGGCGTCTCCCGCGCGGGCGCGGAGCTGGGCCAGACCGGCCACCGCCAGGAGCGCCGGGGGAAGCGTGCCAATTTCAAGCGCCAACTTTAAACTCTCGGCAAAGTTATGCGCGGCTTGGGCATTTTCACCCAACTCGTACGCCACACTGCCGAGATTATCC
>CAYUFY010000072.1:0-17655 GCA_964443795.1 uncultured Anaerolineales bacterium | reverse complement strand
ATGGCTCCTTGCCAATTGCTGGATGATCCCATGCAGTTTGAGAGATGCACCCATATCCAGACCAAGAAAATTGAAAATCAATATAAGCCAAATACAACCTGTAATTTCCTCTGATGCACAACATTCCTGCATATCCAACTATGGCTCCTTGCCAATTGCTGGATGATCCCATGCAGTTTGAGAGATGCACCCATGTGATATTTGCGAAGCCCGTGCCACTACCAATGCGTTCTTAAGATGAAGAAGTTCACCGCGCCTTAATTGGTCATCCGCACCCTGAGGGGCAGTATAATCACCTTACCTCTATCATGTAGGCCTTGTGGATTACCCCATGCCCAAGAATAAACTCGTCCTCGCTTGTCTAACGATGCTCCTCGTCGCCTGCACCGCTACGCCTGCGCCCACCGCGTCGCCCACACCCCTCGCGGTGACTACCCCCACGCTGGTGACCCTCGCGCCTACCGCCCGGCCCACGTCCCCGCCGGTTGGTGCCTCACCCACAGCGGGGGCGGTTGAGGCGGTTACGCCCACGGTTGAACCGCCAACTCGCTTTGGCCCGGCCAATTTTCCTCCGAATATAAACCCCCTCACGGGGTTATCGGTCAGCGACCCGGCCCAACTCATGCGTCGCCCGCTAGCCATCAAAGTCTCGCAGTTCCCGCGCCGGGTCCGGCCCCAAGCCGGATTATCGCTCGCCGACTTGGTGTGGGAACACTACGCCGAGGCTGGGGTCACGCGCCTGACGGCCATTTATCTCGCGCAAGACGTGGCCAAGGTCGGCTCCATCCGCTCGGCGCGCTTGATTGATATTGTGCTGGCCGAATCATACAAAGCCATGCTGGTCACTTCCGGCTCCAGTGAAGGCACGCTCAAGCGGCTATCGCTGACGGACTTTTACGACCGGGTGATTGCCGAAGCCACGGGTTACACTGACTGCCCGCCGCTGTGTCGGGAAGAAGGGGCCGGGCTGACCACCGACAAGTTATTCGCCAGCACGGCCGCTGTGTGGCAAGTCACGGATAGTCTGGGCATTAACACCGCGCAGAATTTGAACGGCATGGCTTTTGAGCAAGCCGCGCCCGCCGGTGGCACGCCCGGCGAAACCATCCATCTTGATTTTCAAACCGACAACACCATTGTCGAATGGCGCTATGCCCCGGCCACCGGCCAATACGCCCGCTGGGTGGATACCGCTACCCCCGGCGAGTTGGCCCCGCACGCCGACTTAAACAATGCGGAACAGCTTGCCGCCGCCAATGTGGTGGTCTTATACGTCAATCATGTCCCCACCGATATTGTGGAGGACTTTGAAAACGGCGGTCACTGTGGCTATGAGATTCAATTGTGGGGCAGTGGCCCGGCCAAACTCTTCCGCGATGGGCAGGCCTATGACCTCACCTGGGTGCGCTTTAGCACCGCCGATGTGATTGGCTTCGTCGGGCCGGATAATCAAATTTTCGCGTTCAAGCCGGGCCACACCTGGTTTGAGTTGCTCAACTTCAATTCGCCAACCACCTTTGAGGCGGGCACTTTCACTGCGCGCTTCAAAGGGCCATCGCAATCGGCCAATTGCCCGGTGGGCGGCGGGGGCTGACCCTCGGCAAGCCCATGACCGGGTTGTTCGTTGGACTAAGTTTGGGCTGTGCGCTGATTCTGCTGATTTTCTCCGCCCGGCGCGCGGGCCTGCTCCTCGCGGCTTGGCCCCGTCCCCAGCGCGAGTCTGAGTCCGGCGTGGCTTACCAACCCCGCGTTTTGATTCTTGTTCCGTGTCACAACGAGGCCGCGAGTTTGCCCGCCCTGTGCGCGGCCCTCGACCAACTCATTTATCCCCGCGACCAACTTCGCATTTGTCTAATTGACGATGGCTCAACGGATGACACGTTGGCGCGCGCCCACGCGTGGGCGGCGAATCGTGTCGGGGGCCAAGTCCACGCGCTGGCCCACAACGTCGGGAAGGCGCAGGCGTTAAATCTCGCTTGGCACGCGGTCACCACCGGGCCCGATGCCTTCCCCGCCGAACAGCTCATCATCTACGATGCTGACCACCGCCCGGCCCCCGCTTCGCTCCAAGCATTAGTGGCCCCGTTGGCCGACCCGCGCGTGGCCGGGGTCAGCGGGCAAATGCGTGTCGTCAATGGCCGCGCAAGTCCGGCGGCGTTTTACGCCATGCTCGAATCGCACGTGCATCAATTCATCACCATGCGCGCCAAAGACCGACTCGGACTCGCGCCCGCGCTGTTGGGGGCCAACTGCGCTTATCGGCTCAGCGCGCTGGCGGCGGTGGGCGGGTTTCGCGCGGGGAGCCTGTTGGAAGATAGCGACCTCACGCTGGCGCTAACGCTGGGGGGCTGGCGCACCCGCTGGGCCGAGGCCTCGCGCTCGGAACATCGCGCCCCGGTTTCACTGCGGGGTTATCTCCAACAACATTGGCGCTGGAACCGGGGGTTTCATCAAGTGGTGGGTCAGCGGTTATCCGGCGTGTGGGCCAACGCGCAGTTGGCCGTGAGCCTTAAACTCGAGCTCACTTTTTTTGCGCTGGGCTACGCCGACCGGTTGGCCTTGTTGGGCGGCGCGTTGCTCACCCTGCTCAGTTTTGTTTGGCCCGCACTGTTTTGGTTTCCTCGCTGGGTCTGGCTGGTGTATTTCGGCGTGCCAGCGCTGGAGATGTTGGCGGCGCTGTATTTGGCGGGCGAGGCATTCACGCTGTATTGGCGCTTGGTGTATGTGCCGTTCTTTTTTGCGTTGGATGTGGCGGTGGCCGCGCTCTCCAATTTGGTCACCGTGGTCGGGCGACCGTTCACCTGGGGGGCCAGCGAGCGGCCAGCGGCGGGGTCATGAGAATCTCCATCATCATTCCTGTCCGCAATGGGGGCGCAGACTTGAGCATTTGTCTCGCCGCTGTGGAGCGCACGCGAGTGAGGTGTAGCGCGTTGGCCGAAACTGAACTGATTGTGGTGGATGACGGTTCCACTGACGACAGCGTGACCCGCGCCCAAGCGGTGGGCGCGCGAATGAGCGTGAGTGCCGCCCCGTCGGAAAAACCCGCTGGCCCCGCCGCCGCCCGGAACCGGGGCGCGCGTCTGGCGACCGGCGACTTTTTATTTTTTGTGGATGCCGATGTGGCCCTGCACCCCGCCGCGCTGTCTTTGGCCGCACAAGCCTTGCAGGCCGACCCACAGTTGGAAGCGGTCTTTGGCTCTTATGATACTGCCCCGGCGCAAGCCAATTTTCTTTCGCAATATAAAAATCTCTTACATCACTATGTGCATCAACACGCTCAGACTCAAGCGGCGACCTTCTGGACCGGTTGCGGCGCGATGCGGGCCACAACTTACCGCGCCCTCGGCGGTTTGGATGAGCAGACTTATCCGCGGCCCAGCATTGAAGACATTGACCTCGGTTATCGTCTGCGGCGGCGCGGCGGGAAAATCCACTTGCTCAAAGCCATGCACTGCACTCATCTCAAACGCTGGACCGTCGCCAGCCTCCTGCGCTCTGATATTTTCGAGCGCGGCCTCCCGTGGACGCGTCTGCTGTGGCGCGAGAACGTGGCCCAGCGCGGCACGTCCGTTGACAACCGCCCGCCGCTCCTCGATTTGAATCTGCAAATCGCAGGCCGGGTGAGCGTGGTCGCCGCCGGGCTGGGGGTGGGTGCGCTGGCTGGGGCGGTCAGCGCGCCGCCGCTTGGGCTGGTCGCGTTGGTTTGCGCTACAGTTTTATTGGCGCTCAACCGCGACTTGTATCTTTTCTTTTTCCGTCAACGCGGTTTCTGGTTCACGCTCGGGGCGGTGTTCTGGCATTGGCTGTATTTTCTGTATAGCGGTTTGAGTTTCGCTTTAGGCACACTTCAGTATTGGCTTCAGGGCGCGTCCGCCGTCAATCCCGATGGCTCGCTCCCCCGCGCGTTCCCCAACCAATGAAAACCCTGCTCCTGAAGTCTGTGCGCCAACCCACGTTTTTGATTTTTCTCGCCTCGCTCGCGGTGTATAGCGTGTTGGTTCCGTGGCAAGTGCGGGTGTGGCAACGCACCGGCGATGAGCCGCATTATTTAATCGCCGCGCATAGTCTCGTTTATGACGGTGATTTCGACCTTGCCAACAATTATGCCCAGCGTGACTTTGCTTCTTTCTATTCGGAGTATTTCCTCACCCCGCATATGCGCCCCGGTTCGGGCGGGCAACAAATGCTCACCCACAATTTGGGGCTGAGCCTGCTCATCGCCCCGGCCTATCGGCTGGGCGGTCTCGCGGGCGTGGAGTATTTTCTGGCTTTCCTTGGCGCGTGTCTGGCGGCTAACATTTTTGCGCTGGGGTACGAACTGACCGGGCATTGGCTTGCCGCCGTTGTGGGTTGGGTCGCCCTGGCGTTTACGCCGCCGCTGGTGTGGTATGTCTTTTTGGTTTATCCCGAAATGACGGCTGGGTTGGGGCTAATCATCGCTGTGCGGCATTTGTTATCAACGACCACAGTGCCCCCGGCCCGCTATGCGTTAACCACGCTGGGGCTGGCGTATTTGCCCTGGCTCTCCGCGCGCTATCTACCCATTCTGGGTTTATTGATAATCTGGGCTTTCATCCGCGCATGGCGCGAACGCGGCTGGCTGTTTGTCGCGCTGGGCAGTCTCATCGGCTTGGGGAGTTTTGCGCTGTTCACTTGGTGGCTCTATGGCAGTGCCTCGCCCGCCGCCGCCTATGCCGGGCCAACCCCGCTGGCTTTTGAAACCGCCTCGGCGGGCACGCGCTTTTTACGCGGCCTGGTCGGTTGGTTGCTCGATAACCAGCGCGGCATCATCAGTGCCTCCCCGATTTATATCGTGGCCTTGTGGGGGGGGACGCTATTACTTCGGCGCAAGCCAACCGCCGGGGGCGCGGTGTTGTTCCCTTTTGTAATCATGTTAATCACCGTGGCTCTATGGGGGGGCTTTTGGATGGGCTGGGAGTATTCAGCGCGGTTCATGGTCGCGCCGTTGCCGCTGTTGGGGGCGGGCCTGGCTTATTGGGTTGCCACCACTCGCCGGGGTCTCGCTCTCCCGGTGGTCGCGGTTCTGTTCGGGGCCAGTCTCTGGGTCGGGCGCGCGGTCATGCTCGAGCCGCTCACGGGCATCATCTCCAGCCCGGCTGAGATACTTAAATCATACTACCAAATAGAAATTGAAAACTGGCTACCGGCGTTGGGGGCTTACAAATACATCGCGCCGGGGCAGACCGTCACGCTTGGGCGCGCGGGCGGCTTGGGGTGGGAAGTGCCGCGCGGGGCCAGTGGGTTGGTCTTGCGGCAAATAGACCTGCCCGAATTTCCGTTTGGCTGGTACACGGCGCGTCTCCCCATCACCACCACCGCCGCACCCGACACGCCGTTGGCGACGATAAAAATTTTTTCACCGCACGGTGGCAACTATTTTTCCCAGACCCTCTACGGACGCGATGTGGCCCACGGCCAGTTCATCTTTAATTTCAAAAGCCCGCGCTATAACGGTTGGGGCTTCCCCCCCACCGTGCTGGTGAGCACCACGGGTCAAGCCGATTTTTCTTTAGGCACTCTGGCCATTGAACCGGAAATTTTTCACTCGCTGATTTTGCCCACGGTGTGGTTGATCTTGATAGCCGGGCTGGGGGTGGGATTGAGCCGCTACACCCGGCCCGCGCTGACTTGGGCTTGGCCCGACCGATTAACCGCGCCCGTTGGGAGTGGGCTGGCCCTGCTCGTGGTTGCCAGTTTAGCGTGGTCCCTGCAACCGCACCCGCGCGTTTACCACACCGTTGACCTCAACCGCACGGTCGGCACTGAAATCGCTGACCCGCTGGCAGTGGGTGGTCAAACCATGCGGGCCGACCCAGAGGCCGGACAAGAGGCGGGCATTCTGGCCGCCAGTTTTTCCGAGATATACGCGCCGGGCCATTATCGACTCACTGCCTCCGTGCGGGTGGACGTGCCCCTCGCCCCCGGCCTCACCCCCGCCGTGTTGCGCGTCTACGCCTCCGACGCACAATTTCTCGACCAGCGCTGGGACATCCTCGCCACTGCGCTCCCCGCCGATGGTCGCTATCATCCCTTCACGGTGGACTTTGAGAACCCGCATCAACAAGGGCTGACTTTTATTCTCAACTACACCGGGCAAGCCGCTTTGTATGCCGATGTGTTGCGGGTGGAACCTGTGCGTTAATTTTGTCAAAGAAACAAACTGCGCCCATAGGTGAGCGCGCGCTCGGTGAGATAGACGGGCCATAACAGGGCCGCTTGCCAACGGTGGGCTACCCCATACTTGGCTTGGAGTTGACCGAGGGGCGGCACCAACGCAAACCGCACCACCCCCAGCGCTTCGAGCGGTGACCGCGCCGCGAGAAAAGTCAATTGATAATCCAGGCCTTTGGCTCGTCGCCGATAATCGTTGGTCAGCACATCCATGACACCGCGGTGCGCCTGCCACTGACGAAAACGCGCCGGGGTCAGCCGCGTCAAGCGGTGCCAGATTTCGGCGGGGGGGAGTGGCGCGCCAAAAATTTCATGCGCCAGTGAGAGCGAGGCATACACAAAGCGGCTGAGGTTGGCGGCCTCGGCCAATTTCACTACCCGCTCCCAGTCGTCGGTGTGTGCATCCCATTGCGCGCTGAACCGCGCGAGGTCGAGCAGTTGGTTAAGGCGGGCTTCGCGCTCGACCAGATGCCCGGCAAAGTGCATGGCCAAATGAAGCAAGGTCTCGGCCTCGCCCAGCAAACGCGTGGGATGCCCGGCCACCGCGCGGGTCTGCGTTCCCCTCCACGGGTCGGGCAGGGGGCGCACGGCCAAGCCGCGCCAACCGGTCTCCCATAATTGCGTGTGCAATTCCACCGGGCGCGGGTAGAGTGGGTCAAATAAATAGCCATCCCACTGATAGCCTTCGTTCCGCCACAGGGGAGGCAAATGTTTTTCGGTCCACGCATCCCGCGCGGGCAGGGGGCGCAACCCGGCGGCGAGTAAGGCCTGTTGTCCCCGGTGGGCGTGGTCGGCGGGGATGAGAAAGTCGTGGTCGTATAGCACGCGGTGCGCCGGGTCGGAATACAACCGCTCGACTAGCGGCCAGCCTTTGAGCACCAGATGCGGCACAGTGGCTTGGGTAAGCAACTGAGTTATTTCAATAAACTCGGTGCGGATGTGTCCGTTGCGGGTGGCGTTGTCGGTGCGGGCGCGCGTGACCCGGCGGGTGAGGTCGGGCGGGAGCGCGGCTAATTCGCCGGAGGTTTGCCAAACATCGGCGAGTAACGGGGTGAGGCTGTGACGGTCGGCGTGCGTGAGGAGCGCGGGCCACTGCTCGGGCGGAATCGCTGTGAGGGGGCGGGGGAGCCGCGTCGCCGCATCGAGGCGGAGGGGGGCGAGGAGGGTTTCAATGGCCGAGAGGGACAGCATGATTTAGGAATGACTCACACTGCCCGTGCGTTTGAGGTGCGCCAGCGCGGCGCGTAAAGCCCACAGGCTCAGCGGGAGGAGGGCGAGGTTGAACCCGGACAAAATTAAAATGTAACGGGTCAAATCGTTCAACGCGGCTCCGCGCATGAGGGCGAAGCGCAAGCCCTCCAGTGCGTGGCTCAAGGGTAAGGCGAGGGCCAGCGGGCGCAACAGCGGCGGCAGGACGGCAATGGGGAAGTAAACGCCCGCGAACATATAGAGCGTCACATCGGCCAGCCAACTGAGCGGGTCGGCGCGTTTGAAGACGAGGACAAACGCCGCCGAGAGCACGCCCCAACTGCATAAGGCGGTGAGGGTGAGCGCGCCGAGAATACTGGCCGCCAGCCAATTGGCGCGGGTGAAATCGGCTCCCAGCCAGGCGCCCAGAGCCAATTGCGCTATGGCAATCGCGGTCCCTTCTATTAAAGTCCAGCCCGCCGTGCCGAGCAAAATCAGGGTGGGCGAGGAGGCGGTCACCAGCAATGGCTCTAAAGTTCCCGCGCTGAGTTCGTATTCCAGCTCGCGGCCAAATTGTTTCAGGCCCAAACTAAAGTAACGGGCAAAGACCCCGCCGATGAGGAGGAAGGTGAAGTAATCGCCGCCGTAGTCGGTGAGCGCGGTGGGCCGTGCCGCCCCGTAGAATTGCGCGAGGACATAGAAGAAGACCAGCACCAGCCCCGCGCCCAAATAGTTGCCGAAAAAATTCAGGCGATAACTGGCGGCGTGCAACAACCCCCGGCGGGTGAGAGCCAGCCACTGGTTCATGGGCGGGGTTCCCACCACAGTTGCGGACGCACCGTCAGCCCGACGGTGGTGGGGGGCGCGGCGGTGGGCGGCAGGGCGCGGACAACTTGGTAGTGAGCGGTGAGCAAGTCTTTAACCACGGGGGCGGTCTCGAAGAAGCTTTCATCGGAAATGATGACGGTGTAGTAATGGTTTTGAAGGCGCGCCACAAAATCGGCGGGCAGGGGCTGGCCCTGCCAGTGAGACAAGTACCAAAGGGTGGCAATTTGCGCGGACGGCGGCTTACCGGCGAGAACCGCGTAATAGGGATGCATCAACACCAGCACTTCGCCGGGGGTGGAGGCAATGCTCTGAATCAGTTGTTCACCACTTACGCGCATCGCGGACGTGGGCAGATACCGCGCCGGGTTATACGCCCCCAGGGCGAGTTGAACTAACACTAGCCCGCCAACCAGCGCGAGGTCATACCGGGCTGGAGGGCGATTAGCCAAGGCCTGCACAGCCAGCGCGGGAGCCAAACACAATAAGGCATAGGCCGGCATGAGGTTGTTGACGTTGCCCCCCACCGAAGCGCGTCCCACGCCACTGATGAAACAGGCTACCGCGATGCACCATAACCATGGCTGGTCGGGCCAATTGTGCGGCGCGGCGTTTGACCTTAGCCACCGCCACACCGCCCAACCCGTGAGCAGGCTTAAACCGCCCATCACGCCGAACAATTCTAGAACAATGTAATGCCCAACCCGCCCGGCCTCCACCGCATCACCGCTCGCGGCCACAAAGGTGTAAAAATAGAACCAACCCTGAGTGGCCCAAGTCAGCCCGGCCAAACCACTGCCAATGAATCCGGCGCTGGGCGCGAGAAACCACCAAGCCCGCTGGCCCAGTCTGCCCCACAGCCATATCCCCAAACCTGCCACAAAGGCCAAGTTCGTTTGCTTGGTAAAAAAGGCCAGCGTGAGTAAGCCAGCGGCTCCAACCAACCAGCGCCGTGAGCGGCCAGCATAAACGCCGCACGCCAACCCGCCCACGGCCAGCGCCACGCCCAAAGAATCCACGCGCGCCAGTTCATACCAAAAACCGCTAATGCGATACCCCGCGAGATAAAGACCGGCACACAAGAGACCCACCCAGGTTTGCTGGGTTTCACGACGCGCGATCAGCCCCAGACTGACGCTGGTGGCCAAGGTGGCGGCCAGCGACAACGACCGTAAAGGCACATAGCTGGGGCCAGTGAGGCGCAAGAGCCAGCCTGCCAGCCAGGTATACAGCGGCATATAAACGTGCGGCGCAAACTCGGCAGTTGGGGCGGCAAAGACCGGTTGACCATGTGCAAACCGGAGGGCCTGGAGCAGTTGACTGTCCTCAATAAAATCAAGGTCGAAGGGATAGAACACCCGGGGAATGGCAACGGCCAAATACATAAGGGCGAATACGCCCGCCGCGAGGGTCGCCACATAAAGCCCCAAAAGCGCGCGTGTCATTGGTCGCATATTATTCGGTGTTGGCCTGCCGAAGCACCGTGAGCAGACCGTCGTCTTTAGGCAGGAGGCGCTTCACTTGTGCGCCCGCCGCCGCGAGGGCCGTCCACACCTCCGGCCCGGGCGCGGGTGAGTCAGTCAGGGTCAAATCCAACAACAAGGGGGAAATGACTATCACCGAATGGAGGCCCGGCAGGCCTTCAAGCTGTTCGCGCAACCGGGGCGCGGGGTGGGCCAACTCCAAGCGATAGACCACCGTGGCGCTGGCGGCGCGGATTAATTCACGGGGCGCGCCAACCTGGCGCAGTTGACCGCGCTCCAAGATGCCCACCCGGTCGCAGAGTTGTTCCATCTCTTGTAAATCGTGGGTGGTCAGCAAAATGGTCTTGCCCTGTTTAGTCACCAAGTCAGCGCGCAAGCGCGCGCGCAAGGCCTCCGCGGCGAGCGGGTCCATGCCTTTGGTCGGCTCATCCAAAAAAATGATGGGCGGGTCATGCAACAACGCGCGGGCCACGTTGAGTTTTTGCCGCATTCCGGTGGAATAGGTCTGCACGGGCGCATCCGCCGCGCGGGTCAATTCAAAGAAGGCGAGCAAGTCGGTGGCGCGGCCGCGGGCTTGCGCCGCCGTGAGCTTTTGCAACGCCGCGAAAAATTCCAAATTTTGCCGTCCGGTCAGCCGGCCGTAAAACGAGTTTTCATTGCTGACCACCAAGCCAATGCTGGCCCGCACCCGCGCCGCCGCGTGGTGGACATCAAACGTATTCACCCGCGCGGTGCCACGGGTGGGCGTGATCAGCGTGGCTAAAATTCGAATGAGGGTGGACTTGCCTGCACCATTCGGCCCGAAGAGACCGAAGAACTCGCCCGCCGCGACGGTGAGGGTCACACCGCGCAAGGCTTCCACGCGCCCATAGCGATGGGTCAGGTCGGTGAGTTCAATCGCGGGCGGCATCGGCTTAGCGCAACTGGCCCAACACGGCGAGCAAATGGTCGGGGTCATGCCCGAGGCGCAGATGATGCAAGTGGGCCATCGCTAGTAACCGTTGCAAGGTCTGCGTATTGAACGCCAACCGCGTCGGTTCATCCCAAAACACGGTGTTGGCCGCCAACCAGTGTTCGGCCCTCGAAGGTGCCAACGGGGCGATGGTCGTCAGGCGATCTTCGCCGCGCTCGGTGAAACACAAATGCACGGTGGTCGGGGCCAGCACTGCTTCAATGATTTGCCGGGGGTGAACCGCCCGCAGATTGACCACTGTCTTGCGCTGTTCGCGCACGCGCACGGCCTCCCCCGCATATTCCGGCCACGCCGCGCGCACATCGTCGCGCAGTTTGACCTCGCCAATGGGGTAGCCGCCGATGAGAAGTTGTTGACCATGAAACCGCGCCAGCGCCATGCCATCGGCGAGGAACTGATAGCCCGCGCGCAACAACCGCAGGGCCGTGGTGGATTTGCCGATGTTGTGCGCTCCCACGAACAGAATCAGGCCCGCGCCCGCCGGGTCAACCACACCCGAAGCGTGGAGCATGGCCCAATCGGCGAAAAGAAAATTAAGCACATAATGGTCAATAAAATAGCGGCTGACCAAAGCGGTTTGCGCCGCTAATGCGGGCGAAAGAAAAATCTGCGCCTCGCGCGTGGCGAGGTCGGCAAACCCATGCCCCCACTCGCCGCCCGCCACCGTGAGCCAGCGGCCAGTCCCGGAATAAACCAAACGCTCCGGCCAATCATCCGGCACAGGCGGCGTGGTTTGCGAACGCACGACCAAGTTCAAGCACATGGCCTGGCCCACGCGGGCTTCACTCCGGCTGAAGCGCCCCGCCGATAAGTGCGCGGCGGGCAAAACCTCGGGGGAGTTAGCGGTTATCGTTAGCGGAGTCCCACCGGGCGCGGACTCGAAGCGATGGTGCGGCGCGTGCGCTTGGCGTCCCCAAAAATCTGGCGGGGCAGTGGTCAAGGGGGTCATGGGTTCAAGTCAAATTCGGCCAGTAGAGGCAAATGGTCGGAGGCCAACGCAACCGCAGGCAGGTCATCCACCACGCGGCAGGCGCGCAACCGTTGGCGCATGGGCGCGTCGGCCAAAATGTAATCATAGCGGGTGGTGCGGTTGCGGGGCATCCAAGTGAAGCCGTCGTCGGTGGGATGCAATTGGCGAAAGCAATCGGCATAGCCCGCCTGCAACAAGCGCGGCAAGGCCAACCGAATGATGAGGTTGAATTGTAAGGCCTGCACCCGGCGCATGCGGGGTGGGTTGTGGTGTTGCAACACGCGGTCGCCGGGGGCAATGGCGTTGAGGTCGCCAACAATGAGATGCGGGCCGGGCGGCTGAGCGTGAATGATGGCTAACAAGCGGCCCACGGCCTGCCACCGGCGCACTTCAAACGGCCAGAATAAATAGGGCAACAAATGCAGATTGTAAATGGTCAGCGTTTGGTCGCCGGGCAAAGCCAGTTTTACTTCCAAGGCGGCTTGGGTGAGGGGCGGCTTATGATGCGCCTGCCAATGGCGGATGGGGAACCGCGCGAGCACAGCGATGTGGCGGTCGCCGCTCCCCCGCGCCCAGCGGGAGGTGAGCTTGAGCCGGGCGGCGAGTTGCGCGACCACGGCTTCGTCGTTGGCCTCGGTGAGGGCGATGATGTCGGCTTGGATAGGGGTCAACACTGTGAGCAGGTGTTCGAGTTGGGCGGGCGGGCCGCCGTCAATGTTGTAGGTTAAGCACCGGAGACGAGTCATGTTAGGCCAGCCCAAACGCGGCGTGCCACAATTGTGTGGTCAGCACGCCCATGAGTAGGCGGGAGGTATCAGCCCGCCCGGCCTGATGTTGGGCGCGTAAATGGCGGACAGTGTTCGGGTTGAAGTAGCCGGTTTCGGTTAAAGCCGTTGGGTGCAGACAGTCTTCGGCCCACGGGGGCAACTGCGTTTGCCGAAACCACGCCGCATGGGGCGAGGCCAAGCCACGTTTGGGGCGCTGACGCGCGGGGGCGGGGAGCAAGTCGCGCACGCCCGCGCGCAAAAGGCGTTTGTTGCCCAGCGGGCTGAGTTTAAAATCGGCGGGCAAAGTCGCGCAGAATTCCCACAGGGTGTGGTCTAAAAAGGGCGGGCGGGCTTCCACGGAGTGGGCCATGCTCAGGCGGTCTACTTCGTAGTTGATGAAGTCCACCATGCGCGTGTGCGCCTCGAGCCAGAGAAATTGATGCAGGGGGTGGCGGTTGGCGAGTGGGTCGGTCGTGGTGGCAATCAAGTGTTCCAATAAATCCGGCGGTTGGGTGGCCTCGGCCATGTGCAGAAGCGCGGCGCGTTGCGCGGGGCTGGCGACTTCCTGCCAGAGCCGATAGCGCCCCAGGGGGTCAGCATCGCCCCGGGCGAGGACGCGCCGGGCGGCCACCGAGGTGGGAGTGGGCAAGCCCGCGAGGAACGCGCGCGCCGGGGCGGGCAGAAACAGCCAGGGGCGCAACCGGCGGTCGCCATCGAACCAATGATAGCCGCCCAGCAATTCATCCGCGCCTTCGCCGGTGAGGATGACTTTGAAACCGGCCTGGTGACAGGCGCGATACAACAAATAGAGCGGCACGCTGGTGGCCGAGCATTGGGGCGCTTCGAGGTGTTCCACCACTTGCGGCAAAAGGTTGAAGTCGTCGAAAGTAAAAATTAGTTCGTGCGACTGGCTGGCGAGGTGGCGGGCGGTGGCGCGGGCGGGGGCGGTTTCATCGTGGGTGGGCGAGGCAAAGCCAATGGTAAAAGTATGGATGGGCGCGGCGTTCAGCTCGGTGAGCAGGGCGGCCAAAGCGCCGGAGTCCACGCCGCCGCTGAGTAATGAGCCAATCGGCACATCGCTCAGTCGCCAATCGGCGACGACCTGTCGCAGACGCGCCATGAATTCTTCGGTGGCGGCCTCGAGTGACCGGGGGGAGGCCGAGGCGTGTTCGGGATAATGCAGTTGCCAATAGGGGCGGCAGTGATGTTGACCGGCTTCGATGAGATAGAGATGCGCGGCGGGGACTTGGCGCACTCCGGCAAAAGCCGAATGCGTCGCGGGTAAAAAGCCCACGCTAAAGAGTTGGCGCAAGGCCAGTGGGTCGAGGTGGCGCGGCAGGCGCGGCAAGGCAGCCAACACGGGCCTGACCTCGGAGGCGAAGGCGAAACGCTCGGCGGAGTGAGCGTAATACAGGGGCTTGATGCCAAAGCGGTCTCGCGCCAATAATAAGCGGCGGCGCGGGACATCCCACAGGCCAAAGGCGAACATCCCGCGCAAGCGTGGCACGGCCTCGAGGCCCCAGGCTTCGTAAGCGTGGACGATAACTTCGGTGTCGGTCTCGGTCTGAAAGCGGTGCCCTGCTGCGCGGAGTTCGGCGCGCAAAGCCGGGGCGTTGACGATTTCGCCGTTGTAAGTGACCCAGAGGGTTTGGTCTTCGTTGCTCAGGGGTTGATGGCCGCCCGCCACATCCACGATGCTTAAGCGCCGCGCGGCCAAGACCACGCCTTGGCCCTGATATAGCCCGGCATCATCCGGCCCGCGATGGGTCAGTAGATTGTTGAGGCTGGCCACGGCCTCGGGCGTTAGGTCGGCCCCTAAGAGGCCAAAGATACCGCACATGGCAGTGGCCGCTTAGGGCTCGACAATCAGAGTGGCCTGCATATTAGGATGATAGCCGCACAAGAGGGTGACGGTGCCGACTTCGGAAAAGGTGAAGGCGAAGGAAGTGCCCTCGCCCAGTCCAGCGGGTGACTCAAAAGTATTGGGCGCGGTGAAGTTGTAGGGCTGATGAAAAATGGCCGCGCCCGCTTTAATGAGGAAGATGACTTGCGCCCCAACTTTGATGGTGGTTTGCGCGGGGAGAATTTCAAAATCCTGATAAGTGATGAAGGCCCGCGCGGGGGTGGCCGAAACCGCTAGGGTAGCGCTGGGCGCAGGGGTGAGGGAGGCCGCTGGGGTGGCGGTGGGCGCGCGGGGTGAGCTATCGCTGAGGGCGGGGGAAGGGGGCGCGGTAACGGTTGGGGCGGAGGTTGCCGTGAGGGGCAGGGCGGTCGGAGTCGGCGGGCTTTGGGTCGCCGTCGAGGCCAGCACGACCAACGGGGTCGGGGAAACCGCTGGAGTGGCGGTGACACAACTGGTGAGGGCGCAAGCCAGCCCCACTAGCAGGGTAAGCATAAACAGTTTCATGGTTTGGCCTTTGCGTCAGTTAATCGGCGGGGTGGGTGAACATCACGGTGAAGCCGCGCCAGTTTTCATCGGCTTCAAAATAGGGCGCGGCGTTGAGGGTCAGCCAAGCGTGGCCGGTCACATTCCGGTCGGGTTGGCCGTGAGAGAATTTTGCGCCAAAGCACAATTGCACTGGCACGCCCGCGCGCCGCAGAAAATAGTAACGGGTGAGCGAGCGGCGCAGACACAACCCCAGCGGCGAGTGGCGCTCCAACAACGCGGCGAGGTCGGCGAGGTCGCGCAACTGATGGGCATTGGCGTTGACCACGCCCGCGGACGGCGTGAGGCGCTGTAAGGCTTCGGTCAACGAGCCGTGTAAGGCCTGCGGCAAGTTCCGACAAAAAACGCGCATGGCGGTGAGTTGGGCGCGCTGAGATGCGCTGACCAACAGCCCCGGCCCGAGGCGCAGGGCCAGCCCCAGGTGCTGGAAACGGGTGAGCATCAATCCGAAACCCTAAGCCACTTCCACCAAGTCTTCGGCCTTGAGCTTGGTCGCCAGTTCGAGCAGGTCGGTCACGACTATCGCCTCAGCCACGTTGTATTTTTGGGCCAACGTCTGCGCCCAATGCTGGAGGGTATGTTCGCCATCCAGCAAGTTCCAGAACTCGGTGCCGACGCGGTTGAGCGAGTAGTAAGTGCCGGTATCCATGTGAATCAAAATGGCTTCCTCGGCGACGACTTGGAAGGTGGCTTTTGAACCGTGTTTGAGTTTGATGTTGGCATCCATAATTCACTTTGCCTATATACTCAAGCCCATGCGCTGGAATTTGCACGGCCTGATCGTGGAAGGGACGAGTCCTGACCCGGATGTGGCTGACCGCTGGCAACGCGCGTTTGCCTCATGCCCGGCAAGTGAGGCTGCGCCCGATATGACCTGTTATTTGGAACTGACCTCGGCCCCGCCCGCGCCGCCCGCCGCCGCGCCGCAATTTAGGCAAGGCGATTTGCTGGAATATTACGTGACGGGCGATGACGTGGTGGCGCACTTCCCGCGTTTCGGGCAATTGTGGTTGGATCTGGCTCGAGGCGTGACCCGGGGCCAAGTGGCGCGCGCGGCCCTCGACACTTATGGCGTGTTTGAAGACCTGTTGGCCATTGCGCTCTCGCCGCATTTACGCCGCCGAGGTCTGTTCCTTATCCACGCGTTTGCTGCCAGTTTACCCACCCCCACCGACCAGCCCCGCGCCGTGCTCATCGTGGGTGATATTGGCGCGGGCAAAACCACCACCGGGTTGGCGCTCCTCAATGCCGGTTGGCGTTTACTCTCCAACGATTCGCCCATTCTCCGCGCCCCCGCCGAGGTGCTCAGTTACCCCGGCTTGTTGGCGGCGTATCCCGACACGCTCAGGCGCTTCGCGGCCACCGCGCCTTTTGCCGCCGCGCGGCCCGACCTGGTTGGCCGCCAAAAAATTAGCGTGGCCGCCGAACAGGTTTGGCCGGAAGTGTGGCAAGCGCACGCCACGGTGGGCGCGATAGTTTTTCCGCATATCGAACCGCGCGCCGAACACGCCCTGGAGTTACTCCGCGCGCCGGAGGCCACGCGCTTATTACTGCCGCACGCCATTGAACAATGGGATAAGGCCATGATACCGGCGCATCTCCGTTTGCTCAGCCAGTTGGCCCAAACGGTTCCGGCCTATCGCTTGCGGTTAAGCCCGGCGGTGATGGCTTTGCCGGAATTACTCGCGGGTTTGTTGGCGCTTTAGGTCAGGTGCCGGTCACTTTGGATTCGAGGCTTTAGCCGGTTTATGGGCCCAGTCACCGGCAACCCTAAAGGGTGCTACGCGAAGCCTCGAATCCGATTGTCCAAGATTTATTTGAGACCGCTATTACGTCCCGGCCAAACCGCTGGCCTCCACCTCGGGGCCTTTGTGGGTGATGCGGTTAAAAATAACCAGCCGCTCGGTGAGCCAGCCCAGCGCCCCGCGCAAAGGTGAGCGCACGATAAAACGTTTTAGCGCGCCCTCCCAATAATGTTTAAAGTACCGATTGCGCCAGCGCCAGCGCAGGAGTTGGTAATACGGTTGCAATAGCCAATGCCCCTGTGAACGCCCGACGAAGAGAATATCGTTGACTTCGCACAACACTTGCGCTTCGGCATCATCCATCCACGGAGTGTTGCCCCGGTTCAAATCAAAATCGCACCAGCCTTCTTGGTGGGTGGGCGGCTGATAGCCCTGGGCTAACGCTTGCGGCCAAAGCGGGGTGCCGGGGTAGGGCATATACACGCACACCGAACAGCGGATTTTGGGGGAGAGGTCGCAGAGTTGTTCGATGAGGCGCATGGTTACAGCGGTGTCGGCCCCTTGCTCACCGGGCAGGCCGATGATGAAGGACAGATTGGCTTCCACGTTCGGCGCGCCTGCCACCAAATTGCGCGTTCCCCACTCGATTTGCTCGGCCTTTTGGTCTTTGTGCATATTATCGAGCACGGCTTGCGACCCGGACTCAGCGCCGATGTTCACCCACTGGCAGTTGGTGCGCCGCATCCACGCCACGAACTCGGGCGAGAGCAACTGCACGCGCACCTGGCCGCTCCACGGCAAGCCCACTTTCTCGACGAGGCGTTGCATGGGTTTGATGCGGCCAAACAGATAGTCGTCGGCGTAATCCACTGCGTCAATGTGATAATGTTCGCGGAGCCATTGAATTTGACGCAGGATGAAGTCGTCGGAGTGTTGCCGCCAGGTGCGCTTCATCACTACTTCGTTGTAGCAAAAACCGCACCGGAACGGACACCCGCGCGAGATGTAGACCGGGATGGCGCGGGTGTAGGGGCCGCTCGGGATGAGATACCGCTCGGGGTCCAC
>CAYUFY010000071.1:0-17665 GCA_964443795.1 uncultured Anaerolineales bacterium | reverse complement strand
GGTCGGCCAGCCCCTGGTGTCGGCGTTGGTCGGCGGCGTTGACCAACGCCTGCTGGTCGGACGGTATGATTTTGATCCAATGCGCGCCAATTAACTCGGCGGGGGTATAGCCCAACAAGGCCGCGCCCGCCGGGTTGATAAAGGTGAAATAGCCGTCCGTATCCTGGAGGACAATGCCCTCCGTCATGTGCTGGATGATGTCCTCGTTAAAGTTCTTCAGCCGCCGCAACTCGGCTTCAACCTGCAGGCGGTCCTGGATATCATGTTTAATCGCGACGAAGTGGGTGATTTCACCGCGCGCATTGCGCACCGGGGCGATGCTTTGTTCCTCGGTATACAACGTGCCATCTTTGCGGCGGTTGGTCGTCTCCCCGTGCCAGGTCTGCCCGGCGAGCACGGTGTCCCACAGGGTTTTGTAAAAAGCGGGCGGGTGAACGCCGGACTTGAGGAGCCGGGGGTTCTGATTGACCGCTTCTTCCAATGTATAGCCCGTGATCTGGGTAAAAGCATCATTGACCCATTGGATTTCACCCTGCCGGTTGGTAATGACCACGCCATTGGCCGCAGACGCCAGCGCCACGCTCTGCAAGCGCACACGCTCCTCGACCCGTTTTTGCTGGGTGATGTCGCGCAATAACAGCAGTCGCCCGCGGATTTGATTCTGGCGGTTGAGCAAGGGGGCGATGGTTAGATCGAGATCCCGGGGCGGCTCGCCGGGTAGATGAAACTCGGCGTGGGTGGCGTGTTTGTCGAGAAACGGAATCCCGGTCGGTAGCCATCGGGCCAAAACTTCCTCGGCCTGCCGCCCTTCGGGGGAGGCGGTGATCTCCAACAACGCCCGCGCGGCAGGATTCATCACCACGACCCGATTGTATTCGTCAAAAACCACCACGCCGTCAGGCAGGGTTTCGACCACCCGGTTTCGCGCCGCCGGCCCGAGATCAAACAATTGCAAGCGAAACAAACCGATGGCATATATTGAGATGCTGAACATGAAGCCCAACGGCGTTGGGTCGAGGCCGGAGTTTGCGCCCAGCCCGGCCACATACAGGATATTGGTCACCCAGGGGATGAGCGCACCGAGGAGAATGATGAAAATTTGCGGGCGGTAGAATTTGGGCAAGCGTAGCAGCCCGCGCCCTAACAAGCCAAACCCGGCGGCTAGCATAAGATAGCTCACGCCTGTGATCACCCAAAATAGCGGGCCGGGGCTGTAAATTAAATTAGCGCCCGGGGCCGCCGAGATTGGCACAATCCGGGGCCAGACCAACTGGTGCCAGTCATTGGTGAAAACCGCGCCGACCATGGCCACCGAAATCAACCCCAGTCCCAAAATGTTGCGGCGGGTGGCCCAGGCGGCTTGCTGGGTGTAGTGCGCCGTGAACAGCAACCACAAAGTTGGTAAACTGGCGATGCCCCAATAGGCCACCTTGGCCCACCAAATCTTGGCGGGCATGCTCAGCGCCAGCATCTCAAACCCGCGCGCCCACAGCCACAGGCTGAGCGCCAACGCCAAGCCGCTAAACCAGCGCACGCTGGGCATGGGCCGGTGCCACACCGCGAGCGCCACCAGGCTGGCACTGCTGGCCATCAAACACAGGATGGCCGCCAAACCGTTGAATGACAGAGACATGCGTCTATTTTACTCTGACCGTGATTATTTGCCTGATGAATTTTTCCTAATTCGCACTATAATTCACCTCAGAGTTAATTTGAGCAAAGGAGCCGGGCCAGCCTACGACTGGCCTCCCCCAGATATGAAAACCCGCGTCGTTATTCTTGCCGGTGGAGAAGGTTCACGGTTGGGTGTGTTAACCGCCAAACGCGCCAAACCCGCCGTGCCGTTTGCTGGTAAATACCGCATCATTGATTTCGCGCTGTCTAATTGCGTCAATTCTGGCTTGTTTGATGTAATGCTCCTGACCCAATACCGGCCCCACTCACTCAATGAGCACATTAGCGCCGGGCGGCCCTGGGACCTCGACCGCGGGTTTACCGGCGGCATCCGCCTGTTTCAACCCTATAAGGGCCGGGCCGATACCGACTGGTATGCCGGCACCGCCGACGCGATCCAGCAGAACTTCTCCTTTCTCAAAGACACCTCCCCCGACTTGGTGCTGATCCTCTCTGGCGATCACATCTACAAGATGGACTACAGCACGATGATCACTTTTCATGCTGACCATCAGGCTGATTTAACGATTGCCACTTTGCGAGTCTCGCGGGACGAAGCCACCCGGATGGGCGTGCTCGCCACGGATAACAACTTCCGCGTGACCCAGTTTGTGGAAAAACCCAAAGACCCCCCGGGGACTTTGGTCTCGATGGGGATTTACGTTTTTACGCTGGATGTGTTGGACAAACTCTTGTTGGAAGATGCGCGCAACCCGGATTCGGGCCATGATTTTGGCAAAGACATCATCCCCCAAATGGTCGCGCGCAATATGCGCGTTTTTGCCTATCCCCATACTGGCTATTGGGTGGATGTCGGAACCGTTGACTCCTATTGGCGCGCCCACATGGATATGTTGCAAGAGCGCCCCGCCTTTGACCTCAAAGAGCGCGGTTGGATCGTGCATACCCGTTCGGAAGAACGCCCGCCCGTTTACATCCGGTCGGGCGCGGTGGTCGAAAACAGCCTCATCGCCGATGGCTCTGAAATCGCCGAAGGCGCGGTGGTCAAACGCTCGGTCCTTTCCCCCGGCGTTTATGTTGGCCCCGATGCCATCGTCGAAGACTCCATCGTTTTTTCGGGCAGTTATATCGAAGCCAAAGCCGTCGTGCAACGCGCCATTATTGATAAGGAAGTGACCGTGGGCCACAACGCCCATGTGGGCCGTATTGACCCGAACGCTTCTGATCTGGGCATCACCACCGTCGGCAAGAAAGCGCAAATCCCGACGGGCGCCGTGGTTGGGCGGGGGGCCACGATCGGGCCGGATGTGCAACCCCGGCATTTCTCACCGCAGGGCGTGCCCGATGGCGGCCAATTGGTGCGGACCACCCAACTGTTCCCACCGAATGAACCCCGATGACTAATCCACCCTCGCCTGCGCCCGCCGCGCCACCCAGCCCCCGAGCGGCGGGCGTGCTCCTTCACCCCACCTCACTGCCCGGCCCGCACGGGATCGGCGACCTGGGCGCGGCGGCCTATGGCTGGATAGACGCCTTGGCCCGCGCCGGACAAAAGTGGTGGCAAATTCTGCCGCTTGGCCCCACCGGGTACGCCGATTCTCCCTATCAATGTTTTTCCGCTTTGGCTGGCAATCCATATCTCATCAGCCCCGAGGCGCTGGTCAAGGACGGCCTGCTTAAACCGGCCGACCTTAACCCACCCCTCTTCCTGCGTGACCATGTTGACTATGGCCCGGTCATCACCTACAAAATCAAACTCCTGCAACGCGCCTGGAAAAATTTTCAGGCAGGGGCCGCGCCGAAACTCAGAGCCGAATTTGAAACCTTCCGCGCTGAAAAAGCCAGTTGGCTCGACGATTTTGGCCTCTTTATGGCGCTCAAAGACGCGCGGGGCGGCGAAAGCTGGTTAACCTGGGAGCGGGCTTTAATCGTGCGTGAACCGACCGCCCTCACCACGGCGCGCGAAACCATGCGCCTCGCCGCCGAGGAACATCGCTTTCGCCAGTTCCTCTTCTTTCGCCAGTGGCAGGCCTTGCGCGCGTACGCCCAGACTAAAAAGATCAAGCTCATTGGGGACGTGCCCATTTTTGTGTCTTCCGATTCTTCCGATGTTTGGGCTCACCCCGAACATTTTCTTCTCGATGCTCAACGCCAACCCCTGGCGGTGGCCGGGGTGCCGCCGGATTACTTTAGCAAAACCGGCCAACTGTGGGGTAACCCCTTGTATGACTGGCCGGAACTGAAACGCACTGGCTATGCTTGGTGGATTGAACGCATGCGCGCGGCCCTGGGCCAGGTGGACTTGATCCGCCTCGACCACTTTCGCGGTTTCGAAGCCTATTGGGAAGTCCCAGCGGGTAACCCCACCGCTGAAGAAGGGCAATGGGTGAAAGGCCCGGGCGCCGATTTTCTGCAAACGCTCCGCGCGGGCTTGGGCGATCTGCCCCTCATCGCTGAAGACCTCGGGGTCATCACCCCTGAAGTGGAGGCCTTACGCGACGATTTTAATTTCCCGGGCATGCGCATCCTCCAATTTGCGTTTGGCGGGGCGACTGAAGATCGCTTTTTGCCGCACAACTATGACACCCACAACACCGTCGTCTACACGGGCACTCACGATAACGACACCACCCGCGGGTGGTATCTGTCCATTTCCGAAGTCGAGCGCGATTTCGTGCGCCGCTACCTGGGCCGGGATGGACACGATATCAGTTGGGATATGATCCGTTTGGCGTTCTCGTCGGTGGCCGATCTGGCGGTCATCCCGCTTCAGGATATTCTGAGCTTGGGCGGTGAGGCGCGCATGAATTTGCCCGGCACCACCGGAGGCAATTGGCAATGGCGATTGCAAGAGGGCCAATTGACTGAACCCATTCTCGACCGGTTGGGAGACTTGACTAATTTGTATGGGCGCTAACCAAAACCATATAAGCTGATCTCACCGGGCGGGCTTCCACCCTAGCCCACCCCATTTCATCACTCATCCCATGACCAATAACTACCTGTGCGTCCACACCAATTTTTACCAACCTCCCCGGGGCAACCCCTTTGCCGATGACGAAGTCCCCGATGAGCCGGAGGCGGCCCCCTACCGCAACTTTAATGTCAAAGCCGAGCAATTGTGTTATTCCCCCAATGCCACGGTCGGCAACTTTGATAAACTCTCCTTCAATATGGGCGCGACGCTCGGGCGCTGGTTGGAAAAAAACGCCCCGGCGACGCACGCCCGCATGGTGGCCGCCGATCAGAGTCATCAGGCGCAATGGGGCGCGGGCAATGGTCTGGCCCAGCCGTTGCATCACACCATTCTTCCCTTAAACACCAAACGCCGCGACAAGCAATTGCAAGTGCGGTGGGGGCAGATGGCTTTTCAACATCGCTTTGGCCGCGCGGCCACCGGCATGTGGCTTCCTGAGATGGCGGTGGATTTGGAAACCCTGCAAGTGCTGTATGACAACGGCGTGCAATTTACCGTTCTGGCGCAAGGCCAAACCCGGGGCGCGGACGCGGGCGCCGGGCCTTACTGGGTGAAGTTGCCCTCCGGCCAGCAGTTGGCGGTATATGTGCGCGACGATTACCACTCCATCCAACTGGCCTTCAGTATCGAATCGTTGGGCGGGGCGGGGCGGTGGGCGCGCAGTACCTTGGGGCCGCTCAAGCGCAACTATGGCCGCTTGTTATTGCTCGCGCTCGATGGCGAAACCTTTGGGTATCACTTTGGAGGCGAAGAACATTTCCTCCACTGGTTGCTTGAATACGAGGCGGGCGCAGTGGGCTACGAAGTGACCACCCTCGCCCGCGATTTGCGCGATAACCCCCCGCAGAAGGAAATTGAAATTATCTCCAACTCCGCGTGGAGTTGCCCCCACGGCCTGAGCCGCTGGTTCCAGGGGTGCGAATGCACGGTGGGCGATTCACGTTGGAAGGCCGGCCTGCGCCGCGCCCTGGAACACCTTGCCGACCAGATTGACGATATCTACGTTGATTTTTCCCGCGCTCTCGCGGTGGACCCGTGGACCTTGCGGGAAGCGTATTACCGGGTGCGTCTGGGCCAATTGACTGACGCCGAATTCTTAAATGAATTTGAATTGACCCGGCTCTCCAGTGACCAGGCCAGTGGCTTGCTGACGCTTCTGCTCGCCCAGTTCTACCGGCAACGGATGTTTGCCAGTTCGTCCTTTTTCTACGAGGACTTGGACCGCGCTGAACCTCGGTACGCCATTGCCAATGGCCTGCGCGCGCTCCTCCTATCCACTAACACCGCCAGTGGCGACCTGCTGGCTCAGTTCCGCCTCGACCTGGCTCAGGCTGTTTCCAATAAAACCGGGCGCACGGGCGCGCAGATTTTAGATGACCTGCTGGCGGCGACGGTCAGCGCCGCAGGGTGAGGATGGGCCGATGATTGAACAGCAATTACAGGCTGATCGGTATCATACTGGCTTGCGCTTGGCGACCCTAGGGTTGTGGTTCGGGGCCATTGGCGCGATTTTTTTTATCGGCTTGGGGTTGGGTAATCTAATCTTTGGTTCGGTCGTGGGGGTCGGCTATCTCATTCTGTTTTTGGTGGCGCTCTTCGCGGCGCAACCGCTGGCGGCCTGGGGGGAGCAACAATTAATCGCGCGCTGGCCCAGCGGGCGCGCGATCCGACTTGCAAGTGGCCGCCTGACCATGCACGAGAAAACCGGCGTCACGCCCTTTGACTTGACCCAAAAGGTTAACCATTGGCGCTGGCGTTTCGAAATTCGCGGGCGACGTGGGGGGCGGGTGCCCAACGGCCATTTTTGTTTTGCCCTGCGCTTGGTGCAAGGCGAAGCCGCCATTATCCTGTACGCTTTTTTCCCGCCGTCACAAGCCAAAGAGACCGAAGCGCGTTTCCCGTTTTATGATCTGCGCCCACTGGCTGGTCAGGGCAAAATCCCACTGGGCGGGCGCGAGGCGATCTACCTGACCGCCGAACATGCGCGCTGGGACATCGGCGCCGAATTGACCCCCGCGGACTTTGACGCCCTCCTGACCCACCTAACGGCCCACCTGCCCGAGTTTGCGGTTGCGCCTAACTCATAGGGGCCAGCCCCCCGTCGGATTATCCCCGTGGAGACGCGCTCTGGCGCGTCTCTATTTTTTTAAAATCACATCCGCCACCGCGTTCAACTCTTCGTCCGAATAATAGTGAATAATAATTTGCCCACCCTTGCGCCCGCGTTTGAGCGTGACTTTGGTGCCGAGCACGGCGCGGAATTTATTGGCCAGCGCATCCGCTTCGGCGTGCCGGGTGGTGTTACGCGTGGCCGGTTTGGCTTCGCGTTGACCCTGCAATTTACGCACGTATTCTTCAGTTTGCCGGACGCTCAACCCTTTGTTCATCACCGTGGTCAAGGCACTGCCTTGCGATTGCGGGTTGGGCAGGGCCAGTAGCGCGCGGGCATGCCCCTCGGTCACCTGGCCTTCGGCCAGCGCATCCAAAATTTTCTGGGGCAGTTTGAGCAGGCGGAGGGTGTTGGTGACACTGACCCGCTTTTTGCCCACCCGCTGGGCGATTTCTTCATGTGATAGATTGAAGTCATCGGCGAGATGCTTGTAGGCCAGCGCGGTTTCAAACGCGTCGAGGTCGGCGCGCTGAATGTTTTCGATGAGCGCGACTTCCAACATTTGTTGGTCGGTGGCCTCGCGGATGATGACCGGGACGAGACTGAGGCCCGCGAGTTTGGAGGCTTCGAGCCGGCGTTCACCGGCGATGAGGACATAGCGTCCCGCCTGGGCGGTCTCGGCCACGATGAGCGGCTGAATGACGCCGTGCTCGCGGATGGAATTGGCTAACTCTTCCAGTTGGGTGGGGTCGAAGCGGGTGCGGGGCTGGCGTGGGTTGCGCCCGATGGTTGCGGGCGCGATGTGCTTGACGCCCGCTTTGGCTTCGGTATCGGCCGAGGGGATGAGGGCGTCCAGGCCACGCCCGAGGCCGCGTTTAGAGGGAGGCATAAGCAGACCGTGAGGAAGTAGGAAGCAGGAAGAAGGGCGCGCCTACTTCCTACTTCCGGCTTCCTTCTTCCTTGTTTTTTAAGTCGCCTTTGACTAATTCATCGGCCAGCGCTTTGTAGGCCTGTCCGCCGGTGGAGGTCGGGGAATAAATTGAGATGGGCACCCCGTGCGAGGGGGCTTCGGCGAGCCGGATACTGCGCGGGATGATGGCTTTGAAAACTTTGCCCGGGAAGTGTTTTTGCACTTCGAGCACCACTTGCTGGGCCAGGCTGAGCCGCCCGTCGAACATGGTCATCACCAGGCCCCGGATTTCCAGGTTGGGGTTAAGCGCCGACCGCACGCGGGTGATGGTGTTGGTCAACTGGCTCAAGCCTTCGAGGGCCAGGTATTCGCACTGGACAGGGATGATGACGCCGTTGCGGGCCGCCACCAAACCGTTGAGGGTCAGCAGACCCAGCGAGGGCGGACAATCAATCAAAATGTAATCGTAGTGGCTTTCGATCGTTTCGAGCGCTTTGCGCAACTGGTTTTCGCGCGCGAGCATCGAAACCATCTCCACCTCGGCGCCGGCCAGGGCGGGGGCAGAGGGCAACAAGGCTAGTTGCAGTTGCGGGCTGTGCAGGACATTCTCTTCGGGGGGGGCGTCATTTACCAGTGAATCGTACACACTGCCCGCCACTTTGTTTTTATCCACGCCCACCGACGAAGTGGCATTGGCCTGCGGGTCCAGGTCCACCAGCAAGATGCGTTGGCCGTTGGCCGAGAGAAAAGCGGCGAGATTAACGGCGGTGGTGGTTTTGCCCACCCCGCCTTTTTGATTGACGAGAGCGTAGATACGAGTCATTTATATGCTGGCCGGCTCAAATTCAAATTCCCAAAACCCAATTGTCAATCCCAAAATTAAAGGTTCACTCCATTTTAGCAAACCGACTGACCAGATTGTAGAAAATATAGAAATTGGGAATCTGTGGCACCGAGGCGGAGGCCCAATTAAACCAGCCGCCGTTTTTCTTTTTCACCGAGAGGTTGCCTTGTTGCAGTTTGATGCTTTCAATTTCATCCCACCGCAAGACTTTGTTGCCGGAATAAATACTGGTGGAGTCTAAAGCCAGCGGGCCAAAGGTGAGTTTTTGTCCGGCTTGCAGGGTGGCGATGTACTTCGGCCAGAGCACATCGGTGACACTGGCTTGAACCGCCTTGCCTAGTTCTTCAATTCTAGGCAATTTGTTGTCGAGAACTAACTTGCGATTGTCAGTGGTCTTGACCGTGTAAATATAGGTGGTGCCGGTGTATACCCCGTTGCGGTAATGCTTGGTGATGGCCTGCCATACCGCTTCCACTTGGTCCCAGCGCACGGGTTGCAAACCCTTGCGGCTGTAATAGGCGAAGCCATGCTCATACAAATTGGCTTGGATACCCCAATTATTCCAGGCTTCCCACAAAATGAGCGCGCCTAACCCGAACCCAATGGCTCCCACGATTAATGGGGGGAAAATGGCGTTGTCCACCCGCGCAAGGCCATGCCGGGTGTAGGCATCGTAGCCGAGCGCCAAAGCCAGCACCAAACTGCCCGGCCCCATGAGGGCGCACCCTGCGCCAAAGATGAGGTTGAACCAACGCCCCACGCCTTTGGGGGTATGTTCGCTTTTTAAGGCCCCCAAGCCAATGACTGTGGCAAAGGGGGAATCGGATTTGGGTTGCATGAGATTCTCCTACGTGGGTTATTGGTTCAGCCACCCGGCCAACAGGTAAAGGTTTTGGTCGGTGACAAAGGTGTGGTTTTGGCCGCCCGCTTCCGCGTCGGCGATGGTGGCGTGAAGGCGATTGAGGCCAGCGGCATAAGCCTCCTCACTGAGATTCGCCAACTGAGAGGAGCCATGTTTTTGGGTAAAGTGGTTATCGAACACCGCGCGCCCGGTGAATTCTTGATAAATGTGTTCAGCCACCCGCCACTCCAGCCGATCAAAGCCCGTGGCGAGCATCCAATCGGCCAGCGTGCCGCTGGAAGGAAAGCGTTGGAGGTCGGCGGCCAGCACGCCCTCGAAGTATTCATACAAATACCAGCGGGTGTGGCCGATGTGCGGGTCGAGATTGACAATGGCGAGCAAGCCGCCGGGCCTCGGTGATGAACGCGCGCTGGTCGCGATAATGGTGCAGAGCGTTGATGGAGAGCACGGCATCGAAATGCCCCGCCGGGAAAGGCAAATGATTGGCATCGCCGTTGACCCAGCGGGCCGCGCCCACTTCCGCGCGGGCCTGCCGCAACATTCCGAGCGAGTAATCCAGCCCCACCATCTGCCGCGCGCCCGGGCCGAATTCGCCGACCCAGCGCCCGGTGCCGCATCCGACCTCCAGCACAGTTTGCGCGTGGGTCTGGTCGAGCAGGCGGCGCAACTCGCGCGCGACCCCGGCCAGGGGGTTTTGCGCGTAACGTCCGCTGTAATTCGGGGCAATGGCGTTGTAATTCGTGGGCGATGTCATGTGGTTTGTAATTTTTCCAGCAGGGCGCGGGTGCTTGCGCTGATTTCAAGCACGGCTTGATTAAACGCGGCGGTATTGGCCCGCGAAGGTTCACGGTAGCCGCTGACTTTGCGGACAAATTGCCGGGCGGCGGCTTCAATCTCGGCCGGCGTGGGGCGAGGCTCAGTGGCCGGGCGGCGCAGTTGTTTAATGCTTCGACACATGGTGTCAGCCTTTCGTTATCGATTCCACCTCGAGTTTCAAGGCGGAGAGTGAGAGCTGGATATCGTAAATAAACAGCCCGAGGGAAACCATCAGCGAGGCCATGCACAGGATGAAAATCAAGCTGATCAACAGGGCGATTTCCCATTTGAATAGGGCGGTGAGGAAGAGGGTGATGATCAATGTCGCCGCCAAGATTACACTGCCAATGGCGAAGAAAATCGTCACGCGGATTACCCGCGCGCGTCGGTAGAGCAATTGCACTTCGGCCAGCAAGCGCACCCGCTCGGTTTCGCCATCGCGCCGCAAGTCCTGGATGAGTTCGCGCGCGCGG
The DNA here is from genome assembly GCA_964443795.1 of uncultured Anaerolineales bacterium. Classification (GTDB taxonomy): domain Bacteria; phylum Chloroflexota; class Anaerolineae; order Anaerolineales; family UBA6663; genus DATDRS01. The sequence continues at coordinate 7,038 of CAYUFY010000071.1, read as the reverse complement.
TCAATCACCCGCCCGTAGCGATTGGTCATCGAAAGCAAGAGCAAGCCAAAACCCGAGATCAGAATTACTGGCCCGACGGCGATTTGCAGGATGGGGATAAGCTCGACCAAAGTGACGCCCACTTATTTGGCCTTGCCCTGTGCGGCCACCGCCGCCGCGGCCTGCTTGATGGCGGCCTCATCCCCGAGATAGTAATGGGTGAGCGGCTGGAGATGGTCATCCAATTCGTACACCAGCGGGATACCGGTCGGGATATTAAGCTCGGGGATGTCGGCTTCGGAAATGTTGTCGAGATATTTGACGAGCGCGCGAATGCTGTTGCCGTGCGCGGCAATGAGCAGGCGCTGGCCGGATTGCACGATGGGGGCGAGGGTAGTGTGCCAATAGGGGAGCATGCGCGCCACCGTCTTTTTCAGCGATTCCGTGCAGGGCAACGCCTCGGCCGCGAGGGCCGCGTACCGCCGGTCAAAGCGCGGATGCCGCTCGTCGTCCAGTTCCAGCGCCGGGGGCGGCACATCGTACGAGCGTCGCCAAATCTTCACTTGCGCCTCGCCATATTGCGTGGCCATCTCGGCTTTGTTAAGGCCTTGCAAGGCGCCGTAGTGGCGTTCGTTGAGTTGCCACGCGCGAGTTACCGGGATCCATTCCAGTTCCATGGTCTCCATTACCAGCCACAGGGTTTTGATGGCGCGCTTAAGCACTGAGGTGTAGGCCAGGTCAAAGGTAAAACCGTTGTCGCGCAGGGTTTGCCCGGCGGCCCGCGCTTCAGCCCGTCCTTGTTCCGTCAAGTCCACATCGGTCCAGCCCGTAAAACGGTTCTCCAAATTCCAGGTGCTTTGACCGTGGCGGAGCAGGACCAGTTTATGAGTCGGCATAGCGTGTCTCCAAATTGATTTGATTAGCGATTATAAGCGAGAGCCGGGGGGCGGCCAAATTAAAATTTTAAATTTTGAATCCTCCGATTTGGGAATTGTTCTTTTCTCTGCTATCATCCGCACGGTACGCTTATGCATCGTTGGCACTCACTCTTGGCGGCTTGGCAGGCCCTCCGTTCCCAATGGCGTTGGCTGATCCCGGGCCTGGGGGTCAAGCGCTGGCTGGTTTTGTTGCTGATGGGCGGCATGTTCACTGGCTTCGGGCTGGCGTATGTGTTGGTGGATTTGTATCGCAACGGTCTCGCGCCCGCTTTTCTCACATCTGCCACATTACAATTTATCCCGCGCTTGTGGCGAGCGATGTTATTTGGCGGCGTGGGGATTGGGGTGATGCTGGTGGCGGTGGCGATGCTTAACCGCACCCTGCTCGCACCGTTTGTGCGCCCCGGCCAGAACGTGGCCGATGCGGTGAGCGCCTACCAGCGGCGCGGGCGTGGCCCCAAGATTGTGGCGATTGGCGGCGGCACGGGACTTTCGATCCTCCTGCGCGGTTTGAAAGCGCACACGACTAACCTGACGGCGGTGGTGACCGTGGCCGATGATGGCGGCTCCTCGGGGCGGTTGCGCCGCTCGCTAGGGGTCCTGCCCCCGGGCGATTTCCGCAACTGCATCGCGGCCCTGGCGGACGACGAAGCCCTCACCACCCAGCTCTTTCAATATCGGTTTGGCTCCGACCAGGATTTAGGCGGCCACTCCTTTGGCAATTTGTTCATCACCGCCATGTCGGAAGTCACTGGCAGTTTTGAGCAAGCCCTTTTAGAATCGAGCCGGGTCTTGGCTGTGCAAGGCCAGGTTTTGCCCTCCACCTTGCGCGATGTGACCTTGATTGGCGAACTTGTGGATGAAACCGAGCGGGTCAGTCGGGTAAGCGGTGAAAGTCAGATCACCCTGACCCCCGGCGACATCCGCCGGGTGTACCTGGAACCCGCCGACGCGCCCGCCTATCCCGGTGTGATTCGGGCGTTGCTGGAGGCCGATTTAATTGTGCTTGGCCCCGGCAGTCTCTATACCAGTCTGTTGCCGAATTTGCTCGTGCGCGATTTGACCGAGGCCATCCGCGCCAGTCGCGCCGTGAAAGTGTATGTGTGCAATACGGCCACCCAACCCGGCGAGACCGATGGCTATTCGGTGCTGGACCATGTGATCGCAATCGAGCAACACACCGGGCCAGATTTGTTTCAGTTGGTGCTGGCCAACTCCCGGCAAACCGGCCCCATGTCCACCAAATTGCAATGGGTGCGGCTGGACCCGCCGGTCAATGGCCGACGGCGTCTCATCCTGACGGACTTGGTGGACGCGGAGCGCCCGTGGCGGCACGACACGACCAAACTGGCTAACGCGGTAATTAATCTCTTGAACCCAACTTACCTTGGAGAGTTATCCTAGTCCCAAAACTTATCGAGTATTTGAGTCGGAATGGTAACCCCCGGACTCGGTACTCGCATTCACAAGGAGCAACCATGACTACAAAAATCGGTATCAACGGCTTTGGCCGCATTGGGCGGCAGGTTTTGCGCACCATCAAAGAGCGTCACCCCGAGGCGCTCACGGTTGTCGCCGTCAACGACCTGTTTGACGCCGCGACCAACGCGCATCTGTTCAAATATGACTCCACTTACGGCCAATACCCCGGCACGGTGGAAGTCAAAGACGGGCATTTGGTGGTGGATGGTCAGACCATCACCGTCACTGCTGAGCGTGACCCCGGCGCCATCAAGTGGAAAGACATGGGCGTGGATATCGTCATCGAAGCCACGGGCTTGTTCACCGATGCCACGAAAGCCAAAGCGCACATCGAGTCCGGCGGGGCCAAGAAAGTCATCATCTCTGCGCCGGCCAAGAACGAAGACCTGACCGTTGTGCTCGGCGTGAACGACGAGAAGTACGATCCGGCCAAACATCACATCGTCTCCAACGCCTCCTGTACCACCAACGGCCTCGCGCCCGTGGCCAAAGTTCTCAACGACAAATTCGGCATTGAGAAGGGCTTGCTCACCACGGTGCATGCCTATACCAACTCGCAGAAACTGCAGGACGTGGGCGCGAAAGATGTCCGCGATGCCCGCGCCGCCGCCCAGAACATCGTCCCCTCCGAGACGGGCGCGGCCAAGGCCGTGGGCCTCGTCATCCCCGAACTCAAAGGCAAGTTTGGCGGCATGGCCTTCCGCGTGCCCACCCCCACCGTGTCGGTGATTGACTTCACCGCCATACTTAACAAAGAAGCCACCAAAGACGAAATTCGCGCCGCGATGCTGGAATATGCCAATGGCTCAATGAAAGGCATCTTGGATGTCACCGACGAGGCGCTGGTTTCGATGGACCTCAAAGGCACCAACTACTCCTCGGTCTTTAGCGCCATGGATACGCTGGTGCTCGGCAACCTGGTCAAAGTGGTGGCGTGGTACGACAACGAGTGGGGCTATGCCTGCCGGGTGGCCGACCTGGCGGCGATGATGGCCGGCAAATTGTAATTAGTGAATGGCAATTACCATTTACTAATTACCCTCAGCCGGTCAACTCGCTATGAATAAAAAGACTCTCCGTGACCTCGACTTCCAAGGCAAACGCGTGTTCGTCCGTGTGGATTTCAACGTCCCGCTTAAGGACGGAAAAGTGACCGACGATACGCGCATCCGCGCGGCTTTGCCGACGATTAAGTATTTGCGCGACGCGGGCGCGCGGGTGGTGCTGGCCTCGCACCTCGGGCGGCCCAAAGGCGGCCCCGACCCCAAGTATTCCCTGGCCCCGGCGGCCGCGCGGTTGGCGGAACTGCTGGGGATAGCGGTTCCCCTGGCGGGCGACTGTGTCGGCGTGGCCGCCGAAAACGCCGTCGCCGAGATGAGTGCGGGGGATGTCGTCCTCCTCGAAAACGTCCGCTTCCATCCCGAAGAAGAGAAGAACGATCCGGCCTTCGCCCAAAAGCTCTCGGTGTTGGCCGATGTGTATGTGAATGACGCTTTTGGCTCGGCGCATCGCGCGCACGCCTCCACCGAGGGCATCGCCCAATATCTACCCGCGGTCGCCGGCCTGCTCATGGAAAAAGAAATTGAGTATCTCGGCCAGGCGGTGAGCAATCCCAAACATCCGTATGTCGCCATCCTCGGCGGCGCAAAAATCTCCGACAAGATTGGCGTGATTGAAAATCTGCTCAACCAAGCGGATCGAGTGCTCATCGGCGGGGGGATGGCCAATACCTTTTTCAAAGCGCAGGGAATCGAAATGGCCGACTCGCTGGTAGAAGATGCGAGCCTCGCCACCGCCCGTGCCCTCCTCGCCCGCGCGGGCGATAAGTTGGTGTTGCCGGTGGACGCGGTGCTGGGCGACAAGTTCGACGCGGGCGCGCAATCCCAAACCATTAACGTGAAAGATGGCGTCCCCGCCGGATGGCGTCTCCTCGACATTGGTCCACAGACCGTGGCGGCGTTTGGCGCGGCCCTCGCGGGCGCGGCGTTAGTCGTGTGGAACGGCCCGATGGGCGTGTTCGAGTTCCCCGCGTTTGCGGTTGGCACCAATGCGGTCGCCAAACTCGTCGCCGAATGTGGGGCGACCACCGTTATCGGCGGCGGTGAATCCGTGGCCGCCGTCGAACAAGCTGGTCTCACTGACCGGATGAGTCACATCTCCACCGGCGGCGGCGCGAGTCTCGAAATGCTGGAGGGCAAAGTGTTGCCCGGGTTGGCCGCGTTGCAGGATAAATAATATGCCCTTTGCTGTTGGCGAAACCGTCGGCGCGTATCGCCTGGTGGAACAACTGGGGCCGGGTGAGATGACCACCGTGTTCAAGGCGCATCATGCCGCCTTGCAACGCTATGTGGCCATTAAGATTTTGAACCCGTTTCTTCAGGATCAGCTCCCCTTCGTGGAGATGTTCCGCCGTGAAGCGGTGGTGGTCGCCAAACTTAACCACCCCAACATTGTTCCGGTGTACGACTTCGCCGAGCATGAGGGCCTGCCCTATCTGGTCATGAAATATCTCGAATGCGAGCCGCTGACCGTGCGGCTGACGCAAGGCGCCATGCCATTGGCCGAAGTGGCGCGCATTCTCGGCGCCATCGGCTCGGCGCTCACCTATGCCCACGGGCAGGGCGTCACCCATCGCGACCTCAGGCCCTCGAATGTTCTGATTGAAGCGCATGGCGATGTCTCGCTCACCGATTTCAGTCTGGCGCGCCTTCAGCCAGACGAGGCCTCCGACCCCGTGCGCCGTCTGGTCATCCGGTCTGCTGATTATCTCAGCCCGGAGCAAGCTGGGGGGGTGAGTGACCCGGATGCACTCAGCGACCAATATGCCCTCGGCGTGCTGACGTTCCAGATGTCCACCGGGCAGTTGCCGTTTACGGGGGCCACTGGGCTGGCCGTTATGCAACAACAGGCGCAGACCACACCGCCGCGCCCCAGCGCCCTCAAGCCAGACCTCCCGCCTCTGCTGGATGATGTGATTTTGCGCGCGCTGGCCAAAACCCCGGCGGCGCGTTTCCCGAATATCACCGACTTAGTGACCGCCTTTCAGCAAGCGGTGGCGCCCCCACGCCCGCTGACCGCGCCCATTCGGATGACCCCACCGCGAGGTGTGCCGGTATCCCCGCCGCCCGCGCCGGACCCCTTTGATATACCGTGGCCCGAGCCGCCGTTGCCCACCGACTTGCCGTGGTCGGGTAAAACGCCAGAACCGCCCACCACCATCTTGGACTCCGCCTCGCTCGACTCGGATAGCACCAAAGTGCTTTCATCCGAGGGGCTTTTTGGCCAGGATATTTCGATCATGCTGGTGTTGCAACCCAGCGGGCAATTGTTTTTTCTCAGCGGCAAAACTGAATACTGGCTCGGGCGGTCGGAGCCGACCAAACCCTTTGTGCCCGACCTCGACTTGGCGGAGCACCGGAGCATGGAGCAGGGGGTGTCGCGGCGGCACGGGGTCTTGCGGTTTGAGAACACCTTTTTGTTTTATACCGACCTGAATAGCTCCAATGGCAGTCGGGTCAATGGCGAAAAACTTCGCCCCGAAATCCCCATTGTGCTCAATGATGGCGATGAACTCTGCCTCGGGCGCATGGTCTTTCGGATCTATTTCACGGTCTAACCCCAGGAGGTCGTGTGCGCAAACCGGTCGTGGCTGGCAACTGGAAGATGAATAAGACTCCGGGCGAGGCGATTGACCTGGCCCGGGAAGTCGCGGCTTTACTCGAACCATTCCCGGCGGTCGAGCGGGTGCTGTGCCCGCCGTTTCTCGCGCTCCCGCTGGTGGCGTCGGTCATCAAGGACACCGGGCTGGGCCTCGGGGCGCAGAACATGCACTGGGAAAAATCCGGCGCGTTCACCGGCGAAGTCGCGCCGCCCATGCTGGTCGGGCTGTGCCAGTATGTCATCCTCGGCCATTCCGAGCGGCGGCAATACTTTGGCGAGACCGACGAGAATGTGAACAAGAAAGTGAAAGCGGCTCTCGCGCATGGCCTCATCCCCATCATCTGTGTGGGCGAAAACCTCTCTGAGAACGAAGCCAGCCGCACCGCCGAAGTGGTGACCCGCCAAACGCGCGCGGCCTATGCCGGGCTGTCGCTCGACGACGCGCTCAAAACCATCCTCGCCTACGAGCCGGTGTGGGCCATTGGCACCGGGAAAGCCGCCACCCCGGCGGGTGCGAACGCCGTCATCGGGCTACACATCCGGGGCGCGCTCGCCGAACTTTATTCCGCCGCGCTGGCGGATACGGTGCGGGTGCAATATGGCGGCTCGGTCACCGCCGCCAACGCCGCCGACCTCATGGCCCAACCCGATATTGATGGCGCGCTGGTGGGCGGTGCGAGTCTCAAGCCTCAGGAATTTGCGACCATCGTCCAAGCCGCGGCTCGTTGAAAACTTCAAGTTTCCAACCATAAATTCCAAACTTCGCCCCAGCTTTTTGAAGTTTGGAATTTGCGGTTTGTTATTACAATGGTTCTACTCGCTTCTTGGCTCTGGCTCCTCCTCAGCCTGATCCCGTTGGTGGTGTTGGAGCGCTGGATGCACCGGCACTTGCAGGGGCTGGGCCTGCTCATCTTTCGGCACGATGATATGGCTTTGGCGGTGTACTCGCTCCTCATGTTGCCGGGGGTGGTGGTGCATG